>DATMZM010000114.1:0-11070 GCA_035607445.1 Thermoanaerobaculia bacterium | reverse complement strand
TCATCTCGGCTCGGAAGGCCGATCGTTGGGAGCGAGAGCATTACTTCCGGAGACTCCACCGATGAGAAAGACCTACGACTTCTCCCAGGCGAAACCCAATCCATACGCGAAACGGCTCAAGAAGCAGGTCACGATCCGGCTGGATCCCGGAGTCCTCGCCTATTTCCAGGGGCTGGCTGAAGAGCTGGGGATTCCCTACCAGACGCTGATCAACCTTTTCCTCAAGGACTGTGCGGCGGCGAAGAAACGGCCGTCGCTGACTTGGCGGCCGGTAGCGAAGACGGCCTAGCGCCGGCCGGCGAGGCTCGGGTTGTGCCAAGCTCTCCCCCCAGGAAGACGCCCGCGATGAGCCCTGCGAAGCCCAAAGCAGCCCCGGCCCCGACGGTCCCGACCGCCGCGAAGCCCCTGCCGCGTCCCTCGGGCCCCGAGATCGCCGCCTGGATCCTCGCCGGAGTGGGGCTCCTCCTCATCCTCAAGCTGCACTTGCTGGCGGCTCTTTTGGGCGGGCTCGCCGTCTACGAGCTGGTCCACTTGATCGCGAGCAAGCTGCGCTTCCTGCGCAGCGGCCGGGGGACCCGCAAGATCCTGGCCGCGACGCTCCTCGCCGCGGTCGTCGTCACGGTGCTGATCCTCTCGGTCTTCGGCGTCGTCGCGTTCTTCCGCGGCGGCCAGGGCAACCTCCCGGCCCTCCTCGGCAAGATGGCCGACGTCCTCGACACCTCGAAAGATCAGCTCCCCCCCTGGCTCGCCGATCAGCTGCCCGACAACGCCGAGGAGATCAAGAACCTGAGCGTGGCCTGGCTCCGGACCCATGCCGGGGACGTCAAGACCTTCGGCGCCGACCTCGGCAGGACGTTCCTGCACGTGCTGGTCGGGATGATCCTGGGCGCCCTCGTCTCGCTCAACGAAACGCGGGGGACCCCCGACCGCGCTCCCCTCGCCCAGGCCCTGACCGAGCGCGCGGACCGCTTGGGCGACGCCTTCCGGCGGATCGTCTTCGCCCAGGCGCGGATCTCGGCCTTGAATACCGCGCTGACCGCCCTCTACCTGCTCGTGGTGTTGCCGCTCCTCGGCGTCCATCTGCCGTTCACCAAGACGCTCCTCGGCATCACCTTCGTCGCCGGCCTGCTGCCGGTCGTCGGGAACCTCATCTCGAACACGGTCATCGTCATCGTCAGCCTGTCGTACTCGCTCGGCGCGGCGCTCGGCTCGATGATCTTCCTGCTCGTGATCCACAAGCTCGAGTATTTCGTCAACGCCAAGATCATCGGCACGGAGATCAAGGCCAGCGCCTGGGAGCTGCTCCTCGCGATGCTGGTGATGGAATCGGCGTTCGGCCTGTCGGGAGTGATCGCGGCGCCGATCTACTACGCCTTTTTAAAGACGGAGCTGACCGATCGCGGCCTGATCTGACCCCGCGCCGTGACATCGCCTGTCCTATGAAAAGAGGCCCGGCGGGGAGCCGGGCCTCTCGGTGCCGAACGGGAACCGCGCTCGCGTCCTACAGGTCGGCGGCCTTCAAGCTCGCCGTCAGCTGCTGGATGCAGGGCTTCATGACCTTGTCGAACATCTGGTCGTCTTCCTCGACGCCGCCGCCGAAGCCGCCGACGTCGACGTTCGAGTGCGAGTCGGACGAGCGGGCCTCGTCGGCCCAGACGATCTCGCCGGTCGAGGTGTCGATCAGGCGCGCGTTCATCGCCGCGGTGAACGTCTTCTTGCCGACGTTGAAGCTGGGCAGACCGCCGACGCCCCAGCCGTGCGCGCCCTTCTTCTGCGCGCCGTACTCGGTGACCGAGCCGGTCAGCAGGTAGTTGACGCCCAGGAGCTTGCCGACCTTGATCGCCGTCTTCGGGTCGACGTCGCCGTTCAACGCCAGACCCTTCTCCTGCATCAGGGCCGCGAGCTGCTCGCGCTCGACGACGCGGAACTTGCCGCTCTTGACGAGCTCGGTGACGAAGACGTCCTGCGCCGCCTCGGCGCCGCCGTGGTACCACCACTGATTGTCGGCCTTGTTCTTGAACTCGATGACCGCGATGCGCGGCTTGGTGCTCTTGTCGGCGGCCGCCGCGAGCTGGGGCGCGATCACCGCTGCGAGCAGTGCGCCGGCCAGCCACCAGGAAATGCGCTTCATGTCGAATGACCTCCTTACGAGCGAACGCCCCGGTTGGCGGGGTCGCCGTGGTTTCTGAAGAGTTGGGAGCCGTGTCCGCCAGCCGGCACCTCGCCGGATTTCGATCCTCGATGAGGGGTAGCTCGAAGCCCTATTCTACCGCGATTGGGCGCGCCGGGGGCTGGATTGGTTACTTTGAGCCGCGGCTCCGTTCGCCGCCGCTGGCCGCCTCGAGCTCCTGGGCGTCGACGACGCAGATCACCGCCATGTTGACGATGTCCTGGACCTCGAGCCCCGGTTGCAGGACGTGGACCGGCCGCGACAGCCCGAGCAGCACCGGGCCGATCGCCTCGGCGCCCGCCAGACGCCAGACCAGCTTGTAGGCGATGTTCGCCGACTGGAGCTCGGGGAAGATCAGGACGTTCGCCGGCCGGGTGAGCCGGCTCCAGGGATAGATGTCGCCGAGGATCTCCTCGAGGACCGCGGTGTCGGCCTGCATCTCGCCGTCGATCTCGAGCTCCGGATCGAGGCCGCGGACGATCTCGACGGCGCGCCGGACCTTGCGCGCGGCGGGGTGAGAGTTCGAGCCGAAGTTCGAGAACGAGAGCATGGCGACCCGCGGCTCGATCTGGAACCGGCGCGCGAAGCGGACGGTCAGGAGCGCGATCTCGGCCAGCTCGTCGGCCGTCGGGTCGATGTTGACCGTCGTGTCGGCGAAGACGAAGACCCGGTCTTTGAGGATCAGGAGGTAGGCGCCGCAGATCCGGCGCACCCCCGGCTGCAGGTCGATGATCTGGAGCGCCGGCCGGATGGTGTCCGGATAGGACTGCGAGAGCCCCGAGATCAGGCCGTCCGCGTCGCCCTGCTCGACCATCATGGTGCCGAAGAAGTTGCGCTGGCGCATGCGCTTGCGGGCCTCGTCGGGGGTCACCCCGTCGCGGCGGCGCAGCTCGTGGAAGCGCGCGGCGTAGGGTGCGAAGCGCTCCGAGCTCTCGCTGTGGATGATGGTGACCCGGTCCTCCGGCAGGTCGAGCTCGTGCAACCGCGGGGCGATCACCTCGCGGCGCGCGAGCAGGATCGGGTGCGCGATCCCCTCGTCGACCAGGATCTTCGCGGCGCGCAGGATCTTCTCGTGCTCGCCCTCGGGGAAGACGATCCGCTTCGGCTGCCGCTTCGCCCGGTCGATCAGGCCGCGCATCAGCTCGAGGCGCCGCGAGATCAGCGTCTCGAGCCGGCGCTCGTAGGCGACGAAATCGGCGATCGGCACCCTGGCGACGCCGCTCGCCATGGCCGCTGCGGCTACGGCGGGGGGCACGGTCAAGAGGACCCGGTGGTCGAGCGGCTTCGGGATCAGGTAGTCGCGGCCGAAGCGCAGCGATTCGAGCCCGTAGGCCTTGAGCACCGAGTCCGGCACGTCCTCCCGCGCGAGCGCCGCCAAGGCGCGCACGGCGGCGAGCTTCATCGGCAGGTTGATGTCGGTCGCGCGCACGTCGAGGGCGCCGCGGAAGAGGAACGGAAAGCCGAGGACGTTGTTGACCTGGTTCGGGTAGTCGCTGCGGCCGGTCGCGACGATCGCGTCCGGACGGACCGCGCAGACCGTCTCGTAGGGGATCTCGGGATCCGGGTTCGCCATCGCGAAGACGATCGGGTCGGGCGCCATGCCGGCCACCATCTCCGCACTCACCACCCCGCCCACCGAGAGGCCGACGAAGACGTCCGCGCCCACGAGCGCCTCGGCCAGGGTGCGCCGGGGGGTCGCGACGGCGAAGGCCGCCTTGTAGGGGTCCATGTCCTCGGTCCGGCCGGCAAAGATCACGCCCTTCCGGTCGCAGACCAGGATGTTCTCGCGCCGCGCGCCGAGCTCGAGATAGAGCGCCGCGCACGAGAGGGCCGCGGCGCCGGCCCCCGAGAAGACGATGCGCGCCTCCTCGAACCGTTTCCCGGCGATCTCGAGCGCGTTCGAGAGCGCGGCGCCCGAGATGATCGCCGTGCCGTGCTGGTCGTCGTGGAAGACCGGGATGCTCATCTCGGCCTTCAGGCGGCGCTCGATCTCGAAGCACTCGGGCGCGCGGATGTCTTCGAGGTTGATGCCGCCGAAGCTCGGCTCGAGCAGCCGCACCGTGCGGATGAACTCCTCCGGATCCTCGGTCGCGATCTCGAGATCGAAGACGTCGATGTCGGCGAAGCGCTTGAACAGGACCCCCTTGCCCTCCATCACCGGCTTGCCGGCGAGCGGTCCGATGTTGCCCAGGCCGAGAACCGCCGTGCCGTTGCTGATCACCGCGACCAGGTTGCCCTTGTTGGTGTACTCGTAGGCGAGGAGCGGCGACGCCTCGATCTCCCGGCAGGGATAGGCGACGCCGGGGCTGTAGGCGAGGGAGAGGTCGCGCTGGGTCGCGGTGGGCTTGGTCGGGACGACCTCGATTTTGCCCTTGCGTCCGCGCGCGTGGTAATCGAGAGCGTCTTCGCGGGTGATCTTCTTCACGGCGGCGGATTGTACAACCCCGCCCGCGAGCGAATTTTCAGGACGTCAGCTCGGCTCGCGACGGATCCGCGAGGCCAGGAGCTGCTCGAAGACCATCCGATAGACGACGAGCAGGTCGTCGAAGATCCGCTTGAAGCCCAGCTCGAGGGATTCCGAGCCGCCCGGCCCTTCGAGGAAGGCCGGCAGGAGAGAGCCCTGCTCCTCGCGCAGGTCGGCGAGCAGGCGATCCACGTCGCCGTCCGGAGTGTCCTCGCCGGCCTGACGCTCGAGGCCGGCCGAGCGCCGGTCGACCAGATAGAGGGTGAAGAAGAACTGGAAGTATTCGACGCCGAGGGCCGCGAGCAGGCGCTCGAGCGTCTCGAGCTTGGGCAGCCGCCCGTTCTCGTATTTGGAGAGCTGGCTCTTGCTGATGCCCGCCTCCTTGGCGACCTGGCCTTGGCTCTTCTCGCGCAGGTCCCGCAACAGGCGAAGGGTGAGACCCATGTGACGGAACATCTCCATGGCGAAAATCTATCCGCCAAAGGTGCCCGGATTCAAGCATAAGTCCTTGTACCAGAAATACTTACGAGCAACGTGACATGCCCGCTACCGATCATTTTCGCGCCGCGATCGGATACGCTCGGCGGCAATCGATCCTCATTACGGATTTAAAGTTGTCGGATTCGAGAACTTCGATCTCGTTGCGATCCACGCCCGAAAATCCCGCTTTTCGGCATCTCGAGGACCGGCGGCGCCCCTCGAGGCGCTCTCTTACGGAGGCGAGGGGGGCCCGGACTGCCCGGCCGTCGATCCCTCCGTCCGAGGCACGACGCGGAAGAACACCACGTAGGCCCCGAGCTCGAAGGCTCCCTGCGCCAGCGGCTCGCGCCCTTCGAGGGCCATGCGCACGAAGGCGTCGAAACGGTCGAGGGCATCGCGGACCGAGTCGGCGAGCCGGCCGCCCGATCCGAGCCCGGCGACGGGCGGCGCGGACTTGCCCTCCCGAGCGGCCGTGGTCTCGGCCTCGACGAGGTCGTAGCGGCGGAAGAACTCGTGGCGGCTGATGCCATGCGCGGCGAGGATCTTCGCCAGGGTGCCGAGGGTGGCTTCCTGATGACCGTTTTCGATCCGCGACAGCTGCCCCTTGCCGACCTTGGCCTCGGCGCCGAGCTGGCTCAGCGTCTTGCCGAGCTCCTTGCGCAGGCGGCGCAGCGTCTCCCCCACGTGACCGAATTGATCCACGGCGCCGAATCTATCCGTGGCAGGAGGCGATTGCAAATGTAAGTTCTTTGATATGAGTGACTTGCAAAGACCCCTAGCGTTCTCTTTCGCGGAAAATTCCAGCCCTGGGAAGAACCCGGGAGTCCGCGCGTGCGGGCTGTGGCGGAAGAAGTTCCGACCTGCGGAACGAGGAGGAAGTTTTCCCGGACCTCTCGCGGCCGGCCCGGGAGCCAAGAAAGTCGATTTGTCGCGGCTCGGGAAACGCTTCAGTCGAGAGCTTCGACGCTCTTCTTCTCGAGATCGAGGAGCCAGCGCTTCTTGCGCTCGCCCGCGATGTAGCTGCCGCTGCCCGACTTGTGGGTGATCACCCGATGGCAGGGGATCAGGAACGGGATCGGGTTCTCGAGCAGGATCGAGAGCACCTGCCGGTAGGCGTCGGGCTGGCCGGCCGCCTCGGCGATCGCCGAATAGGTGCGCGTCTTGCCGTAGCCGATCTTCGCGGTCTCCCGCAGCACCCGCCGCGGGAACCCGGTCACGCCGCTCGGCCCGAGATCGAAATCGAGATCGAACTTGCGCCGCGCGCCGGCGAAGTACTCGGCCAGCTTGCCGAAGATCTCGTCGAGGGCGTCGGAGCCGTCGAGGTCGTGGAATGGCGTGTAGCGCGAGCGCGCCTTGCGATCCGGCACGATCACCAGGCTCGTGATCACGCTGCCGCAGAGCTCGACTCCCAGTTGGCCGATCGGCGAGGGCATCAAGACCCGCAGCGGCTCGTATGGAACCGGAGGGTCCCCCACGCCCACCACTTGCACCTCAGGCATGGAGCCGAACGTTAACACGCAGAGGGAGCGGCACGGCAAGAGCCCGGGTTGGATCGGATGAGGATCCCGGTCATCGCAATTTGTTTTCGCTTGCGCTCTCCTTCGCCCGCAAAGGTTCTGTCAAAGGTTCCGAAATTCCCTCTGGCGGCAACCGATGTTTGTCTGCAAGGTACTCATTCCAATAGATTTAACGTTGCCAAATGGCGACTCGCGCGAGTAGATTCCCCCTCCGTGCAACCGACGATGTTCGCCCAGGTGGGAGAGACCTTGCGCCGGGTCCGCAAGGAGCGGGGCAAGACCCTGAGCCAGCTCGCCGCCGAGGCGAGGGTGGGCAAGGGCCAGCTCTCGCGGATCGAGACCGGCAAGCAGGAGGTCACCCTCGCGACGCTCGGCAGGGTCCTTTCCGCGCACGGGCTCTCGCGCCAGGAATTCTTCCGCCGCTACGACCTCGTGGAGGCGGAGGCGGGCGCCGTCGGCCGCGGGGGGACGGGTCCTCCTTCCCCGGGCGCGGCGGCGAGCCCGCTGCGCTGGACGGACGAGGTCCGGACCGCGCTCGGCCGGATCGATGATTTCCTCTCCGCCACGTCGCGCGAGGGGGAACCGTTGGCCCAGGGAGGCTTCGAGGCGGGGGACTACGTCGTTCTGTTCCGCGTCGTGGCCCGGTCCGCGGCCCACCCCGACGAGACGACGGGCGACGCGGGCACGACCTCGACGTAGCCGCGAGCCTTCGCGCCAAAGAAAACGAGCGCCCCTCGCTGGAGAGGGGCGCTCGGGAAACGCTCGCTTCGTGGTGAGGCGGAGGCTACTCGTCGCCCTTGTCGAGGACGATCGACAGCTCTTCCTCGCCGCCCGCCGCGACCGTGACCTGCCGCTCGACGCCGCGCCGGCCCGGGCGGACCACCGCGATCCGATGCTGGCCGGGCTCGACCAGGAGGCCGCGGTGCAGCCGGGAGATGCTCTCGCCGGTGCCCAGGAACCTGCCGTCCAGATAGACCGAGGCATCGTCCGGCTCGACCGTCAGCTGGAGGCGTCCCTGCTCTCCGGCCGGGCCGGAGTCTCCGTAGCGCGAGCCGCGATCCCGGGGACGGCCCGCGTCGTCCTCGCCGAGCTCCTGCTCGTCCGCGTCGTCGCGGCGCGAGCGCCGCTCGGCGTCGATCCGCTCGGCGCGCTCGCGCTCGTCGAGAACCCGGGTGTCGCGCCGCACGTGGGTCTTGGTCTCGAGGTCCTGCGGGCGGATCGACTGGCCCGGCACGAGCCGGTCGCTGACGTCGACCACCAGGCCCGGATAGATCGAGTACTGGCGCGCCAGGGTCTGGTACCCCTCCCTGTAGAAGACGAGGTCGTAGGTCCCCTTCTCGAGCCACAGATAGCGCGGGAAGCCGTCGTAATCGTCGACCGTGCCGATGTTCTGGCCATCCAGGAAGACCTGGGTGTCGCCCGGCGCGACGTCGAGATCGAGAGCGCCCTGGTCCGGGCCGCCGTCCGAGTCGTAGCGGCCGTAGCCGCCATAGCCGTAACCGCCGTAGCCGCCGTAGTAGGGACCGTCCCAGCCCCACCAGTACGAGCTCCACCAGGGATTCCAGTAGTAGGGATAGAAGCCGAGGTGGATGCGGCCGCCGCCGGAGTGGCCGGAGTGATGGCCGCGGTCACCATGCCCGCCGCCGCGGTGGGACCAATTGCTGCGGTCCCCGCCGGGCGAGTTTCCCGACGACCTCGGCTGCGCGGTCGAGCCGCCGCCGTCACCGCCGGACGAGATCGAGCCCGAACCGCCGCCCGAGCCGCCGGACGGCGACCCGCCGTGGTTCCAGCTGCCCCGGTCGCCGCCGGGCTCGCTCCGCGCGTGCGGCGCCTCGCCCGCCGAGCCGTCGGTGTGCCCGTGCGACCGGCTCTGGGCGGCGAGCGGCAGGCTCGTCGCCACGATCAACGCGAGACCCACGCCGGCAGCGCGGCTCGCCCAGGCGAAAGACTCTCGAGTTGGAATGGTCATCGAAACTCTCCTTCGGCCGTCCCCGCGCCCGTCCAGGCGCGGTGAAGGCCCTTGATGTAATGAAACCGGAGTACATCCTCCCACGCTTTGGGGAGAAACAACGGCCAATTTTGCAAAGCCCGAGCCAGCCGTTCCCGGCGCCGCTGGGGGCGCACGGGAGGCAGCGGCGGCGGACCTTCGGGCCCGACGCCGAGGAACCCCCCGAGCTCGGGATGGAGCCGGTAGAAGACCACCGCGCAGTAGCCCGCCCTCTCCTGGCGCGCGGCGAAGCGTTCGAGATCGGTCGGGTGGTCGTGAGCCACCGTGGCGGCCGGCTCGTAGACCATGCGCATCCCCTGGCGCCGGGTCATCCGATAGGCCACCTCGATGTCCTCCCAGGCGGCGTAGGGAAAGCGCAGGTCGAACGGCTCGGCGAGCAGCAGCTCGCGCGGCAGCGAGACGTTGGAGGTGTAGAAGAAGTTGAACGGCACGTCCTCGGGGTCCTCGATCAGAGCGTAGCCGAACTGCAGACCGTGCTCGTTGATGTAGCGCAGGAACGGGTTCAGGCGCATGCGCGAGTGCCACCCCGTGTAGCCGAGGACGGCGACCCGCGGCGCTTCCGCCCGGCGCCGGTGGGCGCGCGCGTGGGCCGCCAGCCATCCCGGCGCGGGGACGGTGTCGTCCCCCAGAAAGGCCACCCATCCCCCGACCGCCGCGGCGACCCCCGCGTTGCGCGCACCGGCCGGACCGCTGTTGTCCTGCCTCAGGACGCGCAAGGGGACCTTGTGGGAACGGCCGGCCAGGAATTCCGCCGTGCCGTCGCTCGACCCGTCGTCGACGACCACGACCTCGAGCTCCGGAGCCCCCACCTGCGCCTCGACAGCGGCCAGGACCTCGGGCAGCACGTCCATCCGGTTGTGGGTCGGAATCACGACGGAGAACTCGACCGGCATAGCCGAAAGCTTACTGCGAGCCCGGCTCCCGATCGCGGGCGGCCGGGAAAGCTTTCGGAAGCTTTACGAGGTCGTCGATCTACGCGACGATGGGGCTCTTCCGGACCGTTCCCGGCATTCCCCGCCATTCCCGCCATCCCCGCCATGCCCGCCCCGCTGACCGACGCCTTCGCCCCCGCCCTGGCTCCGGATCTCGACGCGATGGAGGTCGAGCGGGCGGGCGTCGCCTATCGGAGCGCGCTTTGGGCTCCGGAGCGGCTCGGCGCTCTCGTCGAGGCGATCGCGAAGGGCGCCGCCGCGCTCGCCGCCCTGCCCGAAGGGCGCCTCGCGGCGGCCTGGGGAGCGACGGTCGACGCCTTTCTCGATCCGGAATCGCCCGAGCGGTGCGCTCTCGATCCCGCTCTCGCGAGCCTTTGCCGACTCTCTCCCCAGGGGCTTGCGGCGGCCTTCGAGGCGGTGCTCGGCGGCGTCCGGGCCGAGCCGTTCGCCGCGCTGCGGGCGGCGGCCCGGGAGCGCCCTCCGCGCGAGGGCGCGGACCGGCCGGTGCTGGTCGTCCTCGCCTCGAACCTCCCGGCCCTCGCGGTCCAACCCCTCGCTGGGGCGGTCGCCCTCGGGCGGCCGGCGCTCCTCAAGTCGCCTTCGAGCGAGCCGCTGTTCGCCCCGGCGTTCCTCGCCGCGCTCGCCCGCCGCGAGCCGGCGTTCGGGGGAGCCTACGCCGCCGCGACCTGGCCGGGCGGAGACGTCGAGATCGAGACGCCGGTCCTCGCACGCGCCGGCCGGGTGCTCGCCTACGGCGACGAGACGGCGCTCGCCGACCTCGAGCGCAGGGCTCCGGGGCGCGTCGTCGCGTACGGCCCGAAGACCAGCTTCGCCGCGATCGGCCGGGAGGTCGACCCCGGGGCGGTCGCGGCCGGCCTGGCGCGCGACGTCGCGCTCTTCGACCAGCGCGGCTGCCTGTCGATCGCGGCGGTCTTCACCGCCGGATCGGCCGCCGAGCTGGCGCGCGAGATCGCCGCCTCGCTCCGAGAGCTGGCCCGGGCCTGGCCGCCCGGTCCGGCCGACCTCGGAAGCCTCGGCGCCGTCCGGCAGCTGCGGCTGGACGCCGAGATGCGCGGGCTCGTCCGGCACGATCTCGGCCTTTCGGAGGGGACCGTGGTCGTCGAGCCCGAGCCTCGGTTCGCGCCGTCGCCGGGTCTGCGCGCGGTCCGCATCCACCCGCTCGGCGACCTGGAAGCGATCCTCCCGATCCTGGCACCCTGGCGGGTCAGGCTCCAGGGCGCGGCGCTCGCCGGAGCGGGCGCCGAAGCGCTCCGCCCGGCACTCGCCGCCCTCGGCGTCTCCCGCTTCGCGGCCCCCGGGGAGCTCCAGCGGCCGGACGCCTCCTGGCACAACGGCGGCATCCACCCGCTCGACGCGCTGTCCGGGACCGTTTGAGCCGGCGCGGTCCCTTGCCCGGGGCGGCACGGGAGCTCGCGCTATGCTCTCCCCTTCGGAAGGAGGCGTTCCTCATGACTCCCAAGCTCTTGCTCCTGCTGCCG
>DATMZM010000289.1:0-6258 GCA_035607445.1 Thermoanaerobaculia bacterium | reverse complement strand
ACTTTGCGGCGACTCCTTTTTCGGTCAGTGACATGCTCACTCCCTGGCCGCGCGGCGAGCGCCCGCGACGGGCGGGGGTCAGCTCGTTCGGCATCGGCGGCACCAACGTCCATGCCGTTCTCGAAGAGGCGCCGGAGCCGGTGAAAACCGGCTCGACCCGGCCGGTGCATCTGATCGCCCTGTCCGACAAGAGCGATGCCGCGCTCGAGGCTGCCACCGACCGCTTCGCCGAGCACCTCGACACGCATCCGGAACAGGATTTCGCCGACGTGACGGCCACCCTCCAGACCGGCCGCAAGGCGTTCTCGAGGCGGCGGGTGCTCGTCGCTCGCGATCGATCCGAGGCGGCCCGCGCTCTGCGCGATCGCGATCCCGAACGCGTGCTCACGCTCGCCGTGCCTTCGGGCCGCCGCGCGATCGCGTTCCTCTTTCCCGGTCAGGGCACGCAGTACCTCGGGATGGGTCGCGGGCTCTATCGGGCCGAACCCGCGTTCCGCGCCGCCTTCGATGCCTGCTCCGAGGCCTTCGCGCCGCACCTCGATCCGCCTCTGGAGCCGAGCGCGGAGAAGGCCGATTTACGCCGCTTGCTCGGGTTTACGGAGGGCTCGGAGCCTGTCGATCGCCTCGTCGAAACCGCTCTCGCCCAACCGGCGCTCTTCGCGGTCGAGGTCGCTCTCGCGCGCCTCTGGGAAGCCTGGGGCATTCGGCCGCAAGCGATGCTCGGGCATTCGATCGGCGAGTGGACGGCGGCCCATCTGGCCGGCGTCTTCTCCCTCGAAGACGCGGCGCGCCTGGTCGCCTTGCGTGGCCGCTCGATGCAGGTGCTGCCACGCGGCGCGATGCTCGCCGTGCCCTTGCCCGAAGCCGAAGTTCTCTCTCTCCTCGCCGGTTCGAGTCTCGCTCTCGCGGCGATCAATGCGCCGAGGCTCGCGGTCGTCTCGGGCGCGGAGAACGAGATCGAGGCATTCGACGCACGGCTCGCCGAGAGCGGGATCGAGGGACGGCGGCTCCACACCTCGCACGCATTTCATTCGGCGGCGATGGATCCCGTTCTCGCGCCGTTCGCCGAGGCGGTGAGGAGCGCGCGCTTGGCGCCGCCTCGCATCCCGTTTCTCTCGAACGTCACCGGCACTTGGATCGAGTCCGAAGAAGCGACGAGCCCCGACTACTGGGCGCGCCATTTACGCGCACCCGTGCGCTTCGCCGAAGGGGTCGCCGAGCTTCTCGCCGAGCCCAACCGGTTGTTGCTCGAGGTCGGCCCCGGCGACTCCCTCGCGCGTCTCGCGCGCCGGCAAGCGCCGCACGGAACGACGATCGTGAGCTCTCTACGTGCGGCGACGGAGACCGGAGATGATCAGGGGTCGCTCCTCGTGGCGCTCGGCCGGCTTTGGCTCGTCGGGGTGGAGATCGATTGGGCCGGGTTCCAGCGCGAAGGCCGGCGGCGAAAGGTCGTGCTGCCGACCTATCCCTTCGAGCGCCGCCGCTACTGGATCGATCCCGCCCCCTTGCGGCGAAGCGAGTCGTCCGTCCGGAAGGGACGGAAAGAAAAGATCGAGAATTGGTTCTCGGTTCCCGTCTGGCGAGAGACGTTCACGCTGGAAACCCGAAGTCACCAGGTCGAAGAGCGAGGAGAGGATCGGCGGTCCTGGTTGATCTTCGCGGACGAACGGGGAGTCGGCGACCGTCTGGCCGCGAAGCTGCGCGATCGAGGCGAGAGGGTCGTTCGGGTACAAGAGGGCGAGAGCTTCGCCCGGCTCGCTGACGACACTTTCGCCATCCACCCGGGGCGAAGGGAAGATAGCGCTCGCTTGCTCGCGGCGCTCGCGGTGGACGGCCCCCTGCCGGATCGCGCCGTTTATTTGTGGAGCTTGACCGGCGAGGTCGAGGCCCCGCTCGAACGGACGCTCGATCGCGCGTTCTACGGATTGCTCGGCCTGGCTCAGGCTCTCGGCGAGAGGATGCTCGGAGGATCGGTCGATCTCGCCGTCGTCGCGGACGGTCTCGTCGACGTGGCCGGAGAAACCCGCGTCGATGCGAGGAAGGCGGCCCTCTTGGGTCCCGTCCGTGCCCTGCCTCTCGAATCTCCGGGTGTCTCCTGCCGAGCGATCGACGTCGCCTTCCGCGCGGGATTCGAGGATCTCCTGGCCTCTTCGCTCCTCGCCGAGCTGGATCGCCCGCCGGACGAGCCCGTCGTCGCCCTCCGCGGGACGCGCCGGTTCGTCGAACGTTTCGAAGCCCTGCGACTCCCTCTGGCCGGAGAGGCACGGCGAGAGCTTCGAGAGGGCGGCGTCGTCCTCGTCACGGGCGGAACGAGCGGCATCGGCCTCGAAATCGCGAGCCATCTCGCGGCGACCCGGCAGGCACGGCTGGCCCTGCTGGCGCGGACCGCCCTGCCGCCTCGCGATGCGTGGGACGACCTCCTCGCCGGCCCGGAGACTGAGCTGAGGAGCCGGATCGAGCGCCTCGCCGCCCTCGAAGCGACGGGCGTGGAGGTGCTCCTTCTCGAAGGGGATCTCGCGGGCGAGGAAGCGGTGGCCGCGATGGTGGCGGCGGTGCGCGCTCGGTTCGGCGCCGTCCACGGTGTGATCCATGCGGCCGGCCGCCCTGGGCGCGGTCTGATCCAGAGGAAGAGCTTCGAGCAGGCGGCGGCCGTGCTGGCGCCGAAGGTCCAGGGGACGCTCGCGCTCGCCAAGGCGCTCGTGGGGGAGACAACCCTCGATTTCTTCGTCGTCTTCTCGTCCCTCGCGTCGCTGTTCGGCGGCGTCGGCCAGGCCGACTACGCCGCGGCGAACGCTTTCCTCGACGCGTTCGCGGCCGGCGAAGCCTCGGCAGGGCGCCCGGTGCTCGCGATCGATTGGGACGCCTGGCGGGAGGTCGGGATGGCGGCGCGTTCGGCAGCGGCCGGCGAGCCGGGCGTGCGGGAAATGAACGGGCTCTCGACCCGCGAAGGGCTCGAAGCCTTCGATCGCGCGCTCGGCAGCGGCTTGCCGCGCGTCATCGTCGCCACGCGCGACCTCGGGGAGCTTCGCTCCGAGCTCGAGCGCGCACCGGCTCCGGCGATCGCCGCCGAATCGATCGCGCCGGTCGGCCCGGCCGCGCACCCGCGGCCCGCTCTCGCGACCGCTTACGTCGCACCCCGCAACGAAACCGAGCGGAAGCTCGCGGCGATCTGGGAAGAGGTGCTCGGCGTCGCGCCGATCGGTTTGCACGACGACTTTGCGGATCTCGGCGGACATTCGCTGCTCGCGCTTCAGGTGCTCGCGCGGATCCGCCACTCGCTGACGGTCGAGCTGACCCTCGCGGCGCTCTTCGAAGCGCCGACGGTCGCGCGCCTCGCGGTCCGATTGCTCGAAGGGGAGAGCGAAGCGGCCGACGGCGCGGAGCTCGAAGCCCTGCTGGCCGAAATCGGCGAGATTTCCGACGAAGAGGCCGAGGCTTTGCTCGCGCCGGGCGCGGGGGTCGAAAGGGACTCCGGGGAGTCGGCCGGGTGAACATACCGCGCCTCGAAGACCTGTCGCCGCAAAAGCGCGAGCTGCTTCTCCAGAAGCTTCGGGCGCGCAAGAGGGGCGGCGCACCGGATGCCGCGCCCAAGCCGCGAGCCGCCCTCCTTCTCGGAGACTTTCCGCTCGCTTATGCGCAAGAGCGGCTCTGGTTCCTGGACCAGCTCGAACCGGGCAATCCGTTCTACAACATGCCCGGCGCGGTGCGGCTTTCGGGCGCTCTCGACGAGCGCTCGCTGGCCCGCGCTCTCTCCGAGCTCGCCCGCCGCCACGCCGTCTTGCGGACGACATTTCCTTCGGTCGCGGGCCGGCCGATCCAGCGGCTCGGACCCCCTCGTGCGGCGAGCCTGCCGGTGGTCGATTTGTCCCGCCTGTCGCTCGCTTCGGCACGCGCGCTGGCGCGCGCTCTCGCCGCGAAGCTCGCCAGGAGGCCGTTCGATCTCGCGCGAGGCCCCGTCTTTCGATCTCTTCTCCTGCGTCTCGGACCGGCCGAGCGCGTGCTCGCCTTCGCCCTGCACCACATCGTTTCCGATGCCTGGTCGATGCGCATCGTCGCACGCGAGGTGGGCGTTCTCTATCAAGCGTTCGCCCGTGGGCTCGCCTCGCCGTTGCCCGAGCCGCCCGTCCAATACGCGGAGCTGGCCGCGCGCGAACGGGCGGGGCTCGCCGCGTCGGATGGGCGGCTCGCCGCGCAGCTCGCCTATTGGCGCGAACGGCTCGAGCCCTCCCCCGAGCCTCTCGACCTCCCGGCCGACAGGGCGCGCCCCGAAGCTCCGACTTACCGCGGAGCGGTCGAGCCTCTCGGCATCGAGCCGGCGGTTGCGGCGAGATTGCGCGAGCTAGCCCGGGGCGAGAAGGCGACGACGTTCATGCTCCTCGCGGCGGGGCTTTTTTCCTTGCTCCATCGCCTGACCGGACGCGTCGACCTGACCCTCGGCACGCCGATCGCGAACCGCGATCGGGTGGAAGCGGAGGGTCTCCTCGGATTCTTCGTCAACACCCTGGTCCTGCGGGCCGACCTCGGCGGCGATCCACCGTTCCGCGAGCTTCTCGGCCGTGTCCGCCAGTCGGCGTTCGGAGCCTTCGGTCATGCCGAGCTGCCGTTCGAACGCTTGGTCGAGGAGCTGGCCCCGGAACGAGACCTCGCCCGGCCGCCCTTCTTCCAGGTCTTGTTCGCCTATCAGAGCGTGCCGGGAAGCGTCGCCGAGCGCACGGGCGAGGATGCCGCGGCTCCCGCCGTGCAGGCGCTCGACGTCGACGCGGGCCGCGCGTTGTTCGACCTGACCCTCACCCTCGACGACGGAGCCGACCGCTTGGAAGGCGGGCTCGAATTCGCGACCGATCTCTTCGATCGAACGCGCATGCGGCGGACCGCGGACCATTTGGTTCGTCTCCTGGCCGCCGTGGCGAGCGATCCCGATCGCCGCCTCTCGGAATTGCCGCTCCTGTCGCGTCCGGAGATCCACCAGCTCGCGGTCGAGTGGAACGAGACCGAGGCGCTTCCGGAGGCGGCTTGCCTGCACGATCTGTTCGCCGAGCAGGCGGCGATCGCTCCGGATGCGGCGGCCGTTCTCTGGGGGACGGAGAGCTGGTCCTATCGCGAGTTGCAACGGAGAGCGGCGCGCTTGGCGCGGCGGCTGCGGGGAGAGGCTCGGCCGAGGCCCGAGGCTCCGATCGGCGTTTGCCTGCGCCGCACGCCGCATCTGATCGCGGGTCTCTTGGCCATCCTCGAGACGGGGGCCGCGTATTTGCCGCTCGACCCGGCCTATCCGACCGAGCGCCTGCGGCTCATGCTCGAAGACTCGGGGGCGGACGTCCTTCTCACCGAGGAGCCGCTCTTCACGGAGAGGTTTTCCCTGAGCGAAAGGGCGACTCTGCCGACGGACCTCCGGGTTCTCGCGATCGATTCGGAGCCCCTCGGGAGCGGGAACGGCTTCGCGAGAACAGATCCTCCGGCGCCGCGCGTCCCCTCCCTTCCGGAGAGCCTCGCCTATCTGATCTACACCTCGGGCTCGACCGGCCGGCCCAAGGCCGTCGCGATCGAGCATCGCCAGGCGAGCGCCCTGCTCGCCTGGGCCGGCCGAGCCTTCTCGCGCGCCGAGCTGGCCGGGGTCCTCGCTTCGACCTCGATCTGCTTCGATCTTTCCGTGTTCGAGATCTTCGCTCCGCTCGTCCACGGCGGCGCGATCGTGCTCGCGGACGACGCGCTCGCCCTTCCCGGTCTCGCCGCGGTCACTTTGGTGAACACCGTTCCCTCGGCGATGGCCGAGCTGGTGCGCGCTTCTCCGTGTCCGCCGGCACTCCGCACGGTCTGCCTGGCGGGCGAGCCCCTCTCCCGCCAGCTCGTCGAGGCGATCCACGAACGCTGGGGGATCGAGCGGATCTGGAATCTCTACGGACCGTCGGAAGATACGACCTATTCGACGGGCATCCCCGTGCCGGTCGGAGTGCCGGCCGCACCCACGATCGGCCGGCCGATCGACGGCGGTCGCGCGTTCCTCGTCGATCGGCAGGGTGCCCTCCTGCCGATCGGCATTCCGGGAGAATTGGTGCTCGGCGGCGCCGGCCTCGCCCGCGGTTATCTGGGCCGGCCGGAGCTGACGGCGGAAAGGTGGCGCGGTGTTCCGGCGAGCTTGGCGGCGACCGGCTCCGTTCGAGCTGGCGACCGTCTCTATCGGACGGGCGACCTCGCCCGTTTTCGCGCCGACGGCGAGATCGAGTTCCTCGGCCGGATCGACGATCAGGTGAAGGTGCGCGG
>DATMZM010000507.1:0-2724 GCA_035607445.1 Thermoanaerobaculia bacterium | reverse complement strand
GCATTCGAGCTTGCCGGACACCACCCAGTTGCTGCAGGTCTCCGCGGTGTAGACGGCGGTGACGTCGAGATCGATGTTCGATTCGAGGATCAGGA
Source organism: Thermoanaerobaculia bacterium (assembly GCA_035607445.1). Classification (GTDB taxonomy): domain Bacteria; phylum Acidobacteriota; class Thermoanaerobaculia; order Multivoradales; family UBA5704; genus DASYKS01. Next base: position 2,629 of record DATMZM010000507.1, on the reverse strand, counting down.
AGCCGATCCAAAGCGGCATCGGAGTCGGGACGACGCCGCCGTAGAGAAGCTCGGCGATCCGGTTGCAGTCGTCCATCGTCGCCGTGTCGACCGGCAGGGAGATGGAGTCGAACGCGCTGGCCTTGTTGAAGTTCGGCTCGCGGGAAACCGGGAAGCCCTCCTTGACCAGCACGATCACCTTCTTCTTGATGTCGGCCTGGCTGAAGTAGTCGTGGTTGTAGATGTTGATGTCGGTCGCGTAGTTGCCGAACTTGACCGTCGGCTCGCCTTCCTTGGTGCCGTGGAGCGACTGGCCGATGTTCGTGGGGTTGTAGCCGCAGACGAACTTGACGGCCCAGCTGAAACGCTGCGCCGAAGCCGGCAGAGCGACCAGGGCCGAAAGGGCGGCGGCCGAGAGGAGAAGAGCGAGGTTCTTGCGCGTCATGATCGATCTCCTTTAGCGAGCCGCGGCTCAATAAAGCTGCTTGCCGACGATCTGCTCGACGTCCTCGGAGATCGAGGTGCCGTTGTTGAAGCCGTCGGGGTTGAGACAATCGAGCTTGCCGTTGACGGCCCAGGCGCTGCACAGCTCCGCCGTGTAGACCGCGGTGACGTCGAGCTCGTGAACGCTCTGGATGACCAGGAAGCCGATCGTCAGGGGATACGGGAACGGGACGGGAGAGCCGTAGATCAGCTCGCCGATCCGGTTGCAGTCGTCCATCGTCGCCTCGCCGGGATTGAGGGCGATGAAGTCGAACCCCGTGGGGCTGACGATCTTCGGCTCGCGGCCGAGGATCTCCTTGGTCTTCGCCACCAGCACGAGCACCTTCTTGAAGATCTGGTTCTGCGGATTGGTCGGGTCGATGACGACGTCGGGGTTGTAGATGTTGACGTCGGTCGCGTAGTTGCCGAGCTTGACCGTCGGCTCGCCCTCCTGGTTGCCGTCGATCGAGTAGCCGATGTTGCTCGGATTGAACCCGCAGACGAACTTGACGGCATAACTGAATTGGGGTTTGGCGAGAGCCGGCGCCGACACCGTCAACGCGACGATCAGCGCGAGCGCTAGAAGGGTCCATCGGGTCCGCATGTCGATTTCCTCCTGGCAAGGGTTTGGATCGCGCAGTGCGCCATGCCGTGAGCGACACCTCCGGCCGGCAGGGGAGACGCATGGGTCGCCGCCACCTGGAACGCCGTTTCCTGCGGATCGGGCTTGCCTACAAAAGAGAGAGGTGCAATCCAACGCATAAGCGAGACAACGGAAATAGTGCGAAGAAAAGTTGACACCGGGCCGCCATGCGTCCTGCCTATGACAGGATTCCCGGGGTCAACGGGCCGAAGGAGAACCGACCATGCGCACCGCCCGCCTCCTTGCCATCCTCCTCGCATTCGCAATCCCCGCCGGCCTCCGGGCCGCCCCGCCGGTCCCGGCGGTCGCGGTGGCTCCGGAAACCACGGCGCCCGCTGTCGTCGCCGCTCCGTCCGTTGCCTCGACACCCGCCGTCGCGCCGGCTCGCGATCCGAGCCTGCCGCCGTCCGAGAACGAGGCGAAGGCGCAGCTCGAAAAGTCTCCGCGCCACGGCGAATTCATCGACGTCCCGCTGCCGAAAGGCGGCAAGCTGAACGCTTGGATCGTCTATCCGGAGCGCAAGGACAAGGCGGGCGTGGTGATCGTCATCCACGAGATCTTCGGCCTCTCGGACTGGATCCGCGGCGTCGCCGACCAGCTCGCGAAGGAGGGGTTCATCGCGATCGTTCCCGATCTGGTCTCCGGGCTCGGCCCGAACGGCGGCGGCAGCACGGGGGCCGCGAGCCGGGACGACATCGTGAAGCTCGTCCGCGCGCTCTCGCCCGAAGAGGCGACCGCGCGCGTGGACGCGGTGCGCGATTTCGCGAAGAAGATCCCCGCGGGCAACGGCAAGCTCGCGACCCTCGGCTTCTGCTGGGGCGGCGGCCGGAGCTTCGCCTACGCGGTGTCCGAGCCGGCGCTCGCGGGCGCCGTCGTCTACTATGGAGTTTCGCCCGAGCCGGCCGATCTCGCCAAGATCCACGCGCCCGTGGTCGGCTTCTACGGCGGCGACGACGCGCGGATCACCGCCACGCTCGAAGCGACGAAAGCCGAGATGAAACGGCTCGGCAAGGCGTACGAAGCCAACGTCTTCGACGGCGCGGGCCACGGCTTCCTCCGCGCCCAGGGAGATCGCGAGGGAGCGAACCTCCGAGCCACGCGCGCCGCCTGGCCGCGCACCCTCGCCTTCCTGCGCGAGCGTCTCGGGAAGTAGGAAGTCGGGGCCTCCGGGACGGCGAGCGACGCGTGCGTCGCCTCTCCTGATCCACTCGCCGCCGCGATGAAACCCACGGAGACCCTCGCCCGCGCCACGGCCCCCGATGGCGCCCCGCTCGTCCTGACGCGCCGGGACGGCGTCTACAGCTTGAGCCTCGCCGGCCAGGAGCTGATGTCCAGCCGGCAGCACGGCTCGGAAGGGGACTTGGCGCGGCTCGCCTGCGCGGCGATCGCCGGCCGGCCGGCCCCGCGCGTCCTGGTGGGGGGCCTGGGCTTCGGCTACACCCTGAGAGCCGCGCTCGACCTCCTGCCGGCCGCAGCGACCGTCGTCGTCTGCGAGCTCTTCGGCTTCCTGCTCGACGCCCACCG
>DATMZM010000145.1:0-3317 GCA_035607445.1 Thermoanaerobaculia bacterium | reverse complement strand
CGGTGTTCCGGCGAGCTTGGCGGCGACCGGCTCCGTTCGAGCTGGCGACCGTCTCTATCGGACGGGCGACCTCGCCCGTTTTCGCGCCGACGGCGAGATCGAGTTCCTCGGCCGGATCGACGATCAGGTGAAGGTGCGCGGTTTTCGCATCGAGCTGGGCGAGGTCGAAGAGGTTCTCCGAGCCCATCCGGCGGTGCGCGAGGCGGCGGTCTTGGCACGGTGCGAAGAGGGGCGTCTGATCGCTTATCTCGCGGTGGAGGACCGAGAGCTGGTAGCCGGCCCGTCCGCCGCACCTCACGATCTTTCGAGAGAGTTGAGCGTCTGGCTCGGCGCGCGCTTGCCCGCCTACATGATCCCGGCGGTCATCGTGCCGCTCTCGGAGCTGCCCCACACTCCCAACGGCAAGACCGACCGGCGCGCTCTCGCCGGGCGTGCTCTTCCGGGAATCGAAAGGCGGAGCGGGCCGCCTGCCTCCGCCACGCCGGCCGAGGAATTGATCGCCACGGTCTGGGAGCGGGTGCTCGGGATTCAGGGCATCGGCGGGCGCGACAATTTCTTCGACCTGGGCGGCCATTCGCTGCTCGCGACGCAGGTCGCTTCGCGCCTCTCGGAGGCGTTCGGCTTCGACCTGCCCTTGCGCGCCCTGTTCGAGGCGCCGACGGTGGCGGGGCTGGCGGATCGGATCGCCCGCCTCGAAGCGACGGGCCGATCGGCGGCGCCCACGCCGCCGCTCGTCCGCTTGCCGCGGGACGATTCCTTTCGCCCGCCGCTCACCTTCGGTCAGCTCCGTCTCTGGTTCCTCGATCAGCTCGAACAGAGCGCCGCGGGGCGTTCGGCCTACAACCTGCCGGCCGCCGTGCGGCTTCGCGGAAAGCTCTCTCCGGCAGCTCTCGCGGCGGCGCTCGCGGAGGTCGCGCGCCGCCACGAAGGGCTGCGGACGACCTTCGCGCTCCGCGGCGAAGAACCCGAACAGGTCATCGCGCCGCCCGGTTCGGTGCCGCTGCCGTTCGCCGATCTCGCGGGGCTCGAGAGCGCGGAGCGCGAGGGAGAGGCGCGTCGGATCGCGACCCGCGAGGTGCGCCGGCCGTTCGATCTCTCTCTCGGCCCGATCCTGCGCGCGCGCTTGCTGCGGCTCGACGCGGACGAGCATGCGCTCGTGCTGACCGTCCATCACATCGCGAGCGACGGCTGGTCGATGGATCTGCTGCTGGCGGAGCTTTCCGCTCTCTCTTCCGCCTTCGCCGCGGCGCGGCCTTCGCCGTTGCCGGAGCCGGCGATCCAGATCGCCGATTACGCCGTCTGGCAACGCTCTTGGCTCGCGGGAGAAACGCTCGCGGGCGAAGTCTCCTGGTGGCGCGAAACCCTCGCCGGCATTCCCGCCCTTCTCGACCTTCCGGCCGACCGGCCGCACCCGCCGGTCCAGACCTTTCGCGGCGCTCATCGCGGTCGCGTGCTCGATCGCACGCTCTCCGAAGGAGTGCGCCGGCTCGGCCGCGAGCAGGCCGCGACGCCTTTCATGGCGACGCTCGCCGCGTGGGCGACGGTCCTGCATCGGGGATCCGGCCAGCCGACCGTGGTGATCGGCACGCCGATCGCGAATCGCCACCGCCGGGAGGTGGAGGGGCTGATCGGGTTTCTCGCCAATACCCTCGCCTTGCGCACCGACCTCGACGGCGATCCGACTTTCGCCGCGCTGCTCGCCAGAGTCCGCGAAGCCGCGCTCGGCGCGTATGCACATCAGGACCTGCCGTTCGAACGCTTGGTCGAAGAGTTGGCACCCGCGCGCGAGCTCGGCCAGTCGCCGATCTTTCAGACGATGTTCTCGTTTCAAACCCGCACGCGGCCGGCGGCGGGAGCGGCCGGGGCCGAGCCCGGGTTGACCGTGACGGCGCTCGAAGCCGATCCCGGGACCGCGAAATTCGATCTCACGCTCGCACTGGTCGCCGATGGGCCGGCCCTCGCCGCGAGCCTCGAATGGAACGTCGACCTGTTCGATCCGGCGACGGCCTTGCGCCTGTTCGACCGTTTCGAACGCCTGCTCGCCGCCGCGGTCGCCGAGCCCGGCACTCGCATTTCCGAGCTGGGGCTGCTCGCCGCGAGCGAACGGCACCAGCTGCTCGTGGAATGGAACGACGAGGGCGATCTCGCGCCGGATCTCCGCGTTCACGAGCTGGTCGAACGTCAGGCGGAGCGGGTGCCGGACAGGGTCGCTGTCTGTCGCGACGGCGAGCACTTGACCTATGGAGCCCTCCTCGATCGTGCGGATCGCCTCGCTCGGCGCTTGAGGCGGGATTTTCAGGTGCGCGAGGATTCGATCGTCGGGATCTGCACGAGCCGGACTCCCGCGATGCTCGTCGCGCTCTTGGGCATCCTCGAAGCGGGGGCAGCTTATTTGCCGCTCGATCCGGCCTATCCGATCGAACGCCTCGCCTTCCTGCTCGACGACGCGCGGGTCTCCGTTCTCGTGACCGAGAGCGCCATTCTGGCCGAGACCTTTTCCCGCCTCGACGAGGGGGCGCTGTCGGCGCAGGTGGGACTCGTTTGTCTGGATCGAGAAGGCTGGGACGCCGAGCCCGATCCCGCCTCTTCGGCTGCTCCTGCACGATCCGACGCGAGGGCCTCCGGGGGGCTTCCCGGCAGCCTGGCCTACGTGATCTACACCTCCGGTTCGACGGGCCGGCCGAAGGGAGTGGCGCTCGAACATCGGATGCTCGCGAATCTCCTGCTCTCCGTCGAGAGGACGCCGGGGCTCGCCGCGTCCGACGTGCTCCTCGCGGTGACCGCGCTCTCGTTCGACATCGCGAGCGCGGAAATGTTCCTGCCCCTCGTCGTCGGCGCCCGGATCGAGATCGCGAGCCGGGAGGAGGCGGCGGACGGCGAGCGTCTGTTCACGCGGCTGCGCGAGACCGCGGCGACCGTGATCCAGGCGACCCCTTCGACCTGGCGCCTGCTCGTCGAAGCGGGTTGGCTGGGGGATCCGCGGCTCGACGCGCGGGTGACCGGCGAGGCGTTTCCGCAGGCCCTCGCGGCCGACCTCGCTTCCCGGACGGCCCCGGTCTGGAATCTCTACGGCCCGACCGAAACGACGATCTGGTCGTCGCTCGCACGTATCGGGGCTCGCGGCGTGACGATCGGCCGGCCGGTCGCGAACACGTCGCTCGCGATCGTCGAGGCGTCGGGCGCGCTGGCGGCGCTCGGCACGACCGGGGAGCTGCTCGTCGGCGGGCGAGGGGTCGCGCGCGGCTACCTGGGCCGGCCGGACCTGACCGCCGAACGGTTCGTGCCCGACCCCTTCTCGGGGTTGCCGGGGGCACGGC
>DATMZM010000293.1:0-3014 GCA_035607445.1 Thermoanaerobaculia bacterium | reverse complement strand
CAGACCGCCAACCTCGAGCTCGAGGCCCGCTGCCGCGCCACGTTCGAGCTCTACGAATGGGGCGAGGAGATCATGCGCCAGAACCTGAGGCGGCGCTTTGCCCAGGCGACGGATGCGGAGATCGAGCGCCGCCTGCTCGCTTGGCTGCGGAAGCTCCCCTACGAGGGTCCCGAGCTGGCGGATCCACAGGATTCCTCGACCAGGCTGTGAATCGACTTCAGCGCTCTCTGCGGCGTCTCGACGTCGAGTTTCGAGAGCTCGGTGTGCGTTGGGCGCTCGTCGGCGGCTTGGCCGTTTCGATTCGAGCGGAACCGCGCACCACGCGAGACGTCGACGTGGCCGTCGCGGTGTCGGACGACCGTGAAGCCGAGATCCTCGTCCGGTCCCTTCGCTCGCGCGGCTATTCCGATCTGCCGTCCGGCGCGGTGATCGAGCAAACCGATCGCGGCCGGCTCGCGACCGTGCGATTGGTCAGTCCCGAACCGAGCGACGAGGGGCTCGTCGTGGACCTTCTCTTCGCTTCGTCCGGAATCGAACCCGACATCGTTGCTAGGGCCGACCGAATTCAGGTGCTGAGCTCCACATTCGTTCCCGTGGCGCGAACAGGCCATTTGCTTGCCCTGAAGCTCCTTGCCGGCCGCGATCAGGACTGGGCCGATCTGCGCTCTCTGATCGCCGTTGCCAAGGAAGAAGATCTCGAGCTCTGCCGAAAGGCGATCGCGCAGATCCGAGAGCGAGGCTTTCAGCGCGACAAGGATCTGGACCGCGACCTCGAGCGGCTCCTCGGTTCGCCGGAGCACTGACTTCCTGCTTGGAAGGCGCCCAAGCCGGCGGTCGGGAGCGAGATCGGCACGTTCGCGAGTGGATCCGGGAGGACATCCAAATGGCAACGGCCACGATCACACGCAGAGGGCAGATCACGCTGCCGAGAAGCGTCCGCGAACATCTCCGCGTAGCGGAGGGAGATCGCCTCGACTTCGTCATTCGAGAGAACGGCTCGGTGATTCTCGTTCCGATTGGAGGATCGCTGCGGCGCCTGTCGGGCCTGCTGGCCCGGTCAGGTTCTCGTCCGGCCAGCATCGAGGAGCTGCACGACTCGATCGCCGCCTTCCATTCTGAGGAAAACGCGAGGATTCGGCGCCAAGGGTGAAGGGTCGGACTTGGCGCGCCCCGCACTTGCGGGAGGGCTCCACGCCAGCGAGAGATCGGCATAGGATCTCGATGACGGATTCGGGAGGTCGCCATGCTGCCCACCTGCAGCTGTTTCTGATTGTCGGAGCCCGCCAGGGGCGCCTGATCACAGAGACCGGCCATGAGACTGCTGACCTTTTCCTACGTGCTGAGCTTGATGGGGGCGTATCTCCTCGCGCCCCACATCATGCCGGAGGTGTTTCTCCGGCGAGTCGAGAAGCTAACGGGTCTCTTCGAGGGTTGGGCGCGAAGCCTCGAGGAGCAGGTTCACGACCGACTCAGGCGGATGATCGCAAGCGTCACATTGAAGGAATGGAGTGAAAACATTGGGTGGGGCGGCGCCATGATCGGGCTCGTGGCTTTGGTCTCGAGCTTTGGCTGGGTCGTACAGAAGATTCCGTTGCTGGGACGGCCGAACGGCCTCGCCGGAGCGCTCTACTTGTTATGGTGTTCTTCGTTCAAGGTTACGGATCTGCTTCTCGACAACAAGCATGCGCTCGCCGGATGGTTTTGGCCGCTGGCTCTCATTTGCTCGCCGCTCATCGCGACGGCTTTCTTGAGCCGGCTACCGCTGATCCTCATCCTTCGAGCCCTACCGCTCGTCTGGCTCGCCTCGATCATTGGCCCGGTGTTCGTGCTGCACATTGCGCTGTCGGGTCAGCTTCAGATCGCGGCGTGGAGCAAGCGGACGACTCCACAAAAACTGCTCGGCTATTGCGGATTCCTTATCCTGACCTTCTCGGTCATCGTTCAGATCTTCTACAGCGAACCCTAGATCTCGCGGCGTGCCGCCCCCGCCCCGTCCCACCGCCAACCGACTGCCGGGGCCCGACCGTCACCACCTGCCGCTGCGTGCCGGGGGGAGGTTCGGGATCTCGAAGGTCCCGTCGGGGGGTGACGGCGAACGGTACGCTCCGCCAATCCACCGATCGCAGCGAAGCACGTGCTGCGCACCCAAGGCGAGCGAGCCCGGCCGAACACCAGACCGCTCGAGTTCCCGAGATCGAAATAGCCGGCCGCCGCCCGGCGTGGGTCGCTTACGGCGCCCGGCGCGCGACGGCCTTCTCGGTGCCGTGACCCGATCGCGGGGAGGGCCGCTTCCTGCCGGGCGGCAGCTCCTCGCGGAGGATTTGACGCAGCCGCGTCTCGGTCACTGGACGGTCGGTCTCGGCGAGATACTGGCGGAGCGCCTCGTTCATCATCGTCTGATAGCCCGTTCCGGCGCTCTCGGCGCGCTCCCGGAAGGCGTCCAGGATCGCGTTGTCGATGAAGATGGAGATCCGCGTCTTCCCCTTTTGAGGGATCAGAGCTTTGCGCTCGCCACCGGAGAAATCGTATTCAGCCCGCATAGTCTTTGACCTCACGACGATCCGCGCGGCGCGCGGAGATGAGACGGATGGCTTCTCCGCGCAGCGTGTAGACCACGACCAAGATCACGCCACCGCTGCCGAGCCCCACGACAAGGAACCGCTCTTCCCCTTCGGCGTCTGGATCGGGACGATGGATGGCGAGAGCATCTTCGAAGACGCCCTCCGCGTCAGCAAAAGAGACGCCGTGCTTCTCGAAGTTCGAGCGCGCCTTGGCAGGATCGAACTGAAACCACACCAGGCTAGAGTATATATCCTGTATGCATACGTCAAGGCCGCGCCGCGGAACGGGTGCATTTGAGGAGGCGATTGCCGGGCTCCCATGCCGGCGAGAGATCGGCATAGGATCTCTCCGACGGATTCGGGAGGTCGCCATGTTGCCCGCGAGAACTTTGGATGCCTACATTGCCATCACTCCTGGAACTGCGGGTGGACGGCCTCGAATCGCCGGGCGCC
>DATMZM010000311.1:0-12635 GCA_035607445.1 Thermoanaerobaculia bacterium | reverse complement strand
AACGGCGCGCGGGCGAGCTTGGCCAGGCGGCGCGCGATCTCGGTCTTGCCGACGCCGGTCGGGCCGATCATCAGGATGTTCTTGGGCGCGATCTCTTCGGCGATCTCGGGCGCGAGCTGCTGGCGCCGCCAGCGGTTGCGCAGGGCGATCGCGACAGCTCGCTTCGCCAGGTGCTGGCCGACGACGAACTTGTCGAGCTCGGCGACGATCTCGCGCGGGGTCTGGTTCTCGATCGACGGAACCGGCTGGGCCTCGCCGGAAGCGGGGGTGGCCATCGTGTCTTCCTAGAGCTCTTCGAGAGTGATGCGGTCGTTGGTGAAGATGCAGATCTCGCCGGCGATCCGCATCGCCTCGCGCACGATCTCGGTGGCGTTGAGCTCGGTGTGGCGCAGGAGGGCGCGCGCGGCGGCGAGGGCGTAGTTGGCGCCCGAGCCGATCGCCAGGATGCCGTCGTCGTCGTCCGGCGTCAGCAGCTCGCCGGTGCCGGAGATCAGGAAGCTCTTCTCCTTGTCGGTGACGATCATCATCGCCTGGAGCTGCCGCATCGCCCGGTCGGTGCGCCAGTCCTTGGCCAGCTCGACGACCGCGCGCTCGAGGTTCGCGCCGTGCTCCTCGAGCTTCTCCTCGAGGCGGACGAAGAGCGCCAGCGCGTCGGCGGTGCCGCCCGCGAAGCCGACCAGCACCTGGCCCTTGGCGGTACGGCGGACCTTCTTGGCGCCGCCCTTGACGATGGTGCTCGTGTTCATCGTCACCTGGCCGTCGGAGGCGAGGCAGACGCGGCCGTCGCGTCTCACGAGCAAGACGGTGGTGGATTGAAAGGTCGTCATGGCGAGGGCGGCATTGTAGCAGGCGGTCAGGATCCCTTGGCGCGCGGGTGGGCATCCCGGTAGACGGCGAGCAGGCGGTCGATCTCGACGTGGGTGTACTTCTGGGTCGTCGACAGCGAGCTATGGCCGAGAAGCTCCTGGATCGAGCGCAGATCGGCGCCGTTTTCGAGCAGGTGGGTGGCGAAGGTGTGGCGCAGGGTGTGGGGGTGGACCCCGGCGGCGAGCGCCGCGGCGGCGGTATGGCGGTCGAGGATCCGCCGGACCTGCCGGTCGCCGAGCCGCCGGCCCCGGCTGCTCAGGAAGACCGGCTCCTCCCCGCCCTCCGGGTCGGCCGGGTCGCGGAGCGGCTCCCAGAGCGCCAGCCACTCGCGCAGCGCCCGCTCGGCCTCGCGCCCGAACGGCACCATCCGCTCCTTGTTGCCCTTGCCGAGAACCCTGAGCGTCCGGCCGGCGAGGTCCAGGTCCGGCCAGTCGAGGCTCACCAGCTCGCCGACGCGCAATCCGGTCGCATAGAGCAGCTCGAGGAGCGCCCGGTCCCGCCGGCCCATCGGCTCGGTCGCGTCGGGAGCCTCGAGCAGGCTCTCGATCTCCCCGGGCCTCAGGTGGCGGGGGAGCGTCTTCGGGGCCTTCGGGGTCCGGATCCCCTGGGCCGGGTTGGCGGGAACGATTCCCTCCCGCGCCGCCCAGCGGAAGAACCCGCGCACCGCGGCGAGCGCCCGCCCCTGGCTCCGCCGCGACAGCCCGCGCTTGGAGAGAGAGGCGAGGAACGAGCGGACGGCCAGGGCGTCGACCTCGCCGGGAGCGATCGAGGCGATCGGCTTGGCCAGGAAGTCGCGGCCCAGGAAGTCGAGGAACCCGACGAGGTCCCCTTCGTACGCCCGCAGCGTGTGCGGCGAGAGGGCCCGCTCGCCGTCCAGGTGCTCGAGCCAGCGCTGGATCAGGGGGCGCATGGGGCCTCGACCGGTTCGACGGAGCGTTCTTCCCCCCGGGGAGGACAGGAGGGGGAGCCGCCGAGAGGCCGGGCATCGGCCGCCACCCCGTGCGCCGCGCCCCAGGCGAGGAGCGCCGCGCGGGCGCGCTCGGCGTAGGCGGCGCGCTTGTCGCCTTTCCGGATCGCGGGATCCAGCTCGGCGAACAGCCCGTAGTTGACGTTCGCCGGCTGGAAATGCTTGGGATCCGACTCGGTCAGGTGCCGCGCGAGGGCGCCGAGCGCGGTCGTGGGCGGGAACGGCTCGGGGTCCCGCCCGGCGCGCTCGAGGGCCGAGTAGATCCCGATCGCGAGCCCCGTCGCCGCCGATTCGAGGTAGCCCTCGACGCCCGTGATCTGCCCGGCGAGGCGCAGGCGCGGCTCGGTCTTCAGGCGATAGTGGCGGTCGAGGTGGACCGGTGCGTTCAGGAAGGTGTTGCGGTGGATCGAGCCGAAGCGGACGAAGCGGGCGTTCGCGAAGCCCGGGATCATCCCGAGCACCCTCTGCTGCTCGCCCCATTTCATCCGCGACTGGAAGCCGACCAGGTTGAGCTGGCTCTTGGCCAGGTTCTCCTGCCGCAGCTGGACGACGGCGTACGGCCTTTTCCCGTCCGGGCCGTGGAGGCCGACCGGCTTCATCGGCCCGAAGCGCAGGGTGTCGCCGCCGCGGCGGGCGATCTCCTCGATCGGCAGGCAGCCTTCGAAGAAGATGGCCTTCTCGAACTCGTGCGGCGCCACCACCTCGGCCGCGGTCAGGGCTTCGTAGAAGGCGAGGTACTCGTCCCGGGTCATCGGCGCGTTCAGGTAGTCGGCGCCGTCCCCCTTGCCGTAGCGCGACTGCCAGAAGAGCTTCTCGGCGTCCAGGCTGTCCGCTTCGACGATCGGCGCGAGGGCGTCATAGAAATAGAGGTACTCGGTGCCGAGGAGGCCCTGGAGCGCGGCGGACATCGCCTCGGACGTGAGAGGACCGGTCGCGATCACCGCTTCGCCGTCGGGGATCGCGAGCACCTCCTCGCGGCGGAGCTCGATCCGCGGATGCCCGGCGATCGCCGCGTTGACCTCCGCCGCGAAGCGCCCGCGATCGACGGCGAGAGCGCTCCCTGCGGGCACCGCGGCCCGGCGCGCGGCGGCGATCACGAGCGAGCCGAACGCCTCCAGCTCCCGCTTGAGCAACCCGGCCGCGTGGTGCGGATCGTCGCTCCGGAGCGAGTTGCTGCACACGAGCTCCGCCAAGTCGCCCGTCTTGTGCGCGGGCGTCCCCCGCACCGGCCGCATCTCGTGGAGCACCACCGGCACACCCCGCTCGGCGAGCTGGAACGCGCACTCGGTCCCCGCAAGACCGCCGCCGACGACGTGGACCGGGCTCTCGTTGCGCACGAGGGGCATTATCGGGGCGAGGGAGGGGGAGAGCAAACCGAGTCGGGAGATCGATCAACGTGGCGTAAAATCTCCGAGGCATGGCCCAAGTCACCGTTTCGCCCAAATTCCAGATCGTAATTCCGCGTGAGATCCGCGAGTCCCTGGGGATCCAGCCGGGCCAGAAGCTCCAGATCTTCCAGTTCGAGGATCGGATCGAGCTGGTCCCCGAGCGATCGATCGGCGAGATGCGCGGCTTCCTCCGAGGAATCGATTCGACCGTCGACAGGGATTGAATCGCTCATGAAATCCGACCTCCGACTCCGTCTCGCCGAGCTTCTCGGCGGCGCGTTCGCCCATGTCTCGTTCGAGGCGGCGCTCGCGGGGATGCCCGAGAAGCTTCGCGCCGTCCGGCCGCCCGGGGTGCCGCACAACGCCTGGCAGCTGCTCGAGCACGTGCGGATCTGCCAGCGCGTGATCCTCGATTTCAGCCGCCCTCCGGGCCGGAGGTTCCCGGAGCGGGAGGAGGAGTGGTGGCCGGAGAGCGCGACGCCCGCGGATCCTGGCGATTGGGAGCGGAGCGCCGCCGCGTTCCGGAGCGATCTTGCGGACTTCGTGGCCCTCGTGCTCGATCCCGCGTCGGATCTCCAGGCCCTGATCCCGGGCGGCGGCGGGCGGAGCCTCCTGCGGCAGGCTCTGGTGGTCGCCGATCACACCGCCTACCACGCGGGACAGCTCGTGCTGCTCCGGCAGCTGCTCGGCGCCTGGCCGCCGGCCGGGAAGGCGGCGGCGTTCGATCTGCCGGAGACGGCGGACGGCGGCGAGGCCCCGGTCGACGAGGCGGATCTCCGCGCGAGGGTGCTCGAATTCCTGCGCGGCGGCGCGGCCCACCTCTCCTTCGAGGAGGGCGTGGCCGGCTTTCCGGCCGAGCGCGCGGGAGAGCGCCCGCCGGGCGTCGAGCATTCGGCCTGGGAGCTCGTCGAGCACCTGCGGATCGCGCAGCGCGACATCCTCGATTGGAGCCGCGATCCCGGCCATGTATCGCCCTCGTGGCCCGAGGGCCATTGGCCGCCGCAGGGCACCGCTCCGGACGCCGAGGGGTGGCGGCAGGGCGTCGCGACCTTCCTCGCCGACCGCGCGGAGCTCGTCGAGTGGATCGCCGATCCCGCCGCCGATCTCTGGACTCCCTTCCCTTGGGGCTCCGGCAGCAACCTGCTCGGCCAGGCTCTGCTGGCGGCCGACCACAACGCCTACCACCTCGGCCAGGTGATCTGGGTGCGGCGCCTGCTCGGCGCGTGGGACGGCGACCCCTCTTAGGTTGGAAACCAGCGCTCGCCACCCGGACAAAATGCCCGGATGTAAGAACTGCCCCTCTGGGGTTCGCCGCGTAAGTCGCGCTGTCACAAAGAGTTAACACGCTGTTCACCGGCCGGACGCGCCGATCTGTGGAAATCTGCCACCGAGAGCGTTGCAAAGCTCGCCTCGGGTTTTTGGCGGAGACCAAGAGATGATTGAAAACAAACGACTTCCGGCGATTGCACAAGACTCTGTTCAAAGCGCGCAAAACCCGCATGAAAGGCGGGCGCATCGGGCCTCGCCCCCCGGCTTTTCCGCATCGTTTTCCGCAGGATCTGTGGAATCTCCCGTGCTAGCCTCCCGAGCGATGTCCCGCGAGCGCATCCTGATCGTCGAGGACGAGCCCGACATCGCCGAAGTCCTGCGCTACAACCTGGAAAAAGAGGGCTTCAAGGCCGAGGTCGCCCGCCGCGGCGACTCCGGATTGGAGGCCGCCCGCCGCGAGCCGGCGCCCGATCTGATCCTGCTCGACCTGATGCTCCCGGGGCTCGACGGGCTCGAGTTCACCCGCGCCCTCAAGCGCGAGGCCGCGACGGCGCGGATCCCGATCGTCATGCTGACCGCGAGGAGCGAGGAGCTCGACCGGATCGTCGGCCTCGAGCTCGGCGCCGACGACTACATCAGCAAGCCCTTCAGCCCGCGCGAGCTGGTGCTGCGGGTGAAAGCGGTGCTGCGCCGCCGCCAGCCGGGCGAGGCGGGCGGCGAGCGGCTCGAGGTCGGCGAGATCCGGCTCGACGTCGCCGGCCATCGGCTGCGCGTCGCCGACGAGGAGATCCCGCTCACCGCGACCGAGTTCCGCCTGCTCCGCCTGCTGATCGAGCGCGGCGGCAGGGTCCAGACCCGCGGCCAGCTGCTCTCCGACGTCTGGGGCTACGCCGAGGACATCGACAGCCGCACGGTCGACACCCACATCCGCCGCCTGCGCCGCAAGCTCGGTCCGGAGGCCGATCGGATCGAGACGGTCATCGGGGTCGGATACCGCCTGCGTCCTTAAGAAGCCCCTCCCGCATGGCTCGCACCCACCGCAGGCTCCGGCTCGCGCCCTTGGCCCCGGCGCTCGCCGCGCTCGCCGCCGCCTCGCTCCTCCTCTGGCGGCTGCTGCCCGGCCTGCTCGAGGAGGGGGCCGCGCGCCAGCTCCTCGAGACGCTCGACCTCCTGACGCCGATCGTCGCCGCGCGCGCTGCGGATCCCCCCGCCGCCCTCCAGGCCTGGGTCGAGAGGACGGCGGGCGGCAGCGAGCTGCGGCTGACGATCGTCGCGGCCGACGGCCGGGTGATCGCCGAGAGCACGCGCAGCTTTCCGACGCTCGGCGCGATGGAGAACCACGCCGGGCGGCCGGAGGTCGCCGCCGCGCTCGCCCGCGGCCGGGGTTGGGCGGTGCGGAGGAGCGCGACCACCGGCCGGCCGTACGTCTACGCGGCCCGCACGTTCACCGGCGCGGGCGAGCGGCTGCTCGTGCTCCGCCTGGCCCAGCCGCTCGACGAGCTCGCCGCGCTCTCGGGCCACCTCGCGGCGGCGCTCGGGCTCGCCGTGGCCGCCGCGCTCGCCGCCCTCGCCCTCGTCTCGTGGCGCAACGACCGGCGCCTGTTCCAGCCGCTCTCCGCCCTCGCCGCGGGGGCCGGCCAGCTCGCGAGCGGCCGCACCGACCACCGCGTCCAAGTCCCGGACGACCCCGAGCTCGCCGGGCTCGCCCAGGCGCTCAACCGGCTCGGCGCGGCGGTCGAGAGCCAGCTCGCGGCGGCGCAGCGGGAGCGCGATCACCTCCGCTCGATCCTCGCCAGCATGTCGGAGGGCGTGCTGGTGGTCGGCGCCGATCGCCGGGCTCTGCTCGCGAACCCGGCCTTCGAGCGGCTCTTCGGACTGCAGGGCGAGGTCGCCGGCCGCCCGGTGCTCGAGATCGTGCGCCGCCCCGAGGTCGAGCGGCTGATCGAGCGCACCCTCGACCGCGGCTCGGGCGACGCGATCGAGATCGACTGGGAGGGCCCGGACCGGCGCAACATCGAGCTGCGCTCCGACGCCCTGTTCGGTCCCTCGCCCGGCGCGGCCCAGGGCGCCGTGCTCGCCGCGCGCGACACCACGGCGGGCAACCGGCTCAACGAGATGCGGCGCGACTTCGTGGCCAACGTCTCGCACGAGCTCAAGACGCCGCTCTCGGCGATCCGCGGTTTCGCCGAGACGCTCGCCGACGGCGCGCTCGAAGAGCCGGAGGTCGCGGCGCGCTTCACCGGCCGGATCCTCGATCACTGCCGGCGGCTCGAGGCCCTGCTCGACGACCTGCTGACGCTCTCGCGGCTCGAGAGCGTCGCCGCGCCGAGCGAGCGCGAGCCGGTCGACCTGGGCGATCTCGCGCGCCGGGCGCTCGAGGTCCTGACTCCAGCGGCCGAGGAGCGGCGGGTGACCCTGGCGCTCGAAGCACGGGAGGGCGTGACGGTCTCGGGCGACGCCGACGGCCTCGAGCGCATGCTCGTCAACGTGCTCGCGAACGCTGTCAAGTACAACCGCCCCGGCGGCTCGGTGCGGGTGCGGGTGGCCGGCGGGGAGGGGACCGCGCGCATCGAGGTCGAGGACACCGGCATCGGGATCCCGCAAGAGGCCCTGCCGCGCATCTTCGAGCGCTTCTATCGGGTCGACAAGGGGCGCTCCCGCGAGGAGGGGGGGACCGGGCTCGGCCTCGCGATCGTCAAGCACGTCGCCCAGGCGCACGGCGGCCAGGTCGAGGTCGCGAGCCGGCTCGGCCAGGGCTCGACGTTCCGGATCCTGCTGCCGGCGGCCTGAGCCGCGCGGCCCGGCTGTCACAAAGCCTTCACGCAGGGGCCGTTGGCCCGTCGCCCTCCGGGGCGTAGGATGTCCGTTCGAACGGTCGCAAGGGCCGGCACGGCTCGGGGAGTCGCGATGGAACGCCGATTGGATCAGGAGCTCGACCGCATCCGCCAGAGCCTGCTGCGCATGGGCGGCATGGTCGAGGAGATGGTGGCACGGGCGACGCGGGCGCTGCTCGAGCGCGACCGCGAGCTTTCGCGCCAGGTCGTCTCGAGCGACCAGGAGGTCGACCTGCTCGAGATCGAGATCGACGAGCACTGCCACAGCGTGCTCGGCCGGAAGCAGCCGATCGCCGTCGACCTGCGGTTCCTCGTCGCGGTGATGAAGATCAACAGCGACTTGGAACGGATCGGCGATTCGGCGGTCAACATCGCGCAATCGGTCGAGCAGCTGGTCGATCAGCCGCCGCTCAAGCCCTACATCGACCTGCCGCGCCTGTCGCAGCTGGTCCAGGGGATGGTGCGCGAGAGCCTCGACGCCTTCGTCCGCCGCGACGTCGAGCTCGCCCAGGCCGTCTGCCGGCGCGACGACGAGGTCGACGCCCTCTACAAGCAGATCTTCCGCGAGCTGCTGACCTTCATGATCGAGGATCCGAAGACGGTCAGCCGGGCGCTGCACCTCCTGCTGATCGCCCGCAACCTCGAGCGGATCGCCGACCACGCGACGAACATCAGCGAGGACGTCATCTACTACGTCGAAGGCCGGGACGTCCGCCACCCCTTCGCCACCAAGTCCGCATAGGACGCGGCGGCGGGGGTTGCCTGAGGACGGAGCGCAACTGTTTGAGCCCGAAGGGCGAGTTTGAGCACCGCCCGCAAGGCGACCCCCGCCGCCGCGTTAACTTAAGTGAATTCGCCGCGCGGGGGCATTCCGGGCGTATCATCCGCCCGTCGCTCCCGTCTTTCGGGATTTTGCAAAAATTCGACTGTCACGGAATCTCTGTGCCGCGCACCGGTATTAGGTAACGGAGAAATCCGCGCCATCGAGAACGCCGGCGGGTCGCCGGCGAGGAGGGTTTTGTGATGTCGATGAAGCAAGGGCTCGTTCGCTCCACCTCCCTCGCGCTGTTCGTCGTTTTTCTCCTTCTGGCGGCCGCGCCCGCCCTGGCCGCGCCGGCCGAAGGGGCGCCGGCGCAGCCCACCTTGGTGGCGGCGATCCTGGACTGGCTGGCATCCCTCGCCGCCGGATCGTCCGAGGCTTCCGCCGGGATCGATCCGGACGGCGCGCCGGTGGTCTCCAGCCGGTAGGCCGCTAGCATCGAGGATTCCGTGAGATACTGAGGTTTCAGATCGTCGTCATGGAGGGGAGTATGAGATCTGGGGATCACGACCAGCACCCCGAACCCGCCCGGCTGGAGGCATTTCTTCGCGCCGAGCTGTCCCCGACGGAGGGCAAGTCGGTGGTCGCTCATCTCTTGCGCGGCTGCGACACCTGCTCGCAGCACATCGAGCCGATCGTGCGCGGCCTTCTCGATCCGGTCATGGCCGGACCGAGGGTCGACGAAGCGGCCTACGATCCACCGATCGACCGCGCCCTGGCCTCGGCCCGCCGCGAGCTTCAAGCCCTGGCGGCCGTTCCGATCGAGGTGGCGCCCCGGCTCGCCGCCGAGCTCAAGAGCCGGCGCGAGCGTTGCGACGCTCTCCTCGCCCGCGCCTGGGAGCTGCGGGCCTCCGACCCCGCCTCGATGACCGCGCTCGCCCGGCTCGCCGCCCACATGGCGGACGGCCTGGGCGCCCAGGACGGCCGTCCGGTCGAGCGCGCGGACTTCCAGGCCCGCGTCTGGGCCGAGCTCGGCAACGCGCTGCGCATCTCCGCCGACCTGCACGGCGCCGAGAGGGCCTTCGCGGAGGCGCTCGCCCGGGCCGGCCGCGGCACCGGCGACGTGCTGCTCGCCGCGCGGATCCACGACCTGGTCGCTTCGCTGCGCATCTGGCAGGGGCGCTATCGGGAGGCCTGCCGCCTCTTAGACGGCCTCTACCAGGTCCATTTCGCGAGCGGCGACCTGCACCTCGCCGGCCGCGCCATGATCAAGCACGGCACCGCGCTCCTGTACGACAACGAGTTCGCCGCCGGGCGCCGCTCCTTGACGCGCGGTCTCGAGCTGATCGATCCGCGCCGCGAGCCCTCCCTCGCGCTCTCGGCGGTCCACAGCCTGCTGATGGGCGCCGTCGACTCCGGAGCCTACGACCAGGCGGAGCGCTGGATCGCCATCAGCCGGCGGCTGTACGAGGAACGCGGATCCGCCTCCGACCAGCTCAAGCTGCGCTGGCAGGAAGGGCGCCTGGCGGCCGGCCGAGGGCAGAACCGGACGGCCGAGCGGATCTTCTGGGAGGTGCGCGACGAGTTCGACGGCCGCAGCCTGCCCCACGAAGCGGCGAGCGTCTCGCTCGATCTCGCCCTCCTCTGGCTCCACCAGGGCCGGACCGGGGAGATCCTCGAGATCGTCGAAGAGGTGCTCGAGGCGTTCCGGGCTCTCGGCGTCCAGCGCGAGGCGATCGCCGCCCTCCTCGTCCTGCGCCGCGCTCTCGATAGCGACCGCGAGCAGGCCGAGCTCGCCCGCCTGCTCCGCCGCGTCTCGGGCCGCTTGAAAAGGCGCGAGCGGCTCGCCCTCTAGAGCCTTTCGCAACCCACCGCTCGCGGGGTCCTTTTCGCAACCCCGCGAGCGCTTCCGATCCCGCCGTCTCGTCCCTCCCTTCCGGGTCTTGGCGGCACTCCCCCGCTCTTGGTCCCCCCCATCTTGCGCCGCCGGGGCGGTGTGAGAGAGTCTTCCCGACGACTCACAGGGGAGAAAACCCGCATGACATCGCAGCAATCGCGCACGTTTTTCGTGCTGCTGGCCGGCTATTGCCTGATCGGCGGCCGGCCGGCCCGGGCGCAGGGTACCGACCCCGCAGTGCTCGAATCCGGCTACCGCCGGGTCGTCGAGCTCTGGGCTTCGGGTGACGCGGCGCGCGCCGTCGACGAGCTGGTCCGCTTCGAATCGGCGGCGATCTCGGATCAGGATCCCGGGACCCGCGAACGCCTGCACAAGGCGGAGCAGCGCGTCATCTCCGAGGTCGCCGGGGCCGATCTCGAGTCCCTGGTGCCGCTCTCGCTGCTGCACCAGGAGGGGTATCGCTACTACGCCGAGCACGGCGGCAAGGGGGCGGCCCAGGTCGCGACCCACGACCGGAGCCTGGCGCAGGACCTCGCCCTGCTCTATCGCCAGCACGTGGGAACCGAGGCGGCGGCCGAGCTCGCGAGCCATCTGGTGACGCGCCTGGCGAGCCTCGTGACCGACTCCCTCCAGGCCGCCCGGCTGTTCGAGCTCGCGAAGGAATTCGATCCCCGGAACGCTCCGGCCTCGCTCGGCCTGGCCACCGTGTTCGAAAAGAACGGCAACTACGTCGACGCGGCGGACGCCCTGCGCCGGGTCCTCGAGCTCGAGCCGAAGAATCCGGAGGGGCGCCTCCGGCTCGCCCTCTGCCTGTCCCGGATGGACAAGACGAGCGAGGCGAGAAAGCTCCTGACCGACCTCGTCGCGGCGCCCGCGGTGGCCTGGATCGGCCTGCTGGCGACCGAGGAGCTCGCGCGCCTCGAGCTCGACGACCAGAAGCCCGAGCGCGCGGAGAAGGTCCTGCGCGCCGGCCTCGGGCGCTATCCGACCTCCGCCCGGCTGGTCGTCGAGCTGGCCGCTGCGCTCGACGGCAAGGGCGCCTTCCAGGAGGCCCGCTCGGTGCTCGAGCGCCTGCCCGAGATCGCCGCCGAGCCGCAGGAAGACTCGCGCTACCGCTACAACCGCCTGTCCGAGGAGCTCTTCGCCGAGGCCGACCAGGCGGTCGCCGCGGCAGGGCGCGATCGCCTGCCGGTGCTCGCCCGCTCGCTCGTCCCGCCCCCGGCTCCGGCCCAGGAGGGAGTCGCGAAATGAGCAGGACGCCGCTCGCAAGCGCGCTCCCCGGGCTCGCCGTGTTCGTCCTCGCCGCGGGGCTCGCCGCGCCGGCCGCCGCCTCCGTCCAGGTCCGCATCCTCTCGCCGCAGCCCGGGCAGCCGGTCTTCGGCTCGACCGAGATCGAAGCCAAACCCGCCGGCAACGAGAAGATCGCCCGGGTCGAGTTCTTCGTCAACGGCAAGGCGGTCGGCTCGGTCGCGGCACCGCCGTTCAAGCTCGTTTTCGACGTCGGCGACGCGAACGTCAAGCGGCAGTTCCGGGCGGTCGTCTACGGCGCCTCGGGCTCGAGCGCGTCGGACGCCGTGGATACCGAGCCGATCCAGATCGACGAGAGGATGGACGTCGAGCTGCAGCAGCTCTACGCGACGGTGATCCGCGACCGCGAGCGGGTGCTCGACCTCGACCTGTCGGACTTCCGCGTCTTCGACAACGGGGCCGAGCAGAAGCTGATCGCCTTCGACCGCGGCGAGCTGCCGCTCTCGGCCGTCCTGCTCATCGACAGCAGCGAGAGCATGCGCGGCGAGCGGATCCGGGCGGCGCTCGCGGGCGCCCAAAGTTTCGTCAAGGGGATGCGGCCGGTCGACCAGGCGAGCGTCCTCCTGTTCTCGGACCGCCTGCTGCGGGTGACCCCGTTCACCAGCGACCAGGCCGAGCTGCGCGGCGCCCTCTCGGGGGTCGAAGCGGCGGGCGGCTCGGCGCTCAACGACTACCTCTACGCGTCGCTCAAGATCCTCGAAGCCCACCAGGGCCGGCGCGTCGTCGTGCTCCTTTCGGACGGCGCCGACGTCCACAGCGTGCTCTCCATGGCCGAGGTCCTGCGCGAGGCGCGCGCGAGCCAGGCGCTGATCTACTGGATCGCGCTCGACGACGGCACGAAGCGCAAGTCCTTCACCTCGGCCTGGCGCAACTGGCAGGCGAACGACCGCGAGTTCGACCAGCTCGAAAAGACTGTCGACGAGAGCGGCGGGCGGATCCTCCGCATCTCGAAGACCGAGGATCTCGACCGGGCGTTCGCCGGCGTCCTCGAAGAGCTGCGCGAGCAGTACGCGCTCAGCTATTACGCCTCGAACAACCGCAACGACGGCCGCTGGCACAAAGTGGACGTCCGGGTCGGGCGCTTCGGAGTCCGCGTCCGCGCCCGCGACGGCTACATCGATTATTAGTGCCGGTCCCGCTTCGCCGCTTCCGCACCAGCCACGCAGCAACGAAAAGGGGGCGGATCGCTCCGCCCCTCGGGACTTTCCATCCCCGTGCTCACGGGGAGCTGCTCTCGCGCCTAGTGGTGATGGCCGTGGTGGCCGCCGCCGTGCGGGCGCGGGGCGGGCGCCGCGGTCGGGACGTTGAGCGCCCAGAACAGGCTCTTCTTGGCCTCCTCGGTGAA
>DATMZM010000249.1:0-8562 GCA_035607445.1 Thermoanaerobaculia bacterium | reverse complement strand
TGAACCGCCTCTCGGACGCCCTGTTCGTCCTGGCGCGCGCGGAGAACCACCGTCGCGGCGTGGCCGACGTGCTCTGGGACAGCCGGGCCTGAAAAGCGCCGTTCACCCTGGAAATCGTTCGCGCCGCGACCGATTTTCAGGCTGTTTTCACCTCCGCACGTCGGTGACCCCCCCCTCGGACATTTAGGTTGACTGTTAACTTCTAGACATAGTTGATTTCAGATCAACGACCCTTAAGATCAACAGACCAGCTGTGGAAGGCAGGCGAGCGCTCTCAAGAAGAGGAGACACCCATGCCTCTCGGTCTCTCTGGGAAGTTCAACGTCCTGGCCCGTTCGCCGCACGACCTGGAGCCGGAGGAACCCGAGCCGATCGATGCTCCCGAGTCCGGGGCGATCCACTGGGTTCCCTCCCGCTACAACATCCGCGCCGTGACCGCCGACGGGCGCCTGGTCGTCTGGAACACCTTCCGCGGGACCTTGTCGATCTTCGAGCCGCCCCAGCGTCCCGCGATCGAACGGATCCTGCGCCGTGGCGGGGTTCTCGCGCGCGGCGAGGGGGCCATCCTGTATCTCTTCGAGCGGGGCTTCCTCCTCAAGGAGGGAACCGACGAGTTCCGCCGCATCCGCCTCGAATTCGGCCGGCAGCACTACCGCAACGACGTCCTCCAGTTCATCCTGATGGCCTCCGAGGACTGCAACTTCCGCTGCGAGTACTGCTACGAGGACTTCGCCCGCGGCACGATGAAGCCTTGGGTTCGCGAGGGGATCAAGAAGCTCGTCGAGAAGCGGTTGGACACGATCAAGTTCTTGTCGGTCAGCTGGTTCGGCGGCGAGCCGCTCTACGGCTGGGAAGCGATCGAAGACCTCGGCCCGTACTTCGTCGAGACGGCCGAAAAGCATTCGATCCACTTCTCGGGCCAGATGACGACCAACGGCTACCTGCTGACGCCGGAGGTCGCGGAGAAGCTCCTGGCCTGGAAGGTCCGCTCGTTCCAGATCACCCTCGACGGAGCGCCTCAGGATCACGACCGGAACCGGCCGGGGCGCGACGGCAGCGGCACGTTCTCGACCATCTTCGAGAACTTGAGGGCGCTGCGCGATCGGCCGGAGCCTTTCGCCGTCGATCTGCGCGTCAACTTCGATCCCAAGAACATTCCCGGCATGCCCGAGCTTCTGGATCTCGTGGCGCGTGAGTTCCAGGACGACCGGCGGTTCCGCCTGCGCTTCCGCGCGGTCGGCAAGTGGGGCGGGGCGAACGACGATCAGATCTCGGTCTGCACCGACGACGAGGCCGGGCGCTGGCAGTTCGCGCTCAAGGACGAGGCGCGCAAACGCGGCATCGCGCTGAGCGACGACATCCGCGAGATCCAGGGTTTCGGCGGGCAGGCCTGCTACGCCGCGCGTCCCTACAACTTCATCATCGGGGCGACCGGCAAGGTCATGAAGTGCACGATCGACCTCGACAAGCAGGACCGCAACGACGTCGGGAAGCTCACCGCGGACGGCGACCTGCAGCTCGACCTCGACAAGTTCGCGGTCTGGACCGATCCCGCGTTCGAGAGCGACGCGAAGTGCCAGAAGTGCGTCGTCGTTCCGATCTGCCAAGGCTTGTACTGCCCGATCGTCCGTTGGGACGAAGGGCGATCCCCCTGTACCTCGCTGCGCATGGAAGCGAAGCACGAGATCCGCGCCATGGCGGAGGAAGCTCCGCGCAAGAGGGTCACCGTCGTCAACGGGCAGGGCGTCGAGCGCCGGGTCGCGCCGCCGCCGAGCGCCTGAGGACGCTGCCATTTTGCGGGCCGATCAAGGCTCGAAGAGGAGAAAACGATGCAGAAAACGGAAAGGCCGGAGGTTCCGCTCGATCCGAGCCTGGAGAACTTCCAGGTGACGGAGCTCGACGAAGGCCAGCTCGACGGCGTCCTCGGTGGTGTCGGAGAGGTCGCGACCAACGGCAACTGCTACGGCTGCCAGGGAAGCTACACGGGGCCGCCGGTCTCGAACGGCAATTGCTTCGGTTGCGGCGTATCCTCGACCGACACCGACGATCGGAATCCCGTTGGTTCCGTCGAGCCCACCGCGCGCTAAGGCGACGATCAGGACCGGGGGGGCCGGAGTCTCGGCCTCCCCTCCGTCCTGCTCGGTCGCCGGAGGTCGGGCGCAGGCGCTCGTGGAGGTCCGGTCGGGCGCGGAACGGGAAGCCGAGGATCCGGCCGCGATCTTCGAGGTCGCGGAGCTCGACTCCCATGAGCCGCAGCGCGGCGCTCCGACGACGAACGGCAACTGCCTGGGATGCCTCGAGCCCTATGAAGGGCCGCCGGCCGCCAACGGCAACTGCCTGACCTGCAGCCTTTCGTAGGGCTCGGCTCCGATCAGGCCACCGTCTCGCGCACGACCTCGTCGACCGAGGTCTGGCCGTCGCGGATCTTCTGGATGCCGCTGTCGCGGAGCGTCTGCATCCCCCTCTGCATCGACTTCTGGCGCAGCTCGTACGAGCTCGCGCCGGAGAGGATGAGCTCGCGGATGTCGTCGTCGATCTCCATCACCTCGTACAGACCGATGCGCCCCTTGTAGCCGGTCGCGCTGCAACGCTCGCAGCCTCGCCCCTTGAACAGCTTGAGCGTGCGCGCCTCGGCTTCCGAGAAGCCGAGGTTGATGAGCGCCGCGGTCGGCACGTCCGCCGGTTCCTTGCAGAAGGTGCAGATGCGGCGCACCAGCCGTTGCGCCACGATCATGTGCACGGAGGTCGCGACCAGGAACGGCTCGATGCCCATGTTCATCAGGCGGTGGACGGAGGACGGGGCGTCGTTGGTGTGCAGCGTCGAGAGCACGAGGTGGCCGGTCATCGCGGCCTTGATCGCGACCTCGGCGGTCTCGAAGTCGCGGATCTCGCCGACCAGGATGATGTTCGGGTCCTGGCGCAGGAACGAGCGCAGCGTCGCCGCGAAGTTGAGGCCGATCTGCTCGCGCATCTGCACCTGGTTGATGCCCGGCAGGTTGAACTCGACGGGATCCTCGGCGGTCAGGATGTTGACCTCCGGCGTGTTGATCCGCGACAGCGCCGAGTAGAGGGTGTTCGTCTTGCCCGAGCCGGTCGGGCCGGTGACGAGGACCATGCCGTAGGGCTTCAAGATCGCGTGCTCGAAGCGGCGCAGCGCGTCGCCCTCGAAGCCGAGCTTGCTCATGTCGAGCATGAGCTTGTCCTTGTCGAGGAGCCGCATGACGATCTTCTCGCCGAAGAGCGTCGGCAGCACCGAGACGCGGAAGTCCAGGTCCTTGACCCGGCCCGAGATCTTGGTCTTGATCTTGATGCGGCCGTCCTGGGGCAGGCGCTTCTCGGCGATGTCCAAACGCGCCATGATCTTGACGCGGCTGGTGATCGCCTCTTTCAGCTTGATCGGCGGATGCATCATCTCGTAGAGGATGCCGTCGATCCGGTAGCGCACCCGGTATTCCTTCTCGTAGGGCTCGATGTGGATGTCGGAGGCGCCGCGCTTGATCGCGTCCGAGAGGATGATGTTGACCAGCTTGACGACCGGCGCCTGCTCGGATTCCTCCTCGAGCGTCGCCAGATCGAGGTCCTCGTCCTCGTCGAGGACCTCCAAATCGGCGCCCGACTCCTCGGTCAGGTCCTCCATCACCTTCTTGAGCTCGATCGCATGGGTCGAGCCGTAGAAGCGGTCGATCGCGTTGCGGATGCTGGTCTCGGCGGCGACGACCGGCTCGACCTTGTAGCCGGTCATGAACTTGACGTCGTCCATCGCGAAGACGTTGGTCGGATCGATCATCGCCACGGTGACCGTGGCGCCCGCCTTCGACACCGGCAGGATCGTGTACTTGCGCGCGATGTCGGCGGGAATGATCTTGAGGACGCTCTCGTCGATCTCCATCGCGTTCAGGTCGACGGCGGGCACGCCGAAGTGCTGCGACAGCGCCTCGACGAGCGACTTCTCGCTCAGGTGGCCGAGCTTGACCAGGTTGGTGCCGAGCCTGCCCCCCTGGTCCTTTTGCAGCGCCAGGGCCTCTTGGAGCTGCGGCTCGGTGATCTTGCCCGCGCGGACCAGAATCTCGCCGAACTTGGCGGCGTTCGGGCCGCTCGGGGGACGACTTCCGCGAGGGTCGATCGGGGCGGACGTTTTTCCGAAGGCCATGTCAGGTCCCTAAAGAGTCGTTCTTCGCAGCGAATTCGGACCGTGGGAGCTACGTAATGACTCGCCAGCATACCAGCGGCCGGAATCGCGGGTCAATCGGATCCCTCCGGGCTAACTGCTTCAAAATCCGAAAGATCGGAGGATTCCGGCCGCCCGTTCCGCGACCTCCCCGGGCGTGATCTCGAGCAGGCAGACCTTCGTTTCGTCGAAGCGCCGGTGGCAGTAGCTGCACGGCAGGCGCTTGCTGAGCGCGGAGTCGGGCGCGGCGTAGGGACCGTGGGCCGCCGGGTCGGTCGGGCCCATCAGCATCAGGACCGGACGGCCGAGCGCATGCGCGAGGTGCGTCGGTCCCGAGTCGCCGCCGAGAACGATCGCCGCGCGGCGCGCGAGCGCGACGAACTCCGGGATGTCGGCCTCTTGGACGGTCGCGGCCCCTTCGCTCGCTTCCACGACCTCCCGGGCGAGCGTCCGATCGCCGGGATCGGCGGCGATCCGTGTCTCGAGCCCCAGGCGCTGTCGCAGCTCGCGGGCCACGGCGCCCCAGCGGGCGGCGGGGTAGCGCTTGTTGCCCCAGCCGGCGCCGGGATGGACGAGCGCGAAGGGTTCGGATCCGGGCGCGCCGGCTCGCTCCGCTTCGGGGATCTCTCCGGGCCGGATCTTCCCGGGCTGGAAGTCGGCCGGCTCGGCGGGCAGGCCGAGCCCGTCGAGGAGCGAGAGCATGCGATCGACGGCGTGGGTGCCGCGGGGGCGGACAGCCTCGTTGATCCACGCGGCGCTCGACGGCTCGCGCCGGTCCTCCCGCGCGAAGCCGAGACGCCGCTCCGCGAAGCTCAGCGCGGCGAGCACGCCGGCCTTGTGGTTGCCCATCAGATCGAGGGCGACCTCGGGCGAAAACCGCGCGATCGCGCGCAAGGACTCGCCCAGCTCCCGCCGCGTCGCCCGCTCGAAGGGCCGCTTGCGCCAGGAGCGAAGCCGCACCGGGATGATCTCGTCGAGATCCGGATGCCCGGCGAGGAGCGGCGCGATCCACTCTTCCACCACCCAGGCGATCCGCGCGTCCGGCAGATGCCGGCGCAGAGCGCCGAGCACCGGCAGGGCCTGGACGACGTCGCCGAGAGCGCTCGTCCGGAGGAGGAGGATCCTCATTCGGGCAGCGACCGGACCTTCGCGATCAGATCGGTCGTCGCGTGGTCCTTGGGGTCGCCGACGAGGACCGTCCGGCCGCCGTAGGCGCGCACGACCTCGAACTCCGGCACGCGCTCCGGAGCGCCGTAGTCGGTCCCCTTGCAGTGGACGTCGGGGCGCAGCTCGGCGAGCAGAGGCGCCGGCGAATCGCCCGAAAAGACGACGGCGAAATCGACCGGCTCGAGCCCGGCGACCAGCTCCGCCCGTTCCGCGGCCGGCACGATCGGCCGGCCCGCGCCTTTCCAGCGCGCCACCGAATCGTCGTCGTTGATCGCGACGACCAGCACGTCCCCCTCGCGCTTGGCGTCGCGCAGGTAGCGCAGGTGACCGACGTGGAGGAGATCGAAGTGGCCGTTGGCGAACGCGATCCGGCGCCCCTGGCCACGGAGAGGCGCCAAGCGCTGGCCGAGCTCCTCGAGCGTCAGGACGGCGCCCATCAGGGTTCCCGGCCGGCGGGCGGATCGGCGCGCACCGCGGCGGCGAGCTCGGCCGCGGTGAGCGTCGCCGTTCCCGTCTTCATGACCACGACGCCGCCCGCGTAGTTGGCGAGCGTCGCCGCTTCGAGCGGCGAGGCCCCCGCGGCGAGGGCGAGCGCGAAGGTCCCGATCACGGTATCGCCCGCTCCGGTCACGTCCACGATCTGGTCGCTGCCGTGGATCGCGAGGTGAGCGACCGCGTCTTCTCGATCGCCGCCGAACAGGCTCATGCCGAGGCTGCCGCGGGTGATCAGGAGGAAGCGCGCGCCGAGCCGGGCGCGCAGCGCGCGCCCCGCCGTCTCGAGCCGGTCCGCGTCGTCGATCGAGCCTCCGAAGAGCGCCTCGGCCTCCTCCTCGTTCGGAGTCGCGCCGTCGAGGCCCTGGAACCGATCGAGCCGGTAGCGGCTGTCGCAGAGGATCGTCGCGCCGTCCCCGAGGGCCGCGCGCAGATGGGGCAGAAGGGAGGGCTCGACGGCGCCGTAGCCGTAGTCCGAGAGGATGGTCACGGGTCCGCTCCCCGCGATGCCCCAGCGGGCGATCCGGGCGGCGAATCGAGCGCGATCGGAGTCGTCGAGAACGAGGGTGTCCTCGATGTCGTAGCGGACGATCTGCTGCTTGATCGAGTGCTTGGCGCCGCCCAGGATGCGCACCTTGGTCGGCGTCCTGTAGCCCGGGCGGACGATCACGCCGGAGGCGTCGATTCCCCGCGCGGCAAGGTCCGCGAGCAGGTCGCGGCCGTTCGCGTCGTCGCCCACCGCGCCGAGGAGAAGCGGCCGGCCGCCGAGCGCGGCCACGTTCGCCGCCGCGTTGGCGCCCCCGCCCGGGGTGATCCGCTCGCCCTCGTAGGAGAGGATGAGCACGGGAGCCTCGCGGCTGATCCGCCGCGGCGTGCCGGTCAGGAACCGATCGACGATCAGGTCGCCGGCCAGCACGACCGGCCGGCCGGCCATCGCCTCGATCAGCTCGAAGAGGCGCTCGCGAGAGGGGAGGGCACGCTCCGTCATGGGCCGCGCGATCATAGCCGAGACGGGAGGGCGGCCCGTTTGCGCGAGAGGCATTCCCCCGACTTTCCCGTAGAGTCCCGCCCGATGCCGACGCCCCGCGAACGACTCCGCGACCGCATCCGCGCCGAGGGGGCGATCCCTTTCGCCGCGTTCATGGAGGAGGCCCTCTACGGCCGGGGAGGCTACTACGCCCGGCCGGCGCTGCCCATCGGGGAAGAGGGCGATTACGTCACGGGCTCTTCCTGGTCGCCGCTCTTCGGCCGGGTGACGGCGCGCCTGATCCGCCGGCTGGACGAGGCGCTCGGCGCGCCGGCCGAGCTGTTCGAGGCCGGCTACGGCGACGGCAAGCATTTGGAGAACGTTCTCGCGGCCTTTCCGCCCGGCAGCCCGCGCCGCGACGTGCGCGCCTGGGACCGCGTCGCCCGGCCGCTCGCGCCCGGTGTCGAGAGGATCGAGCGGCTCGAGGTCATTCCGGCCGGCTCGATCCGCGGCCTGATCTTCTCCTACGAGCTGTTCGACGCCCTGCCCGTGCACCGCCTGATCGGACTGCTCGGCGGGCGCATCGGCGAGGTCTGGGTCGGGCTCGACGGCGAAGGCCGCTTCGTCTGGCGGGAAGGCGAGCTGTCCGACCGCGCGCTCCTGAGCCTGCTCGACGGCCCGCACGTCGGCCTCGAGCCCGGCCAGATCGCCGATCTCTCCCCCGGCTGGCGCCCGCTCTACGCCGAGCTCGCCCGCCGGCTCGACCGGGGTCTCCTCGTCACCTGCGACTACGGCTTCGAAAAGCCGCGGCTGCTCGATCCCCGCATCCGCCGCCACGGCACCCTCGGCTGCTTCTCCCGCCATCGGGCGCACCGCGACCCGTTCCAAGACGTCGGCGAGCAGGACCTGACCGCGCACGTCGACTTCTCGGCCCTCCTCGGCGCGGGCGAGCAGGCAGGGTTGACGACCATCGCGCTCACCCGCCAAGCCTTCTGGCTCACCGCCTGCGGCCTCTTCGAAGAGATCGCCGGAGCGAACGCGGAAACCCGCCGTCAGGCGATGGACCTCCTCGACGGCGAAGGGATGGGGGAGGAGATCCGCGTCCTGGTGCAATCGAAGGGGATCGACCCCGAAGGCGTGCTGGATCTGGACAAGCTGGGTTGAGGCCGACCGAGCGCCATCTCGAGGAGGCGATCGGGGAGCCTCAGGCGACCGCCCTTTCCTTGACCTCCTCGTAGAGGGTCTCAGGGGCGATGTCTGCACCGTTGGGCCAAGCGATCGTCCCACCGTCGAGAAAGAAGCGCCGGAAGTACTCAGGGTCCTTGAGCGGCTCGAAGATCGGACCCTCGAGCCATTGCTCAAAGTCGACCGTCGCTTCCGAACCATCCTGGAACGTCAAATGGATCCTGTGCCCACCACGGTATTCGGCCTGAAGAACGTGAGGAAGGATCATCATGGGCAAGCTCACGGTTCACGTCTTGGGTGCATACCGTGCGAACGATCCGACCTTTCGCCCCTTGTTCTGGCCCGCTTCTTCGAGCCCACGCCGAACCGCGGCGAGGGCATCCGGGTTGCGGTAGAGCCAGGCCTCGGAGGGGATCGAGCCCTGATCAATCAACGGGATTGTTTTCACGACCGTTCGGCCCTTCCTCCCGATCATCTCGGGTAACATGACTGGTCGTAGCCAGTTTTGTGCTACGCTTTCCGCGGCGCAAGTTGGGCGTAACAACGCCGACACACGGCTGAGGAGGACAGGATGTCCAAGAGC
>DATMZM010000335.1:0-28727 GCA_035607445.1 Thermoanaerobaculia bacterium | reverse complement strand
CTACCGCCAGGCGAGCCAATTCAGGTCCGCGAGCAGCCCGACGAAGGTGACGGCGGCGAGCGAGAGCGCCGCGTAGTAGAGGCGAAACCCGTCGGTCCACCAGCCGCGCCGCCAGGCGAGCGCGTTCGCGAACGGCATGGCGAAGGCGAACGGCATCGCGACGAGCGGCACGGCGACGGCGGCGCGCAGGAAGCCGAGGGCGGCCAGGACCAGAAAGCCGAGGTGGAGGGTCGAGACCGCGACCCCGAGCGCGAGAGCGCGCCGCGCCCCGGGAGGGGCCTCGCGCGGGTTGTGGAACAGGAGGACCGCCGGCTCGGGCGGGCGGCAGATGAGCGCGATCAAGAAGAGGACCGAGAGGAGCCCGAGCGCGGTCACCTGCGCGGCTCCGGTCGCATGGATTCCGGCCAGGCCGTGGTCGCCGGTTCCCCGGATGGGGTGGACGATGAGAAACCTCCCCATGCCGGCGGCAAGGGTGGCCGGCGCCGCCATCGGACCGATGCCGGCGCGAGCCGGCGCGAGAGCGGCGCAGAGGGCAGGCAGGGCGGCGGAGAACCGGGCGGCGGCTGGGCGCATCGAACCTCCCCGTGACGACTACCTTAGACCGGCGCCGCGCCAATTTGGTGCCCGGCTGGATCGCCGGCCGGGGAGCGATGTACTCTCCCTCTCTCTCTTGCCAACCTCCACGCCGGCTTTCGCCATGAACCTCCTCGACGTCCGCCGCCTGACCGGCCCCGGCCTGCTGCTCGCCCGCGAGGGCGCGGCGCTCGAGGTCGCGCTCGGCGCGGGCGACGATCCCGCGGTCGAGATCTGGCGCGCCTCCGCCCGGCGGCTGCTCGACGCGGTCGGCTGGCGCGACCGCGGGATCGCCGTGAGGCGCTGGCCGGGCGGCGCGAGCCTCGCGATCGAGGCGCCGTTCGACGCTCTGTTCGCCGCCTGCGACCTCGCCGAGGCGGCCTGGGCGAGCGCCGAAGCCGCGCTCTCGGGACGACCCGAGCCCGACGTCGCGGCGACCGCGGCGGTCCTGCGCGCGACGATCGAGGGGGAGCAAAACCCGCGGCTCGAAGCGCTGCGCGCCGAGGCCCTGCGCCGCGGCGTCGCGTTCCTTTGGGATGCGGAGATCGCCTCCGCCGGGCTCGGCGCGGGAAGCTCGTCCTGGCCTCTCGCGGAGCTGCCCGCGCCCGACGCCATCGACTGGTCGAGCGTGCGGGACGTGCCGGTCGCTCTCGTCACCGGCACGAACGGCAAGACGACGACGGTCCGCCTCCTGGCCGCGATCGCCCGCGCCGCGGGGCTCGCGGCGGGGCTCACCTCGACCGACGGAGTGGAAGTCGGCGGCGAGACGATCGCGAGCGGCGATTACTCGGGCTCCGAAGGGGCGCGGCGGCTCCTGCGCGACCGGCGGATCGAGGTCGCCGTGCTCGAGGTCGCCCGCGGCGGCCTGCTGCGCCGCGGGCTCGCGCTCGCCCGCGCGGATGCCGCGGCGGTGACCAACGCGGCGGCCGATCACCTGGGCGAGTACGGCATCTGCGACGAGGACGACGTCGCGGCGGCGAAGCTCGCCGTCGCCCGCGCGATCGGCCCCGCGGGGCGGCTCGCGCTCAACGCGGACGACCCGCGGCTGGCAGCGCGCGGGCCGGGGCTCGGCGTCCCCCTCGCCTGGTTCGCCCTCGAGCCCGATCGCGAGCCGCTGGCCGCCCATCGTGCCGCGGGGGGCGCGGCCGCCTACTTGGACGGCGGATCTCTCGTCCTCGCCCGGGGAGGGCATCGGGAGGCGGTCGCGGAGGTCGGCGACCTGCCGCTCGCCTACTTCGGCGCGGCGCGCCACAACGTCGCGAACGCCCTCGCCGCCGTGGCCCTCGCGGACGCTCTCGGGTTGCCGCGCGAGGCGATGCGCGCCGGCCTCGCGCGCGTCGGAATCGCGGACAACCCCGGGCGCTCGCTCGTGCTCGAAGGGCGCGGCGCGACGATCCTCGTCGATTACGCCCACAACCCGCACGGCTTCGAAGCTCTCGGCAGCCTCGTCGCGAGCTTGCCGGCCCGGCGCCGGATCCTCCTCTTCGGCCAGGCGGGCGACCGCGACGACCGCGCGATCCGGGACCTCGCCCGCGCCGCCCGGCGCTTCTCGCCGGACGTCGCGATCGTCAAGGAGATGCCCTCGATGCTGCGCGGCCGGGCGCCGGGCGAGGTGCCGGCGCTCCTCGCGGGCGAGCTCCGGCGCCTCGGCGTGGCCGCGGTCGAGCAGGCCGGCGACGAGCTGGCGGGGGTCGAGCGCGCTCTCTCGATCGCGCGCCCGGGCGACCTGGTCATCCTTCTCGTCCATACCCACCGTCGGGAGGCCCTGGAGCGGATCGCCGCCTGGCGCGCCGCCGCATCCCAGGGAGAGTCCAGATGACGAGCCAGCGACCGGACAGAGCCGCCGCCCGAACGCCGCGAGCTGTCGCGCGGACCAGCGCTGTCCTCGCCGGCCTGGGCGCGGCCCTCGCGAGCGCGATGGGCTGCGTCGCGCTCCGGCCCTACGCGGAGGTCCGGCGCGCTCTCCCGGCCGCGGACGTGCTCGAGATCGACGGCCGGAGCGTCCACGTCGAGCAGCGCGGAACGGGCGCGCCGGTCCTCCTCCTCCACGGCTTCGGCGAATCGACCTACGCCTGGCGGAAGATCGCCCCGCAGCTCGCCGAGCGCTACCGGACGATCGCGATCGACCTCTACGGCTTCGGCTACACCGAGCGCCCGAAGGAGGCCGAGCCCTATTCGCTCGACGGCCAGCTGCGGCTCATCACTTCGGTGCTCGACGCCCTCGGCGTTCCCGCGGCGCACGTCATCGGACACTCCTACGGCGGCGCTCTCGCGCTCCACCTCGCGGCGCGCGCGCCCGAGCGCGTCCGCTCGCTCGTGCTCCTCGACAACGCGGCGCCCACCTACCCCGACTCCGACAAGGGCCTGATCCTCGGCCGCTCGCGCACTTTCGCCCGCCTCGCCAAGGGCCTTGCGCTGCGTCCGGGCCCGATGCGGCGCAATCTCGAGAAGGCCTACTTCGACGACGCCCAGGCGACGCCCGAAGCGGTCGGCGCCTATCTCGACCGCCTGCGGATCGAGGGCTTCCTCGATGCCTACAAGGGGCTCTCCCGGACGCCGCGCGTCCCCCGCCCTCCGCTCCTCTACTCGGACGTCGCCCAGCCGGCGCTCCTCCTCTGGGGCGCCGAGGACGTCACCGTGCCGATCGAGAAAGGGCGCCGGGCGGCCCGCGAGATGCCGCACGCCGAGCTGGTGGTGATCGAGCGCTCCGGCCATTCGCCGATGGAGGAGCGGCCGGACGAGGTCCTCGCCGCGGTGCTGCCGTTCCTCGCCCGTCAGGACGCCCCGCCGCGGTGAGCGGCGACGACCTCCGCCTCGTCGCCACCTGCGCGCTCGGCCTCGAAGAGCTGGTCGCGGCGGAGCTGGCTCAACTCGGTGCCCGCGACGTCGAGCCGGAGCGGGGCGCCGTCGCGTTCCGCGGCGGCTGGGACGAGGTCTACCGCGCGAACTGGCGCCTGAGAACGGCGAACCGGGTGCTCGTCGAGCTGGCCCGCTTCCCGGCTGGCGCCGCGGGCACGGACGACTCGGGAGCGGCGGGCGATCTCCTCTACGCCGCGGCGCGCGACCTCGCGACCGGCCGCGGCGCCCCGGCGCCCGGGATCGACGCCGCCGCCCTCCTCCATCCCGACCGCAGCTTCGCGATCCAGGCGACGGCGACGGCCTCCGCGATCCGGGACAGCCGCTGGGCCGCCCTGCGGGTCAAGGACGGGCTCGTCGACGGCCAGCGCGAGCGCTTCGGCCGGCGCGCGAGCGTCGAGCGCGACGCGCCGGACCTGCCGCTGCGGCTGCGCCTCCATCGCGACCGGGCGACGCTCTCGCTCGACACCTCGGGCGAGCCGCTCGACCGCCGGGGCTACCGCCTGGAGACGGCGGAGGCGCCCGTCCGCGAGCACCTCGCCGCGGCCTGCGTCCTGGCGTCCGGCTGGGACGGCGCGGGGCCGGTCGTCGATCCGATGTGCGGCTCGGGCACCCTCCTGATCGAGGCCGCGCTCTGGGCGCTCGGCCGCGCGCCCGGCGCCGCGCGCGCCGCCTGGGCCTTCGAGCGCCTCCCCGGCTACGACCGCCGCCGCTTCGACGCCGTCCGCGCCGAGCCGATCCCGGCGCCCAACCCGGACGTCGCGCTCCTTGGTAACGATCGCTCGATCGACGCCCTCGTCGCGGCCCAGGGCAACCTCGAGCGCGCCGGGTTGGCCGGGCGGACCACGCTCTCGCAAGCCGACGCCTTCGCCTTCGCGCCTCCCGCCCCGCCCGGCCTCGTGCTGATCAATCCGCCGCACGGTCACCGGCTGGCGGAGGCGGCCGACCTCTGGCCGCGCTTGGGCGATCTCTTGAAGCAGCGCTACCGCGGCTACCGCGCGGCGATCCTCGCGGGCGAGGGCTTCGGCAAGGGCATCGGCCTCAAGCCCAAACGCCGGATCCCGGTCTGGAACGGCCCGCTCGAGGGCCGGA
This sequence comes from Thermoanaerobaculia bacterium, assembly GCA_035607445.1. GTDB lineage: Bacteria > Acidobacteriota > Thermoanaerobaculia > Multivoradales > UBA5704 > DASYKS01. The sequence continues at coordinate 24,206 of DATMZM010000335.1, read as the reverse complement.
TCCTGGTCTTCGATCTCTACTGACCTTCGCGAGCGGCTGTCTCGACTTCCGGCGCGGCGGCAACCTTGTTGGAAACGACCTTTCGAGTCCGTCCAAGCTGCGAAGCCGAGAGCCGGGAGGAGGAGGCCATGCCGTCGAGCCGGAAGCCGCCGATCGAGATCGGGAGGCCGGGCGAGAACATCCTCGCGCTCACCTTCTCGGGCGGCGGCTTCGAAACCGCCATGCAGCTCGGCGTCATGCACGCCCTGCTGGTCTCCGAAGGGCGCGCGCCCGACGTCGTCGTCGGCATCTCGGCAGGAGCCGTCAACGCGGCGGCGCTCGCGGAGATCCTGCAGGCGGGAAACGGGTTGCCTCCCGCCGAGGTGCGGGGGGCCCAGGTCGCCCGCTTCCGCGAGTACCTCGACCTCTTCCAGACGGCGCCGGCGGCGATCCTCCGGACGATCTGGCCCGACCCGTACGAGGTCGAGCGCAGGCGGCCTCTGCGCCCTCTCGAGCTGCCGAGCCATCCGCCGGCCGAGACCCTCGACCGGCGCCTGGCCGTCCAGGAGAGGGCCGGGTTGGTGCGCCTGCTCAACGACCTCTTGAGCCTCGAGGTCCCGCTCGGCAGGGTCGCTCTCTTCGCCCACCTGGGGCTCAAGATCGCGGAGGCGGCGGAGCTGCCCTGGTCGCCGGCGCGCCGGATCTGGTTCTTCGGCCAGCTCTGGCTGCGGATCCTGCCCGAGCTGCCGAGGCTCGCGCTGCCGGCGCGGCGGGTGTTCCAGGCCCTGTGGCGCGGCCCGAAACCCGCGCAGAGGAGAGCCGCGGGCGATCCGAGGGTCGATGCCGAGCAGGCGCGGACCGCGACCGAGGCGGCGATCGAGGCCGCCGAGAGGGAGGAGTCCGGCGAGGACGCCGGCCATTCCATCCGCCGGCCGGAGCTCGCGAACCGCCTGACCCGGACCGCCAAGAACGCGATGGGGATCGCCTCCGCCGTCCTCCTCTGGCTCGCCGCTCCGGCGATCGCGCTCGGAGCCGCGGCCCAGAACGCCTGGCCCAAGAGACGGGAGCGGGCCCGCCGCTTCGTCTGGACCCTGCTCGGGAGGATGGGCTTCCGCCGCCTCCCCTACCGCCCCGGACCGACGCTCCCGGCGCGCCGCGTCACGATCCGCCTCGTCCGCGCGCTGCTCGATCTCTACGGGGTCCGCAATTCGCTCGCCACCCCGCATCGGCTGCGCGAGCTCCTGATCCGCTTCTTCGATCCCACCTATTACGGGCGGGTCGACGTCGATGCGGCGCAGCGGGAAGCGGCCGGCGATCCGCCGACGGCCGGGCCTTGCCCTCCCCGCAAGCAGCTCGATCGCTACCTGGATTCGACGCCGCCGATCTTCGTCGCCCCGGTCGCCGAGGACCTGACCCGCGGCGCGCTCGGGGCCCTGCCGCCGGGCTGCCGCGTCGTCGATGCGCTGCTCGCCGCGACCGCGCTCCTGCCGATCTTTCCGCCGGTCCCTCTCGACCCCTCGGACGACGACGAACGCCTCTCCGAGGACGCCCTCGCGCGGCGGCATCGATCGCGCCTGCAGGCGCCTCCGGCGGCAGGTCCCGGCCGCCGGAGCCCGGCCCGGTCGATCTTCGTCGACGGGTTCAACGTCGCCAACGAGCCGACCTCGGCCCTGATGGGCATCCTCAACGAGCGCGCCCGGCCCGACGCCGGCGAGGTCCACGTCTACGCGGTCGCGACGCTGCCCGTCTCGGGCCAGAACCTCGCGGATCCCGACCGGAAGTATCCGGGGCTCCGCTCGGTCGTCGACCGCGTCCTCGACCTCCAGCGCTTCCGCGACGCCCGCATGGAGAAGCGCCTCACCGAGCGCTACACGGACCTGCTGCCTCCGGGGAGGGCCAAGCCCCTCTTCGAAGCGGCGGGCGGGGCGGCCGACCCGGCGGTGCGCCACTTCGTCCGCGCCCACGTCCACCCCATCGAGCCGGACCGGGCGCCCGACATCGCAGCGCGGCTCGGCGAGGCCAGGAACCCCGAGGACTACCGCAAGATCATCCTCGCCGAGGTCGCCAAGGGGTGCCGGGCCGCTCTCGAGGCGATGATCCAGACGTCGATCTCGCCGCGCTCCGGCCCTCCGGGGGTCGAGTCCTGCCGCGCGGCGATCCGCGACCGCCTGGGCCGCGAGCCCGATCTCCCGGGCCGCTCCGACCGGTCGGGCCCGGGCCTCGCCGAAGTCTGCTCGCACTGCACCCTGCACCAGGAGAGCGAAGCCCTCCACTGGCTGCCGGCGAGGTGCGCGAACGCCTGGCCGGTCGATCGGCCGAGCCGCCCCGCCGCGGCGGAGGCCTGCGAGCCGGCCGAGAGCGAGATCTCGGCGCCGGCCTCCGAGCGCACGACCGACCATTCGACCTTTCCCGCCGCCTGGCAGGGCCGGCCCACGGTCTCCCTCCTCCTCTCGGGCGGCGTCTTTCGGGGCGTCTTTCAGGTCGGCGTCCTCGCCGGCCTCGCCGAGGCGGGTTTGAAGCCGGCGATCTTCGCCGGCGCTTCCGTCGGTTCGATCATGGCCGCGATGGGCGCCCGCGTCTTCGCTCCCGGCGCTCCCGGGCGCTCGCGCGATCGCCTGCTCAGCCTCGCCGCGACGTTTCTTGCCCTCGATCGCTTCATCCTCACCGACCGGTTCGCCGACTTCGTGCGCCGGTTCACCCTCCGCGCCAAGGCGACGGAGATCTCGATCGCCGATCTCGACCGGACCTTCAGGCGCTACGACGCCGAAGGCGCGTCGTCGCTCCGGGGCGAGTCCCGGCGCACCGTGGCCGGCATCGAGCGGCTCCTCTACATCTCCCCCTTCGAGCAGCTCAAGCTCCTCCGTATCCAGCGCCAGAAACCGGCGATCCGCCTCGCCGCGGCGCTGGGCGACGCGGTCCAGAACCTCCTCGATCGCTACGGCGTCGGCGAGGAGATCCTCGGCTCGGAGAGCCTGGCGTACCTGATCGCCGAGCACGTGCTCAAGGGCGACGACCCGCTGACTCCGGCGACCACCCTCGCCGACTTCTCGCGCGACACCGGATCGGCCCTGCTCGCGGTCGCCACCAACCTGACGGCGGGCCGGCTCGACACCCTCGGCCGGCTGCACAGCACGGACACCCGCCTGCTCGAAGCGCTGCTCGCCTCGAGCGCCTTTCCGGCGGTGTTCCGGCCCCGCTGGTCGACGTGGCTGCGCCCGACCAGCCAGGAGCTCCATCGCTACACCGACGGCGGCGTGATGGACAACCTGCCTCTCGACTCGGTGGTCCGCTATCTCGATCAGCTCTCGCTCGGCCACCCGGACCTCGTGGCGCGCCGGCCCCTCGTCGAGGGGCGGCCGGTGCCCCACCTCGTCCTGTGCGCTTCCCTGGAACCCTCGACCGACCCGCTCGACGCCGGACAGGCCGAGGAGCTGGTGGGAGACTGGCCCCTCGCCCGCAAGCGAGCGACGACCGTCGGCTACAACCGGAAGATCGACGAGTTCGCGAAGGCCCAGCGCCACTTCCGCACGATCTGGCAGGCCAACGGCGCACAGCGGGACGGCGCCTGGGAGCCTCTCGACATCGAGGTCGCCGCGATCAAGCCGCGGTGGCTCTGCGGCACCTTCGCCTTCCATCCGATGCTCGGTTTCCGCCGGAGCGAGCAGGCGCGCAGCATCGCGCACGGCTGCGCCTCGACCCTGGCCACCCTCGACCGCCTGGCGCGGGATCCCCTGGCCCGCGGCGGCGGGTGGCTCGCCGGCTGGCGGGCGGGAGCCTTCGAAGGCGCCGTCGAGGAGGGCGCGGTCCGGATCGCGAACGCCGAGGTCAAGGAGCTGCGGCCCAAGGAGCTGAGGCTCGCCCTCGAGCCCCGGTCCGAGGTGGCGACGGAAGGCAACTGCTGGTTCCGGAGAGACGGCCATCCCTGCCCGTTCCATTTCCCCAAGGGCGCCGAGCTCCGGGGATCCCGGCGCCTGGCGGCCCAGCTCGGAGCCATCTACGAGGCCTGCGGCCGGCGGGAGACGCACCAGTCGAACGAGGACCGGCGCCGCCGAGGGTAGCGCCGCTCCTCGCAGCTCGCAGTCGTTTCCCCTCCGCGGCGATCGACCCGAGGCGGGCTCGAGCACGGCGGGACCGAGGTTCTTGACTTACGCTCTGTTTACGCCTACTCTTGTCACAGACCGACCGAGAGCCAGCTGCCAGCGAGGCTCTGCGGCTCGGCAGTCGACTCTGCGAGGTGGCGTCATGAACGACAGCACCGGGCCGGAGCCCGGTTCCCCTCTTTTCTATCAGCTGGGGAGGGCCCTGCGTTGGTTGCGCGAACGGCAGGGAAAGAAGCAGTATCTGGTGGCGGACGCCGCGGGCGTCACGAAGGGCATGCTCTCAGCTTACGAGACGGGGCGGCAGAAACCCTCGCTCGAGACCCTCGAAAAACTGCTCACGGCGCTCGAGGCGAACCTGCACGAGCTTCACAACGCGATCCAGATCGTCAATGAACGGCCGGAAGCGATGCGGAGGACCGGTGCGGCGGGTTGGGATGCGTACCCGCTCGGGGCCAGCCCGCCTTCGTTCGTCGCCGAGGCGCCCGTCACCGACTTGGCGGCCCTTCTCGGCATCGACCGGCCGCTGGCCGACGAGGAGCGCCGCGCTCTCGAGGAGATCGTCCACGGATGCCACCGCCTGATCCGCCACCTGCATCGCGCGCTGGGCGATCGGATCTTGGGCGGACCGTCCGTCGCCTGAAGCGCCGTGCCCGCGGGGCGCTCTGGCTGGGTCTCGGGTTCGCCGGAGCGCTCGCCGCGGGCGCTGCGGGCGCCCAGGGCGCGGCGGCGAGCCGCGAGACGGTGCGGACGACCGAGAAGAGGCTCCTGGAGCTGGGCTTCTGGGCGGGTCCGGCGGACGGCCGGTGGGACGAGGCGTCCCGGCAGGCGCTGATCGCGTTCCAGAAGCTCGCCGGCTTGAAGCCGACCGGACGGACGGACTCGGCGACGCTCTCCGCCCTGTTCGCGGCGACGCCCTGGACCCCTCGGGAGACCGGCGCCCCGCACGTGGAGGTCGATCTGCTGCGCCAGGTGCTGTTCCTGGTCGACGCCGACGGGAGGGTGCATCACATCCTGCCGGTGTCGTCGGGCAGCGGCAAGCCGTTTCGCGCCGGCGGCTGGGTGGCCGACGCGGTGACGCCGACCGGCCGCTTCACGGTGTTCCGCAAGCTCCGCGGCTGGCACACGAGCCCGCTCGGCAGCATGCGCGATCCGAGCTTCCTCGTCGGCGGCATCGCGATCCACGGCAGCGATTCGGTTCCGGCGCGCCCGGCGAGCCACGGCTGCATCCGGATCCCGCTGTTCGCGTCCGGGCGCTTCAGCGACCTGGCGCCGGTCGACACGGTCGTCCTTGTTTACGATTGAGGGGGCGTCACGGCCGGCGCCGCGATGCGCACTCTGGCTCTGAGGGTCCGGCGTGGCCGCGGTCGCGGCCGCCGGTCGATTTCTCCGAGAAAGGTTTCCGTATGCGCAAGATCCTGACTTTCCTCCCCCTCCTTCTCCTCGCGGCGCTCCACGGCGCCCGGGCGGCCGATCCCCAGGCGACGCTCAGGAACACGCTCCTCGCGGCCGAAGACGTGGTCGTCGGGCGGGTGACGAGCGCCGAGCCGACGACCAGCGACGAGTCCCCGGCGACCCTCTTCCGGTTCGCGGTGGGCGAACGGCTCAAGGGCAAGCCGCCCGCGTCGATCGGGATCCTGATCCAGCGCGCGATCATCCACCCCGGCAAGATCCAGGTCGAGGTCATGGCCGGGATCCCGCCGGTCCTGAGCATCGGCGAAGAGGCGGTCCTGTTCATCCAGCCGGTCGCGGGCCGCGAACACGTCTACGAGATCGTCGCCGACGGCAACGGCGTCTTCCCGGTGACGACGGGCAGGGACGGCGTCAAGCGCGCGGACCGGAGCTTCGTGGGTCCGGCCGTGTCCGGCGGCGTCAAGCTCGATGAGCTGTTGAAGCAGATCCGGTCCGAGCTCGACCCCAAGGCGGCTCAAAAGGCCGCGCCCAAGGCGCCGCCGAAACCGGCCAAGCCCGGCGCTTGAGGGGCGTGCCGGCTCAGCCGGCCCAACTCAGCCGGCCAAACTCAGGCCGAGCAGAGAGTAGATGCGGCGGACGTAGCCCTTGGTCTCGCGATAGGGCGGGATGCCGCCGTAGCGGACGACCGCCTGCTCGCCCGCGTTGTAAGCGGCGAGCACGCGCGCGAGGTCGTTGGGGAACTGCTCGATGAGGAAGCGGAGGTAGCGGACCCCGGCCTCGAGGTTCTGCCCGGGCTCGAACAGCCGGCTGGTCGGCACGCCGAAGCGCTCGGCGGTCGCCGGCATTAATTGCATCAGGCCGCGTGCGCCGGCACGCGATACGGCGCGCGGATTGCCGGCCGACTCGGCGTGCATCACCGCGGCGACGACCTTCGGGTTGACCTGGTGGCGGCGCGCGGCGTCGAAGATCTGGGCTCCGAAGGGCCCTTCGGGCACCCCCTGGGTGGCGTCGAAGGCGAGCGCCAGCGCGGGCGCCGCCGCGGCGGCGGGCAGCGCGGCGACCGCGGGGGCCGGGGCCGGCTCCTCCACCTCGTCGTCGAGGATGCGGTCGACGCGATCGATCGGCAGGGCGAGCCGGCCGCCGTTCGCGAAGGTCAGCTCGGCGCGATCGTCGGCCACCTCGTAGGCACGGACCTTGAAGGTGTTGCCGTCGGTCAGGATCACCAGCTCGGCGCGCGCGCGGCCGGGCGCGGCTGCAGCCATGGCGAGCGCGGCGAGGGCGGCGGGAATCGAGCGGCGGGGCGTCACGGCGCACTATTGTACGGAGATCCGGGCCGATTCGCCTATCCCTCTTGGGAACGATCTTCCGCGGCTCGACGGGTTCCCCGCCGCGCAGGGGCGCGGCCGGGGGCTCGCCTTGACGGAAAAGCGAGCCTCGGGCTACTTTTAGCAACGCCTCCCGCGATCATGCACAGAGGGTCTCACCGCACGTCCCGCCCCCGAGCCGCCGTCGTTACCGTGCCCGCGGCGCGCCCGGTCCGCACGCGAGGACCGAGCCTCTGATCCCCCGGCGCGAGGATCTCGAGCAGATCAGGAAGCGCGGCGAGGGGCGCGTCGAGGAGCTCCCGTTCGCCGTTCTCCTGCTCGCCCACGCCGTGCACGGCGACACGGTGGTGCTCGAGGTGCGGCGCCCGCCGGTGAGCAAGAAGATCGTCCTCGAGGCCGGCGTGCCGGTCGACTGCCGCTCGAACCTCGCGCACGAGACGCTCGGGCGCTTCATGGTCGCGTCCGGACGCTTGGGCGAGGACGACTTCCGCAGCACGCTCGCCCAGTCCGCGGCGCGGCAGGTGCCGCTCGGCGAGATCCTGATCGAGCGCGGCCTCGTGGGCGGCGAGGAGCTGTTTCGGACCCTGCAGCAGAACCTGGCGAAGAAGCTGCTCGATCTCTTCACCTGGCGCCAGGGCGAATTCCAGCTGTCGAGCGAACCGCCGGTCGCCGAGTCGTCGCTCAAGGTGCGCGTGCCGCAGCTGATCATGACCGGGATCACCCGCTTCGCGCCGCAGGAAGAGGTGGACGCGGCGATCGCTCCGCTCGTCGGCAAGCACCTGTCGCTCGACCCGGAGCCGTTCTTCCCGCTCGCCGACCTGAAGCTCGGCGCGACGCGCCAGCGGCTGGCCGACGCGCTCCAGACCGGCCGGCAGCTCCACGAGCTGGTCCACGAGACCGGCCTGCCGCTCGACGAGATCGCCCGCCTGCTCTACGCGCTCGCCCTCCTGGGATCGATCCGGACGAGCGATCGGCCGCCCGTACGGCCGGCAGCGCCCCCGGCCCCGCCCGCCGCGCCCCCGAGGCCGGCCGTCGCGTCGGTGCCTCCCCCGGCCCCGCAGGCGCCCGCTCCCACCCTTCTGCCACCGCCCGGGGCTTCGGAGCGCCGCCGCAACGAGCTGATGCAGGCCTACCTCGCCTTTCGCCGGCAGGATCCCTTCGACCTGTTCGGCCTCCCGGAGGAAGCGGCGCCGCCGCTGGTCGAGGCGCGCTATCTCCAATATGCGGAGCGCATGGCGCCCTGGAGCTTCGCCGGCACCGATCTCGAAGAGAAGGCGCGCGAGCTGTTCGCGGCCGGCGCGCGGGCGTACGCCCAGCTCGCCGATCCCGAACAGCGCGGCACGATCCTGTTCCGCAGGAAGACGTTGCGCGAAGGGGCCGACCGCCGCCCCGACCCGGACCGGTTCAAGATCAAGACCGATCTGCTCGACACCGAATCGCAGTTCAGGAAGGCGCAGGCTCACCTCGAGGGAGGGCGCTTCCGGGATGCGATCCAGCTGCTCGAGTTCGCCTCCGACTGCGATCCCGGCAACGGCCTGTATCGCGCCGAGCTCGCCCGCGCCCGCTTCCGCCACTCGCCCTCGACCGCCGGCTCGAAGGCCACGCGCGACCTGCGCGAGACCCTGCGGATCGACCCCCGCTGCGGTCTCGCCGCGCTCTATCTCGGCGAGATCGAGGGGCAGCTCGGCAACCCGGACGAGGCGGAGGCGGCGCTGCGCCAGGCGATCCGCCTGATGGCGCCCGACCGCCGGCCGATCGAGGCGCTCAAGGCCCTCCAGAGCCGCCGGAAGCGCTGAGCTCGCATATCCTTGGCCGTCAGCAGACGTTCACTTCTGGAGGTCCCGCCATGCGCCGCCGAGCCCGCCGGATCCTGGTCGCCGCCGCTCTCCCTTTAGCCCTCCTCGCCGCGGTCGCCGCCTCGGGCGCCCGGACGCAGAAGCCGCCACTCCACGCCGCGCACTGGCTCGCAATCACCGGCAAGCCGCTCGCGGCCACGGCGGGCTCGATGATGTTCGAGAAGGGCGGCAACGCGGTCGACGCGGCGGCGGCGATGCTCGCCGCCACCTGCACGATGTGGGACACCCTCGCCTGGGGCGGCGAGACCCAGGCGCTGATCTACAATCCGAAGACCGGCAAGGTCATCGGCCTGAACGCCCTCGGCGTCGCCCCGGCCGGCGCCACTCCGGACTTCTTCAAGCAGAAGGGGTTTCGCTACCCGCCCGAGTACGGGCCGCTCGCGGCGGTGACCCCCGGCACGCCGGGGGGCCTCCTCGTGATGCTCGCCGAGTGGGGCGAGCTGTCGCTCGCCGACGTCCTCGCCCCCGCGATCGAAATGGCGGACGGCTATCCGATCGAGGCCCAGCTCGCGAACACGATCCAGGGCAACCGGGAGCGGCTCGCCGGCTGGCCGTTCTCGAAAGCGGTCTTCCTGACCCACCCCGATCGGCCGCGCCAGGCCCCGGACGCCGGCGAGATCTTCCGCCAGGCCGACCTCGCCCGGACGCTGCGCCGCCTGGTCGATGCCGAGCGCCAGGCCCTGGCCCGGGGTGAGAACCGCCGCGAGGCGATCCTCGCCGCCTACGACCTGTTCTACCGCGGCGACCTCGCGCGCGAGCTGGTCTCCGCCGCGCGCGCCGAGGGGGCGCTGTTCACCGACAGGGACCTCGCGGACTGGCAGGTCAAGATCGAGGAGCCCGTCTCGACCACTTACAAGGGGATCGAGGTCTACAAGCTGACCGCCTGGACGCAGGGACCGGCGATGCTCGAGACGCTCAACCTGCTCGAGGGCACCGACCTGCGCGGCATGGGCTACAACAGCGCCCGCTACATCCACACGGTCGCCCAGGCGATGCACCTCGCCTTCGCCGACCGCGACTTCTATTACGGCGATCCCGCCTTCCCGCCCGCCGTGCCGATCGCCGGCCTCCTGTCGAAGGACTACGCCCGCGAGCGCGCGAAGGGGATCGACCCGACCCGGAACCGCACCGACGCCGGCCCGGGCGATCCCTATCCCTTCCAGGGCGGCGGCACGAACCCGTTCGCCGACCTGCTGAAGGCCTGGCAGGCGGGCGCCGCCACCGGCGATTCGAAGCCGGCCTGGCAGGTCTCGAGCCTGACGCCGGACGAGGCCTTCCGCGCCGGGACGACCTCGATCGAGGCGGCCGACGCCGAAGGCTGGGTGGTCTCGGTGACCCCCTCCGGCGGCTGGGTGCCGGCGGTGATCGCGGGCAAGACCGGGATCGGGCTGTCGCAGCGGATGCAGAGCTTCGTCGTCGACTCAGCGGACGGTCCGTGGAACGTCGTCGCGCCGGGGAAAAGGCCGCGCGTGACGCTCACCCCGACCCTCGCGCTCAAGGACGGCAAGCCCTATCTCGCCTTCGCCGTCCAGGGCGGCGATACGCAGGACCAAAACCTCCTGCAGTTCTTTCTCGACGTCGTCGAATTCGGCATGACCCCGCAGGAAGCCGCCGAGGCCGCGAACTTCACGACCTACCAGATGCGCAGCTCCTTCGGCGACCACAAGATCGAGCCCGGCCGGCTGACCCTCGCCTCCGCGGTCCCCGACTGGGTGCAGGGCGAGCTGCGCAAGTTGGGCTACCGCCTGGACTTCGAGGAGCGCAACTCGGGGCCGATCAACGCCATCCTCTTCGACCGCGCCCACGGCACGATGTGGGGCGGATCGTCGAACCACGGCGAGGACTACGGAATCGGCTGGTAGGCGGCCCGACGAAAAGAGGCGGGCCCGTCGGGCCCGCCTCTCGTTCCAATCTTAACTGCGACCGAAGGATTACGGCAGGGTCTGATTCGTCTCGGTGAAATCGAGGCCGATCTCGAAGAGGCGCGTCGGATCCGTCGTGAAGTTCACGCAATCGGTCGCGATGAACGACTCGCCGAGCGGCACGAAGCCGTCCGAGCGCAGGTCGATCACGGGCCGGGTCGCGAAGCTGGTGAAGCTCGGGGTCGCCGGGCTGATCGTCTTGCCGACCAGGAAGACGTCGGTCTGCTGGCCGCGATCGTAGGCGTCGATGATCTTCTTGAGCAGGTCCCTTCTCTGGAAGTACCAGGGCTCCGCCTCGAACATCTGCTGGCCCATGGGGCCCACCTTGGTCTCGAGCGGGTGCGCGAGATCGATGGTCGCTGTCGAGCCGGAAACCGAGCCGTAGGCGAGCCAATACTGCTGGTAGATGATCAGGCCCGACATGTCGTTGTGGGTGCTGTCGAGGAAGCCGTCGGACAGGTTCAGACCCCGACCGGCGTCCGTCGCGATCAGCTCGGTGATCGGGAACTGGACCGCGAAGCAGGTGCCCGGGGGATCGTTGAAGGCAGCGACGTTCGGAGCACCGGCGTTCGCGATGCGGACGCCCTTGTTGGTGACGAAGTCGATGCCGGTCAGGTGCGGCGTCGCGAGCGACACGGTCACCGGCACCGACTCCCCCGGATCGCGCTCTTTGGCGGACTCCGCCTTGCCCGGGCCGCTCCAGAACTCCTCCGGAATGCCGACCATGTTGTAGGCCGCGGCGAGGATCGCCACGTTGCCGACCTGGGCCGCCGACTGCGGCACGCCGTCGATTCCCTCGAGGTTCAGGTCCCAGGTGCCGTACGGAACCGCCAGGAAGTACTTGCCGTCGATGACCCCTTCGGCCGGCGGCAGATTCGTCTGCACGAAGGTGGTCGGATTGATCGCGATCCGGGCGTGGCCGGTGTAGGCCGCGCTGATCTCGTCGCCGACGTTGAACGTGCCCGCGGGGCCGTGGAACTGCGCCGTGACGTTGCCCCCGATCATCGGCAGGCCGACCGCGCTCTGGAGGACGCTACCCTCGATGACGCCGAAGGCGTCGCTGAAGGCGACGTCCCCCGCCTGGATTGCGGCCGGGCCGCTGGCCGCGGAGCCCTCGGGATAGAGGACCGAGCTGGTGATCTTGTCGTCCCACTCGAGGGTGCGCTTGCGGACCAGGCTGATCGGGTCGTCCCAGTCGCGGAACGGGTACATCGTCGAGTCGTCCGGGTTGTTCAGCCGGTTGACCTCGGGCAGCGAGGAGGGCGCGAGGCCCTGCGCGAAACCGAACTGAAGGGCGGCCTCGCCCTCCAGGTCGAGCGAGTTGAAGTTGATCAGGCCGGTGAGCGTCGGGATGTCGTCGGTGACCGTCCAGCGGACGCCCATGCTGCCCGCGGGGGCCGGAGGGACCGACTTCGTGTTGAAGGCGATGTCCAACTCGATGATCGTCCCGGCGTCGTAGGTGCCGGCCGGGAACTCGATGTCGCCGTCGCCGTCGAAATCGGTGCACTGGGTGATCGAGCTCGAGACGTCCGAGTCGCCGTCGCCGTCCAAATCGTCGCCGTTGTTGAGCGTCGACGTCGCGGCCAGGCGGACCGGGAAGAACGAGGCGAAGAAGTTGAACGCCGGACCGGTGCGGAAGGTGATCTCGTTGATCATGTCGAATTTGCGGTTGCCCGCATTCGCGACGTCCGGCCCGAAGTTGAACTGGATGTACGACGTCGGGATCGCGTTCCACGAGTTCGCCGCCGACTGGATCGCCGCCTTGGCATTGGCGTAGCTCAGGAACGCCGCGCCGAGCGGGTTCGGGATCGGATCCAGGGTGTTGTTCATGCGGAAGGTCACCGGAATGCAGCGGGCATCCCAGTGCAGCGGCACGTAGTTGGCGTAAACGGTCCCCGGGATCGAGGTCGGCACGTTGGTGATGTCGGTCACCTCCTGGTAGCCGCCCGCGAACGCCGAGCCCGCGCTCAGGATCAGAAGGCAGCCCAGTATGAGACCAATGGCGCTACGTTTCACCATGTCGCTTCTCCTTGGCCAGTGGCCAGATGATTCGTTCTCCTCCCCAGGAGCTCCGAAGCTGTTGCTCGGGCGAACGGTGGCGTTCGGCCCGTTACGCGAGAAATCGTCTTCCGGCGGGAACGGGGAGCTTTTTTCGATCTCGAGCAGCGCGGCGGCTTCGCTCCCCGCCGTCTCAAAACTCCCCGGCATGGCGCACGCAGGTGATCGGCTGGGAGGTCACCGGGAATTGAGACGAGCCCACTCGGTTCAGCTGAAGAGTGCCGTAAGGGGAGCAATGCGGGACAACTTCGCGTGGCGAGTGCGCGGCTTCAGCGGCGGGGCGCCTCGGCTGCGTAGCGGTCGAGCAGATGCAGGTCCGCGACCCGCGCGCGCACCCGCGCCATGAACTCCGGCCCGGGATCTTCTTTTTCCGTCAGATAGCCGGGGTCGAGCTCTTCCCACAAGGCCGTGCCCCGAAAGGCGGCGGACTCGAAGTGGCCGATCAGGTAGCGGATGGTCGGGTAGCGGCCGGCGAGCCAGCGGACGAGATCGGCGTCCGCCCGCTCTTGGGCGTCCGTCAGCGGGAGGGCGCTGCCGCCCACGTTCTCGACGCCGATCGCCGAGCGGTTCAGCCCGATCACGTGGCGCGCCATCACGGTCGGCGGCAGGAACCGATAGATCGTGCCGTCGCGGTCGACCCCGAAGTGGGACGAGACGTTGACCCGCCCGGCGCGCAGGATCTCCGGCCGTTCGGCGGCAATCGTGTCGGGCTCGAAGGTGGCGTGGAGCGCGGCCAAGGTGGGCGTCTCCGACCAGTGCAGCACGATCACCAGCGGCCGGATGCCCAGCCTCTCCGCGCTCGGGTCGTAGTGATTGCGGATGTAGTCGAGCGTCAGCTGCCGGCGCTCGCGCCCGAAAGGGATCGGCCAATCGACGATCGCCGCCGGGACCCATCGCGCGGAGCGAGGCGGCCCGGGCGCCGTGCTCCGGCAGGCGAGCGCTCCGAGCCCGAGAGCGCCGAGTCCGATCCACGCCGCGATCCGCTTCACGGCGCGGAGCGTAGCAGCAGGAGCACGCTACGATGGGCACTCGCGAGAGGAGAGCCGCCGTGAGCGAACCCGACCGCCTGCGCTATGCCGCCGCCGCCTGCCAGGTCGATTTTCCGAATCCTCCCGACCGGCGCGGGACCGCGCGCCACGTCGACCGCATGCTGGCGATGATCGACCACGCCGTCACAGGCTACTCGCCGTTCCTGCCCGTGCGCTTGCTCGCGTTTCCCGAGTTCGCTCACGCCGCGCCGGTCTATCCGACCGTCAAGGAGCTGCTCGACAAGCTCGCGATCCCGATCCCCAACGAGCACACCGAACGCTACGTCGCCAAGGCGCGCGAGCTCGACGTCTACATCCAGACCGGCACGTTCCTGGAGCGCGACGATTCTTACGGCCCGGTGGTCTTCAACACCACCTGCCTGATCGGCCCGGAGGGGATCCTCGCCAAGTACCGGAAGGTCAACCCGTGGATCCCCTGGGAGGTCCACGCGAGCCCGCACGACCTGCCGGGCTACGCGGAGGAGATCTACCCGGTCGTCGAGACGCCGATCGGACGGCTCGGCGCGGCGATCTGCTACGACTGGCTGTTCCCGGAGACGTTGCGCCAGCTGGCGGCGAACGGCGCCGAGGTGCTGATCCGCGTCTCGGCCTACATGGACCCGTGGGGCGCGACCGCGCCGATGGACTGGTGGACGGTCGTCAACCGCTGCCGCGCGATCGAGAACGTCGCCTATGTCGTCGCGAGCAACCAGGCGGCCAGCCTGTCGCACTATCCCCCCTTCTCCTGGCCGGGCGGCAGCATGGTGGTCGATTTCGAGGGGCGGCTGCTCGCCCAGGCCGACCCCGGGCCGGGCGAGAAGATCGTCGTCGCGCCGATCGACGTCGCGGCGCTGCGCCACGAGCGGGCGACCCGGCGCGGCCACCAGACCGTCGCCCACCTGCGGACGGAGACCTTCACGATGTACGGCCGGCCCTTCTATCCGGGCGGGCGCGGCGCGCCGAATCTCTCCGTCGAGAAGATCGACGAGGCGATCGTCGAGGCGAAGGCGCGGCTGCGGGACGGCTCGCGCTGATCCGGAGCTGAAGGCGTGCCCACCGGGGCATTCGGCCCTTGACAGCCGCGGGCCGCCTTGTTACGGTCCCGTGATGTAAACGTTTCCACCCTGACACAATCGAATTGGCACCGCCGATCTCGCGCCGCTCTCTCGAAGAGTTCCCCGGTCGCGCCGCCAGGGAGATCCGATCACCGTGCCGAGCCCGAGCGTCTCGATCAAGGACGTCGCCAAGCGCGCTCGCGTGTCGGTCGCGACGGTCTCCCGAGCGCTCAACGACAAAGGGCCGGTCAAGGACGAGACCAAGCAGAGGATCCTCGAAGCCGCGGAGGCCCTGCGCTACGTCCCGCACGGCGCCGCCCGCAGCCTGATCACCAACCGCACCCATACGATCGGCGTGCTCCTGCCGGACGTCTACGGCGAGTTCTTCTCCGAGCTGATCCGGGGCATCGACACGACGGCGCGGCGCGCCGGCTACCACCTGCTCGTCTCGGGATTCCACAGCGCGCCGGGCGAGGTCGAGGCGGTGCTGCGGGCGATGCGCGGGCGGGTCGACGGCCTGGTCGCGATGTCGCCCGACGTCGGCCCCGAGACGCTCCGCCGTAACCTGCCCGAGAGCCTGCCTCTGGTTCTGCTCAACGGCTCGCCCGAGGCCAAAGCCCACGGCTTCACCGGGATCCGGATCGACAACCTGGGCGGCGCGCTCGCGATGGGCCGCCACCTGATCGGTCTCGGCCATCGGGCCATCGCCTTCCTCGCGGGGCCGGAAGCGAACCGCGACGCCGAGGAGCGCCGCCGCGGGTTCCGCGAGGCGCTCGACGAAGCCGGGCTCGTCGCCCTGCCGGCGCTCGAGCTCGCGGGCGATTTCACCGAAGAGTCGGGCTACCGCGCCGGGCGCGAGCTGCTCGCCCTTCCGCTCCGTCCGACGGCCATCTTCGCCGCCAACGACTCGATGGCGATCGGCTGCCTGCTCGCCCTGCGCGAAGCCGGCGTCCGAGTGCCCGAGGACTCGGCGCTCGGCGGCTTCGACGACATTCCGATCTCGCGCTTCATCTCGCCGCCGCTCACCACGGTCCGGGTCGCCATCGCCGATCTCGGCACCCGCGCCATGGAGCGGCTGCTTCTGGCTTTCGCCGGAAGCGTCGGCGAACCGCTCGAGGAGCTCGCTCCGGCGACGCTCATCGTGCGCGGCTCGTGCGGCGCCGGCAATGGGCCCGAAGCGACGCGTGCCGATTCGAACCCGCCGTTTTCGTCAACGTTCGACCGAACGAGGGAAGGAGACAGGTCCAGATGAGAGGCAAGACAACGGGACGCGCTCTCTCTTGCAGCGCGTCGCTCCTCCTGCTGGCGGCGCTCTGCGTCGCGCCGCCGGCCGGAGCCCAGACCACCAACGCCACGGTCCGCGGCACGATCACCGACGCCGGCGGCTCGCCCGTCGGCGACGCTTCGGTGAGCGCGGTCAACCAGGAGACCGGCTTCACCGCCGAGGGGCGCGTGCAGGGGAACGGCGACTATTCCATCTCGCTGCCGCCGGGCAGCTACGAGATCCTGGTCTCTTCGCCCAAGCACGAGCCCCAGGCGCATCAGATCCGGGTCCAGATCGGCCAGAGCATCAATTTCGACGTCAAGCTCGAGGCGACGGCGGGGGTCGCCGAGGAGATCACGGTCACCGGCGAGGCGCCGGCGGTCGAGATCGCGACCTCCGAGGTGGCGACCAACGTCACCCGCGAGCAGATCGAGAACCTGCCGCAAAACAGCCGCAACTTTCTCAACTTCGCGGCGCTCGCGCCCGGGGTGCGGCTGTCGCACGACGAGCTCAATCAGAACGCCTCGTACGGCGCTCAGGAGGCGCGCAACATCAACGTCTTCATCGACGGCGCGACCTACAAGGACGACGTGCTGCAAGGCGGCATTATCGGCCAGGACGCCTCGCGCGGCAATCCGTTCCCGCAGAACGCCGTGCGCGAGTTCCGGGTGCTGACGCAGAACTTCAAGGCCGAGTACCAGAAGGCCTCGAGCGCGATCATCACCGCGGTCACCAAGTCGGGCGGCAACAAGCTCACCGGCGACGCCTTCACCGAGTATCAGGACAAGAGCCTGGTCGCGCTCGACACCTTCGCCGAGAAGCGCGGCGAGAAAAAGCCGGCCTACGAGCGCTTCCAGACCGGCTTGAGCCTGGGCGGTCCGATCGTCAAGGACAAGTTGAACTTCTTCCTCTCCTACGAGGGCAACCGGCAGAACCGCGAGAGCCTCGTCACCGCCGGCCGCTCCGACGCGCCGGCCTTCCTCAAGCAGTTCGAGGGGGTCTTCGTCAGCCCGTTCCGCGAGACCCTCTTCTTCGGCAAGCTCTCCTTCCAGCCGAGCTCGAGCCAACTGGTCGACTTGAGCGTCAACGGCCGGCACGAGACCGACGTCCGCAGCTTCGGGGGCACGACCTCCTTCCAGTCGGCCGAGAACGCGAAGCAGGACGTCGGCACCGGCATCGTCAAGCATCAGCTCGTCGCCACCCGCTTCCTCGCCGAGTCGACCTTGAGCTATCAGGATTTCACCTGGAACCCATCGCCGAGCAATCCAAACCTGGTTGGCCAGGACTTCCAAGGCATCCTGCGCATCGGCGGCCGCGACACCGAGCAGAAGTTCGATCAGCAGCGCTTGGCGCTCCGCGAGGACGTCACCTATCTCGGCCTCGAGGCGCACCAGCTCAAGGCCGGCGTGACCTTCGATTGGCTCGACTACCGGGTCAAGAAGTCGCTCAACGGCAATCCCGTCTTCCGCTACGGCTCGTCGTTCGACATCCCGTTCGAGGCCGGCTACGGCACCGGCGACCCGAACCTCGACACCAAGAACCGGCAGTACGGCTTCTTCGCCCAGGACGACTGGACGGTCAACGGCCGTCTGACCTTGAACCTGGGGCTCCGCTGGGACTACGAAACCAACATGATCAACAACGACTACGTGACCCCCGCGGCGGTGCGCGCGGCGGTCCAGTCGTTCGTGCCCGCGCGGTACTTCACCAACGGCAACCAGCGCCCCGGCTACAAGAACGCCTGGCAGCCGCGCCTGGGCTTCGCCTACGACGTCACGGGCGAGGGCAGGACGGTGGTCTTCGGCGGTTTCGGCCGGTACTACGATCGGACGCTCTACAACGACACCCTCGACGAGCGCTTTCGCCAGCAGTTCGCCGTGCGCACCTTCCGGTTCTCTCCCGACGGCCTGCCGCGCGACGGCCAGCCGACGATCAAGTGGCGCCCCGAGTTTCTGTCGAAGGCCGCTCTCGATGCGTTGATCGCCTCCGGCGTCGCACCGAATCCGGAGGTCTTCCTGATCGAGAACGACACCAAGCCCCCCTACTCGGACCAGTGGAGCCTGGGCGTGCGCCGCCAGCTCGGCAGCGTGCTCACCGCGCTCAGCTACGAGAACGTCAGGAGCTACCACGGCTACTCGTACGTCTTCGGCAACCGCCGGCCGAACGGCGACTGCTGCTTCTCGGTCCCGGGTTTCGGCAACGTCCTGCTCTCGACCGACGACAAGCAGACCTGGTACAAGGGCGTCTACCTGACCGTCGATCGTCCGTATTCTCCGGTCTCCCGCTGGGGCGCCTCGCTCGCCTACACCTACGCCAAGGCCGAGCAGAACGGCGGCGACCTGTTCAGCCTCGACTTCCCCAGGGTTCAGGACTACCCGCGCTACCCGGTCAACAACGACCAGCGTCACACCGTCGTCGCGAACGGCATCGTCGGCCTGCCCTGGGGGTTGAAGGCGAGCACGCTCATCTCGCTCGGCTCGGGCGAGCCGTACCACATCTCGGACGCCTCGCGCGGCTTCGGTCCGAACGAGTTCCGCTTCCGGCGCAACGCGGGCCGGCCGGAGAAGAGCTCGTTCATCATTCCCAACGCCTGGGCGTTCCGCCGCGTCGACCTGCGCCTGCAAAAGGAGTTCTCGATCGGCCGGGCCGGCGCTTTGGGCGTCAGCGCCGAGGTGTTCAACGCCTTCAACTACGAGAACTTCGGCTGCTACAACGGCTTCATCGCCCCGGCAACGGGTACGCCGAACCCCGACTTCGGCAAGCCCGCCTGCTTGATCGACCCTCCCCGCCGCCTGCAGTTCGGAATCAAGTACAACTTCTAAGCTCGGCCCGATGCGTATCCGTCCGCTCGCCCTCGTCCTCCTCCTCGGTCTCGCGGCCGGCGGGGGATGGGGACGGGCGGGCGAGCGGGAGGCGGCGGCGCCTCCCCCGCCGCCTCCTCTTTCGACCCCTTACGCCTACACCGCCGCGGACGGGCTCCTCCTCGACGAGATCGAGGAGCGGACGTTCCGCTTCTTCTGGGACCTCGCCGACAGGAACACCCGGCTGATCCCGGACCGCTACCCGTCCCCGTCGTTTTCGAGCATCGCCGCGGTCGGCTTCGGGCTCACGGCCTACCCGATCGGCGCCGAGCGCGGCTGGGTGACGCGCGCCCAGGCGGCCGAGCGCACGCTCGCGACGCTTCGGTTCCTGCTCCGGGCGCCGCAGGGTCCCGAGGCCCGGGGCGTCGCCGGCTACCGCGGGTTCTTCTACCATTTCCTCGACATGCCGACCGGGCGCCGCTTCGAGACGGTCGAGCTGTCGACGATCGACAGCTCGCTGCTGTTCGCGGGCGCGCTCTTCTCCCAGGGCTATTTCGATCGCCCCGATCCGACCGAGCGCGCGATCCGCCGCGCCGCCGAGGCGCTCTACCTGCGCGCCGATTGGCGGTGGATCCAGCCGCGGAAGCCGCGGGTGGCCATGGGCTGGACGCCCGAGGAGCGGTTCCACGGCTGGGACTGGCGCGGCTACAACGAGGCGATGATCCTCTACGTGCTCGCGCTCGGCTCGCCGACCCACCCGATCGACCCCGCCGCCTGGCTCGCTTACACCTCGACCTACACCTGGGCGGCCTCGAGCTACGGCGGCGGCGAGCACGTGCCGTTCGCGCCCCTCTTCGGCCACCAGTACTCGGAGGTCTGGATCGACGTCCGCGGGCTCGGCGACGATTTCCTCCGCGCCCACGGCATCGACTACTTCGAGAACGCCCGCCGCGCGACCTACGCGCAGTGGGGCTACGCGATCGCGAACCCCATGCAGTGGCGGGGCTACGGCGCCGACCTCTGGGGCCTTTCCGCCTGCGACGGACCGATCGACGCGACCCTTCCCTACCGGGCCGGCGAGCGGACGGAAGAGCGGCGCTTCATGACCTATGCCGCGCGCGGCGCGGCGCCTTCCGAAGTGCGCGACGACGGCACGATCTGCCCGGCCGCCGCCGGCAGCTCGCTGCCGTTCGCGCCCGAGATCGTGCTCCCGGCGCTCTACGCGATGCGCGAGCGCTACGGCCGCGATCTCTTCGGCCCTTACGGTTTCCTCGACGCCTTCAACCCGAGCTTCACGTACGCCGACGTCACCCTCCACCACGGCCGCCTCGCGCCCGGAAAGGGCTGGTTCGACACGGACTACCTGGGCATCGATCAGGGGCCGCTGCTCGCCATGATCGAGAACGCCCGCACCGGGCTGGTCTGGAAGTTCATGCGGAAGAGCCCGCACGTCGTCCGCGGCTTGCGGCGCGCAGGGTTCTCGGGCGGCTGGCTCTCCGCCCTCCCGCCACCCCGACCCTCTCCCGTTCCGGGAAAGCACGCCCTTCCCGATCGAACGCTTCGCACGGCACCGAGCGCGGCGGGAGGCCGATGAGCCGCCTCGCTCTTCCCTTCGCGCTCGTCCTGCTCCTCGCCGGCTGCGCGCGAAAGACCGAGACCGTCGTCCGCTTCTGGGGGCTCGGGCGGGAGGGGGAGGAGGTCAAGAAGCTGGTGCCTCGGTTCGAGCGGCTCCATCCCGGCGTCCGGGTCGAGGTGCAGCAGATCCCCTGGACGGCGGCGCACGAGAAGCTGTTGACCGCCTTGGTCGGCGGCGCGCCGCCCGACGTCGCGCAGATCGGCAACACCTGGATCCCCGAGTTCGCGGCCCTCGGCGCGGTGGCGCCGCTCGACGAGCGCATCGCGCGCACGCCGGACTTTCGTCCGGCCGACTTCTTCGGCGGCATCTGGCGCACGAACGTGATCGATGGCCGGGTCTACGGCGTTCCCTGGTACGTCGACACCCGGCTCCTCTTCTATCGCAAGGACATGCTGGCCGAAGTCGGCTTCCCCGAAATGCCGCGCACCTGGAGCGCCTGGCGGACGGCGATGGATCGCCTGAAGGCGAAGAACGGGCCGGACAAGTTTCCGATCCTGCTGCCCAAGGACGAGTGGCAGCAGCCGGTCGCCCTCGCGCAGGCGCTCGGCGCGACGATCCTGCGCGACGGCGGGCGCTACGGCGCGTTCCGCTCGCCCGAGGTCGAACGGGCCTTCAGCTTTCTGATCGGCATCTACCGCGCGGGCCTGGCGCCGCTCGTCGGCCGCGAGCAGGTCTCGAACCTCTACCAGGATTTCGCCGCCGGCCAGTTCGCGATAGTGATCACCGGCCCCTGGAACCTGGGCCAGTTTCACGACCGGCTGCCGCCGGAAAGACAGGGCGACTGGGCGACGGCGCCGCTGCCCGCACCCGACGGCCAACCCTGGCCGGGAGCCGGAGTGGCGGGCGGCGCGAGCCTCGTCCTGTTTCGCCGGACGCCGGTGCCGGAGGCCGCGTGGGCGTTCCTCGAATTCCTCTCGCGGCCCGACATGCAAGCGCAGCTCTACCGACTGACCGGCGACATGCCGCCGCGAGCGAGCGTCTGGCAGGCCACCGGGCTCGCCCGCGATCCGGGAGCCGCCGCCTTCGCGCGCCAGCTCGAGCACGTCGAGCCCGCGCCGCTCGTCCCCGAGTGGGAACAGATCTGCTCGAAGATCCCTCCCGCGCTCGAAGAGGCGACGCGCGGCGAAAGGCCGCTCGAGCAGGTGCTCGCGGATCTCGATCGCGAGGTCGACCAGATCCTCGAGAAGCGCAGATGGCTGCTCGAAAGGAATCCTCATCCCCATGCGTTCTGAGCGCCGCACGGGCGAAGCGCGCGCCGCGTTCTGGATGCTGTTGCCGGCGCTCTCCCTGATCGCGGTCTTCTTCGTTTTGCCGATTCTCGCGAGCTTCCTGCTCAGCCTGACCGACTTCGACCTCTACGCGCTCGCGAGCCCGCGCAACGCGCGCTTCGTCGGGCTCGCCAACTACGTGCGGCTGGCCGAGGACCCGACGTTCTGGAAGGCTCTGCGCAACACGTTCCTCTTCGTGCTCGCCGGGGGCCCGGCCTCGGTTGCGGTGGCGCTCGGCGCGGCGCTCCTCGTCAACGCCCGGGTCACGCGATTCAAAACGCTCTTCCGTACCGCCTTCTTCGCCCCGGTGGTGACGACGATGGTCGCCGTCGCGACCGTCTGGCGCTTCCTCTACCATCCGCGCGTCGGCCTGTTCAACCGCGCGCTCGACCTCGTCGGCCTCGCGCCGATCGACTGGCTGGGCGATCCCAGATGGGCCCTCCTCTCGATCTGCCTGCTCGCGGTGTGGAAGAACTTCGGCTACCAGGCGATCCTGTTCGTCGCCGGGTTGCAGGCGATCCCGGAATCGCTCTACGAGGCGGCGCGCATCGAGGGCGCCGGCCCCTGGCAGCAATTTCGCCACATCACGCTGCCTTCCCTCGCGCCGACCTTCCTGTTCGTCGCGGTGACGACCAGCATCGGCTACTTCCAGCTGTTCTCCGAGCCCTACGTCATGACGCCCGACGGCGGCCCGCTCGGAAGCACGCTGTCGGTCGCGTTCCTGATGTACCGCGAGGGCTTCCGCTGGTGGAACTTAGGGTACGGCGCGGCGATCGCTTTCGCCCTCTTCGCCGTCATCCTGATCGCGACCCGGCTCCAGCTCCAGCTGTTCGGGCGGCGCGCATGAGGAGGCGGCTCTCCCGCTTCGCCGCCGCGACGGCGATCCACGCGACGCTCCTCGCCCTCGCCGTCGCTTCCCTCGTGCCGCTCGCCTGGATGGTCTCGGCGTCGTTCATGCCGCAGGGCGAGGCGACCGCCTTCCCGCCCGCCCTCGTGCCGAGCCGGCCGACGCTCGACAACTACGTCGATCTCTTCGCGCGCCTCAAGTTCGGCCGCGCGCTCGCCAACAGCATCCTGTTCGCCGCGACGGTGACGGCGATCTCGCTGCTGCTCAACACGCTCGCGGGCTACGCGCTCGCGAAGCTCCGCTTCCGCCGCCGCGAAAGGATCTTCGACGGGCTGGTCGCCGCTCTCGTGCTGCCGTCGCAGGTGGCGATGCTGCCGCTCTTCCTGATGCTCCGCGCGCTCGGCTTCATCAACACCGCCTGGGGCGTGGTCCTGCCCGGCATGGCGAGCCTGTTCGGCATCTTCCTCGTGCGACAGTACGCGCTCTCGCTGCCGGACGAGCTGCTCGACGCGGCGCGCGTCGACGGCGCGAGCGAGTTTCGCATCTATCGCTCGATCGTCCTGCCGCTCTGCCGGCCGATCCTCGTCTCGCTCGGCATCTTCACCTTCCTCGGCAGCTGGAACGACTTCCTCTGGCCGCTGATCGTCCTCTCGGACGAAAGGCGCCAGACGTTGCCCGTCGCGCTCGCGAACCTCCTCGGCGAGCACGCCCTCGACATCGAGCTGATGATGGCCGGCGCGGTGCTCACGGTGCTGCCCGTGCTCGTCCTCTTCCTCGCGTTCCAGCGCTATTACATCGAGGGGATCACGCTCGGGAGCGTGAAGGAATGAGGACGCCCTCGGCCGGCGCCCTGGCCCTTTCTCTCCTCTCCCTCTCTGCCCATCCCGCGCACGTCGAGCGCCGCGTCCTCGACGACTTCTCCGATCCTGCCCTCTGGACCGCGGCGCCGGCCGCGGGGGTCGCCCTCGCGCTGTCCCCCACGACGGGACCCGACGGCGGTCACGCCCTCCGACTCGACTTCGATTTCCAAGGGCACGGCGGCTGGGCGATCGCGCGGAGGGCGCTCCCTCTCGACCTGCCCGAGAGCTACCGCTTCGCTTTCGAGATCCGCGGCGACGCGCTCCCGAACACGATCGAATTCAAGCTGATCGACGAGAGCGGCGAGAACGTCTGGTGGTCGACCCGCCGCGAGTTCGCCTTCCCGCACGAATGGACCGAGATCCGCATCCCGAAGCGGAAGATCGCCTTCGCCTGGGGACCCCTCGGCGGCGGCGAGCTCCATCGGGCCGCCGCGCTCGAGATCGCGATCACGGCCGGCCAGGGGGGCAAGGGGACGGTCGAGCTGGCCGATCTCTCGATCGAGGAGCTGCCGCCGCCTCATCCGTACATCGGCCACCCGACCGCGAAAGCTTCCTCCGCGATCCTGGACTCGGCCCCGGAGTGCGCGATCGACGGCGATCCGCACACGGCCTGGCGGAGCGGACCGGAGGATTCCTTCCCCGAGATCGCGATCGATTTCGGCGAGCTGCGCACATTCGGCGGCCTGACGCTCCACTGGGCCCCGGGAGGCGCGCCGGCCAGCTATCGCGTCGACCTCTCGGACGACGGCAAGGCCTACCGCACGGCGCGAACGGTCGCGGCCACAAACGGCGGTGAC
>DATMZM010000329.1:0-11750 GCA_035607445.1 Thermoanaerobaculia bacterium | reverse complement strand
TACAAGCTGATCTGCACCTCGGCCGACAAGATCCCGAAGGAGAAGGTGGCTCTCCTCGAGGCCTACGGCGCGAAGGTGATCACCTGCCCGACGAACGTCGACGCGACCGACCCGCGCTCCTACTACAAGGTGGCCGAGCGGATCCGCGACGAGGAGGGGGCGTTCCTGCCCTACCAGTACTACAACCAGGCGAACCCGCAAGCCCACTACAAGACGACGGGCCCCGAGATCTGGCGCCAGACGGACGGCCGGGTCACCCACTGGGTCGCGGGCGTGGGTACGGGCGGGACGATCAGCGGCGCGGCCAAGTACCTGAAGGAGCAAAACCCTGCGGTCCAGGTGATCGGCGTCGATCCGATCGGCAGCGTCTACGAGTACTACCTGGAGCACCGCGAGCTGCCGCCGCAGGATCAGATCCACCAGTACCTCATCGACGGCATCGGTGAGGACTTCATGCCCTCGACCGTCTGGTGGGACTCGATCGACGAGATCATCAAGGTCGACGACAAGAGCGCCTATCGGGCGACGCTCGACCTCGCGCGCCAGGAATCGATCTTCACCGGCTCGTCGGGAGGCGCCGCCGCCGAGGGCGCGCGGCGGATCGCCCGCGAGCTGCCCCCGGACGCCCTCGTCGTCACCCTCTTCCCCGACGCGGGCGACCGCTACCTCTCGAAGATCAACGAAGCCTGGATGCGCGACAAGGGGCTGCTCGACTGAGGGGCGGGCGCCGCCTCACGTCCGCGGCATGACCCGCAGCTCGGGCTCGGGGCGCGGGACGTTGGCGTCGCGGAAGAGCTTGGGCGGCCAGGTGCCGGACAGCGCGAGGAGGGCGGAGGCCCGGGCGAGGGCGTCGGTGGCGTTCCCCAGGTGGTAGTGAGCGGCGTCGGGACCGTACGTGGCGAGGAACTCCGCGTAGGTCGGCTCGTCGTGCTCGAACCGGTCGGCCATGGCGCCCAGCTGTTTCTGCAAGGCGGCCATCGCCGTGCGGTAGCGCACCCAGCGATGGAGGTCCCAATCGAAGTCCCGGGTCAGGGTGCGGCCGGCGCACCAGCCGCGCTCGCTCAGGCGCTCGATGAGCGGAGCCGGCATGTCGAGGTTGAGACCCCCCTCGTTGGCGTCGATGTGGACGTGGACCACCCGGTCGCGGTAGCCCGGCAGGCGGGTCTGCATGCTGTCGACCCAGTTGTGCATCAGGTTGACGATCGCGAGGAGGAATCCGCCGAGGCCCGCGAAGCGGCGGAGCTCGGGCAGTACCTCCTGGCCGGGCTTGGTCGGGAAGCGGACGTTGTCGCACTCGACCTGCGTCCTCGGGAACTCCTTGGGAAAGCCTCGCAGGTTGATGCCGAAGGTCGGGCGCGAGGGCAGCAAGGCATCGAAGAAATGGACCGGGAAGTTGCTGCCGAGGCCGCCGTCGGAAAACCAGCAGGGCTCGAACCGGGGCGGACGGCCGGCCTTTTCGAGGGCCCGGTTCGAAGGCTGGGCCCGATCGACGGTGTAGAGCGGCACGGCGGAGAGAAGGAGGGGGAACGAGAGGCTCAGGCGAGCGGCCACCACCACCGGCAGATCGGCGGAATCCGGCAGCTTGCGGAGATCCCAGTGCTCCTCGTCGGCGACGGCTTCGGAATGATCGAGCATCCAGGTGACGATCCGCGCCGGGAAGAGATCTTCGAAGTCGCTCGGTCGCCAGTGGAAGATCCGGGTCTCGAACGGCAGCCGCTGGGGCCGCCCGTGCATCAGGTTCGAGGTCATCATCTCGAGGTTGATCCGCCGCTTCCGCGCATCGATCGCGGCGTCCGGATCGCTCCCCCAGAGATCCCTGAAGGTGAGCGGTACGGCGGGGTCGGTCTTGCCCGCGGTCCGGTCGAGGGTGTCGGCGAGCCATTCGGAGAGGGGGCGGACGCCGCTTCTCACGCCTGCACTCGCGCCGCTACAGAGCCCGAAACCGTTCTCCTCGAGGGCCTTGCGGACACCGATCGCGAAGCGTGCCGCGGCGGCCAGAATCCCGCCGGCGAGGACCAGGGCGGCGAGGAGGAGGAAGCTCCAGTGCGTCGCCCGCCCGGCGAAGAGGCGGAGGAGGCCCAGGTAGACGAGGGCGCCCGCCGCTCCGCCGCCGAGGAGCGCGACGGGATGGCCGGCGAGGATCGCCGAGAGAGCCCCCAGGAGCTTCCGCCCTTTGGATTTCGGCCCCAGGCAGGCGAGCAGCACCGCGAACGCCGGCCGGCCGCCAGGGCTCGGCTGGAACAGGCGGACGAGGTCGTGCGCCATCACCTGGGGCAGCTCGGCGAGGCGCAGGAATCCTCCGCCCGCGCTCACGCGGCCGTGCTCGGCCGCCGCGGCGAGCGAAGCGGCGATCGCTCCCGCCGAGGTGCCGCCGATGTTGCGGAAGCGGTATTTCCGCGCCAGCTCGGTGATCGCGAGCGGATAGACGACGCCGCTCGTGATGCCGCCCTTCATCACCATGTCGCATTCGAGCTCGGGGGAGCGGAAGTCCTCCGCGCCGTAGCGGGGCGGATACTCGGAGGCGCCGGTCGTCGGCTACTCCTTCTGCTGGATCTGCCGGCGCAGCAGCTCGTTCTCGAACGCCATGCCGACCTGGGCGGTCGCGAGCTCGAGGATGTCGATGTCCTCGATCGGGTTCTCGCGCTCGCCGTTGTCGGTGTAGATCACCGAGATCACCCGCTGCGCGCCGAGGACCGGGAAGACCACCACCTGCCCCGAGCGCGGCGGTCCGAGCAGCTCGTGGAATTCCGGCGGCAGGCCGGCCCGGAGGAAGGTGACGTTCTGCACCTCGCCCGAGTCGTAGGCGCGGGCGAGCACGCTGTCGACGTCCAGGGCCAGGTGGCGCCCGCGCGTCCGCTCGGCGAGCGGCCGGCCGTCGGCCGCATTGCCGAAAGCGCCGAGCGCGATCAGGTGGTCGCGGCGGACGAGGAAGAGGATCGCGCGCTCGACCGACTCCGAGATGATGTGCATCAAGTTGAGCGCGACGGTCGCCGAGATCAGCCCGGAGCGCAGGTCGCCGAAGACGCGGCGCAGGCGCTCGACGCCGCCGCGGACCTCGCGCGGCTCTTCCGCGTGCGCGGCGCGCGCCGCCTCGCGCCGGCCCTCGATCAGGTTCTCGACACAGGCGACGACGGCTTCGACCTCGGCCGGGAGCGCGGCTAAGAACCCCGCGCCGTAGACGCGCGCGAACGAGCTGTCGGGATCGACGACGGCGATCAGCGAGGGCCGCGGGTGGAAGAGCGACAGCGGCTGGAGGCGCTCCGGCTCGAGGGCGCCCCGGCGCAGGTCCGCGATCACGATCGGCGGCGCTTCGCCCGCGAGCGCGACGCCGGCCTCGCCGACCTCGACCCGGCGGCAGCGATCGCCATGGCGCGCGAGCACCGGCAGCAGGCGGCGCAAGAAGACCTCGTCCTCGCAGATGATCTGGACCTCGAACTCGACGGCGACCGAGAACTCCTCGTCGAGGAGCGGCGCCTCGACCGCCGTCGTCGCCTCGCGGCGAGAGGAGCCCGCAGCGGGCCTGGGCGCTGCCGGCGCGGCGCTCTCGGCCGAGGCGGTCGCCGAAGTCTCACGGCTGCGCTCGTCGAAGATGCGGGCCGCCTCGAGCAGCACCATCTGCGTGTTGATGTCGCCGTCGGGCAGCACGTCGCTCGGATAGAGCGCGATGTCGTCGATCGGCCGCAGGTCGTCGATCGCGAAGTCGAAAGTCCCGGCCTCCCAGAGCAGGACCTCCGAGACCGCCTGCTCGATCTGCCGCGCGATCACGTCGCGCAGGCTCTCGGGCGTCAGGTCGCCGGACCCGATCAGGATCTGGCCGAGCGACTGGCGCACGATGCCGCCGGTGCGCTGCTCGGCGATCGCCGAGTCGAGCTCCGCGCGCGAGATCAGCCCCGAGGAGATGAGGAGGTCGCCGATCTTCGGCGTGCGCGGCGCCTGCGCGCTGACCAGACGGCCGCAATGGAAGCCGATCACCGCCCGCTCGCGCCCGCGCAGCAGCTCGAGAGTGCCGGTGCGCCGCCCGAGGTGGATGAACTGCATGACGTCGGTGACCGAGACGTCCTGGAGGCTGCCCGAGATCCCCATGGTTTTTCTTGGCTGCTCCGGCTCTGCCGCTTACGCGCCGCGCGCGAGCTTGACCAGGCTCTCGAGCGTCCGCAGCTTGCGGTCCTTGGCGGCGAACAGGCGCGCGGCGAAGAGGGCCGAAGCCGCGTGCGCCGAGAGCAGGTCGAGGAGGTCGCGGTCCTCGGGTCGCAGGATCGGTTTGTGATCGAGGAGCCGGAGCAGGACGATCGCGCCCACGATGTCGTTCTGGACCCTGAGAGGCACCGCGGCGAGAGCGGCCGACTGTTCGGTCGGCCCCAGGCGGAGCAGGCCGTCGGAGAGCGTCGCATCGACCATCGGATCGCCGCCGGCATACCGCTCGGCGGCCCAGTGGGAGGAGCCGTCCTCGCCGCTGAAACCCTGGCGCAGGGCGATCTCGCAGTCGTCCGCGTCCTCGCGGCGCAGCAGCAGGACGAACCGTTGCGCGCCGAGCAGGTCGATCGCGATCTCGGCGATCGTCTCCTGCACCTCGGCCGGCGAGAGCGAGGCGTGCAGCTGATAGGTCGCAACGTACAGGCTCATCAACCGCCCGGACTGGTGCTCGGATTCGACCAGCCGGGAGGCGAGCTCCTTGACGTCGGACTCGGCGGTCGCCAGGCGATGCTCGAGCTCGCGGATCCGCGTGCCGGCCGAGGGGATCGCCGTCTCGCTCGGCTGGAAGCTCGATTCGAGCGCCGCGAGCAGGTCGTTCGCCCGTTCGACCGTCGTGCGCAGCTGTTCGACCAGATCGACCTGGAGGTCCGGGCGCCGCCCGGCCAGGGCTTCGAAATCGCTCACTCGGCGGACCCCAAGCCCTCGAGGCGGGCGATGACGTCGAGGATGTCCTCGGTCCGGAACGGCTTCGAGATGTAGGCGTCGGCGCCCGCTTCCAGGCCGCGCGCCGTATCCTCCTCGCGCCCCTCGGTGCTGATGATCACGACGCGCGGGGCAGAGCTCTCCCGGCCGTCGCGCATCGCGGCCAGGAACTCGAGCCCGGACATGTTCGGCATGTTGATGTCCAAGAGGATGAGATCGATGTCCGCGTGCTCGGCGAGCTTGCCGAGAGCCTCGCGTCCGTCCGCCGCATAGACGAGCGGGTACTGGCGCAGCATGACCTCGTACATCTTGCGCATCAACTTCGAGTCATCGACGACGAGTACTTTATGTGGTTGCACGGCACGTCCCCTGGCGATTCGGTATCCGATCCACGAGCGGTCCACGCTCTCTGTCGCCACGGCGCGTTCCGGAGAGGGGGACGTCCCGCCACGGTGTGTCGTCGAAAGGCGCGGTCGGGTCTCCGACCGAGCGGATTCTAGCGGCAGATCTGGGTCAATGCTATCGGTGCCGCGAATCGCCGAAAGCGAGTCACGTTCTTGCCGCAGAACGGTTTGAGGAGAAGCCGCGGGCGCTTCACCTCCGCTTGGCGAACTCGTACAGGTTGCGCGCGGTGTTGAACTCGAGCGCCGGCAGGTCGTCCGTGTTCAGGATCTCGACGCGGCCGGGCGGCGTCGGATCGGGGTGCTCGAGCATGTAGCGGAACTGGTCGGGCGCGATGCGGATCGCTTCGAGGTCGCTCGCGACCGCGGGAACCGAAAGGCGCGCCGCGGCCCGCTCCGGGTCGGCGACCAGGGGCCGTTCTGAGGCGAGCAGCACGACGTCCCCGCCCCCTCCCGCCCAGAAGCTCAGGTAGGGGAAGACCGAGCGAACGGTCTTGAGCGTGATCAGGAAGTCGGGCTTGTCCATCTCGTAGATCGGCAGCCACTGGCAGAGGATGCCGCCGGGGTTCAAGTGCGCCTTGGCCGAGCGGTAGAACTGCTCGGTGAACAGGCCGGACACGCCGGCCACCCAGATGTTCGGCGGCTCCGAGCTGATCACGTCGTAGGTGCGGGTCGAGCCATCGACGTAATTGCGGCCGTCGTTGGTGACCACCTCGACGCGGGGGTCCTCGAGCGCCCGATCGTTGAAGTCGGCGAAATAGGAGCGCGCCGCGGCCGTCACCAGGGGATCGATCTCGACCATCGTGATCCGCCGCACCTCCGGATGGTGCGCGAGGGCGCGCAGCGTCGCGCCGCCGCCGAGCCCGATCGCGAGCACCTCCTTCGGGTCCGGATGGAAGAACAGCGGCAGGTGGCCGAGCAGGATCTGGGTCTGGTTGTCCGCGACGCTCGTCGAGGCGTCGGTCTTGCCGTTGTGCTTGAGCAGGCGGACGTGCTGGCCGGGCTCGGCTTCGAAGTCGAGGACGGCGACCTGGCCGTAGAAGCCCTGCTTCTCGTCGAGCACCTTCATCGCATCGATCTCCCGGCTGAACTTCTCCCAGGAGCCGCTGCGCAGGCCGTGGTAGTAGACCGCGTGGACCGGCAGCCGGAACGGCAGGACGACCGGGGAGAGGACGATCGCCACGACCAGGAGCGCGACGGCGGCGAGAGCCGCCCGGCCGCGCCCGGGCTCGCTCGACAGAGCCA
This sequence comes from Thermoanaerobaculia bacterium, assembly GCA_035607445.1. Lineage (GTDB taxonomy): Bacteria > Acidobacteriota > Thermoanaerobaculia > Multivoradales > UBA5704 > DASYKS01. Next base: position 5,208 of record DATMZM010000329.1, on the reverse strand, counting down.
GGAACACCGCGACGGCGAGCGCGTAGATCGCGAGGGTGGCGAGGCCGAGCCCCGCGAAGCCGAAGCGCGGCAGCAGCACGAACTCGCCCAGGAACGCGCCGAAGACGGCGCCGAGCGTATTCCAGAAGAAGACCTGGCCGACCGAGAAACCGCGCCGCTCGGCCACCCGCGTGCAGATCTTCGCGACGAGCGGGAAGTTGGCGCCCATCGCGAGGGTGGCGCACGAGACGATGGCCGCGATCGCGAGGCAGACCGTCATCTGGAACAGGAAGTACGAGGGCGAGGCGGCGAAGATCGCGAGATAGAGCCGCTCGAAGAGCGGACCGCAGCGCAGCACGAGGATGCCGCCGAGCGCGATGATCGCGAAGGAGAGAGCGACGCCCGAGAGCGGATCGCGGATCCTGTCGATCCGGCGGCGGATCGCGAGGCTGCCCAGGCCGATCCCGGTCAGGAACCCGGTCAGCACGCTCGAGAGCGAATAGACGCTGGTTCCGTTCATCAGATAGAAGAGCCGGTTCCAGCCCGTTTCGAGCAGCAGCGCGGCGAGCCCGGTCGCAAAGAAGGTCGCGAAGATCAGCCCGAGTTTCCAAGCCGGCCAGACCGGAAGCGGCCCGGCGATCGGCTCGGCGGACTCCGCCCGTGCGCTCTCGACCTCCTGTTCCATCTTCCGGCGCAGCTTCTCCTTGCGGATGTTCGAGGGCGCGGCCGGTCGGCGCACCTCCTCGACTCCCACGCCCTCGTACTTCTCGAGCAGAAGGAACAGGCCGGACGCGAAAGCCAGAGATCCGAGCAGCCAGGTCGAAGCCGAGAGCCCGAGCCCGGTGACCAGGACGAACCCGGCGACGAGCGCGCCCAAAGCGGCGCCCAAGGTATCGAGGCCGTAGACGAGCGAGACGCCGCCGCCCATCCCCAAAAGGTCGCGCGTGAGCAGGCGGACCGCGAGAGGAAAGACGGCGCCGATCGCGAGCGTCGGCGTGATCAGGACGACGAGGACGACGAGGAACTTCCACAGAGCGGACGGTAAAGGCGCCAGGTCGTTCGGGAAGGCGTGGAGATAGAAGCGCCGCGCGAGCTCGAAGATCGGCAGCGATAGGGCGACGTAGGCGCCGAGCACGGCTTGAATCCGCCCGAGGAGAATCCACGGCCGCGCCGAGCGGTCGGCGAGCCGGCCGGCCCAAAGAGCGCCGAACGCGAGGCCGAGCAGGAAGACCGAGAGCACGGTCGCGAACACGCCGGCCGTCGAGCCGAACAGGAACGACAGCTTGCGCACCCAGATGACCTGGCACCCGAGCGACAGGAAATTGGTGAAGAAGACGATCGAGTAGAGCAGCTTGCGGCGGGAGGAAGGGCTCGGCATCGGTGCGACGTTAATTTGGTGGAGCCGATCGGGATCGAACCGACGACCTCTTGAATGCCATTCAAGCGCTCTCCCAACTGAGCTACGGCCCCCACGCGGACGCGGAAGTCTAGCCGGGGGGTCCGGGGGGAGTCAAACGAGGCGGGCGAGCGAGGCGGACGGACCGGGCGGGCTTGAACGCCCGCCCGGGTGTCCTCGTCAAAACCCGCCCGCGCTACGGGTGGCAGACCGGGGACTGGTAGTAGTTGTTCCCCCAGACGAACGCGGTCTGGCCCGCGGCCGCCGAGCCGAGGTAGCAGTTGGCGCCGTCGAAGGTCGGCTGGACCCATTGGTTGGTCCAGTTGTTGTAGGCCTTGTGCGGGCACTTGCCGCCCGGGTTCCAGACCGGCTTGTAGTACCAGTTGTTGGACCAGACGAACGGCGAGACGCCGGGCCAGGAGAACAGGTAGCAGTTCGCGCCGTCGAAGATGCCGTTGTAGGGGCAGGGGTTGGAGCAGTTCTGGCACGCCGCGGCGAGGTAGTAGTTGCCGCCCCAGATGAACGGGTTCGGGCCGAAGTTCCCGAAGTAGCAGTTGGCGCCGTCGAAGGTCGCCGGGTAGTTCACCAGGCTCCAGTTGTTCGGGCCGGGGTGCGGGCAGGGACCGTTGGGATGCCAGAGCGGCTGGTAGTAGAGGCCGCCCTGCCAGATGAACGGCGCGTTGCCCGGCACCGACCACATGTAGCAGTTCGCACCGTCGTAGACGCCGCCGGTCGGGCACGGGTTCGTGCAAGGGTTGACCGTCGAGGCCGGCGGCAGGCTCGCGCCGAGGTCGGCGATCACCGCCCCGATCGGCACGCCCCGGTTCGGGCAGGCCGCGCAGTGGTGGAGCGCGACGACCAGGTTGTCCGAGTAGGCGATCACCGGCGACCCGGAAGACCCTCCTTGCGTGTCGGCGAAGTAGCCGACGTCCGAGCCCGATCCCGAGCAGGGCGGCTCGTTGAGGCTGAAGATCTCGCAGAATCCGGACTGATCGTTGGCGTTGTCCGAGGTGACGGCGATCCGCTTGCCCCAGGCCAGCGGATGCTGCGGGATGTAGACCCGCTCGTCGACGGTCGGGCCGCTCGTCCGCATCTGGAGGAACCCGTAGGTGCCGGTGGGGTTCACCGGCAGCTGGACCAGGGTGTAGTCGAGGCCGACGCTCGTCTTCACGAACGTCGCGCTGTTGGCGAGGATCACCCCCGGGCAGCCGAACCAGCTGTTGCAGGCGGTGGTGCAGCTCGCGCCTTCCGCCATGATTTCGTAGTCGGTGTTCGCGGCGTCCGCCGAGCCGCCGATGCAGTGGTTGTTGGTCATCACGTGGCCCGCGTTGCCGACCAGCCAGCCGGTGCAGGCGCTGTTGCCGTTGATCAGGAGGCGCAGGACGGCGCGCGAGTGGCTGTAGATCGCGGGCTCGCTCGTCTGGTAGCACTTGGCCCAGCGCGTGTCGTCGTTGCCGCACAGGGATTCGAAACCGCTCTCGTCGCGCGGGAAGCCGGCGCCGTAGCGGTCGATCACGAGCGAGCCGCCGCGCACCGGGACGTGCGAATACAGCTCGAGCAGCGCCGTGTCGCCGGGGACGTGAGTCGCCCAGAAGCCGCCGGTGACCTCGTGCGGCAGGATCTTGCCGGCGCCGGTATAGGTGGTGCCTTCGGCCGGCCCGCTGCGCGGCGAGCGGATCACCAGGTAGGCGCCCTCCGGCAGGGAAAACGCCGAGAAGTGGGGGGCGATGTAGCTCGCCGAGGGGGACTTGAGCGCCAGGGTCCAGAGCGGTGTCTCGGTCCAGTTCGGTTTGGTGATGTCGGGCAAAACGTGCGCTTCCTCGACGATCTTGCCCACGACGAGCGGGCCGGGAGGATCGTCGCCGCCCCCCTTCTGCGCCTGCGCCGCACCGACCGCGGCGAGCAGAGCGAAGCCTGCCAAGAGACAGCACCGAGCGCCGAGAACGCCTCTTCCATCCTTCATTCGATCTCCTTTTCGTTGTGGGCCAAGCGCCGGAGCAGACGAGCGCCGATCCGCGGCGGAATCGAGCTCAGCCGCCGCGGGAACGCGGTCCTGCCATCGGATGTCGGATCGGCCCTACCTAGAGATGTACGGGAATGCTCCAAAGCGGGACAGCGTTCGCAACGCCCGAAGAGCCGCCCGCCCGCCGTTCCTTCTTTGACCTGCTACCACGCTTTGCCTAGAATGTCGGGAGTCAGGAGAAGACGATGGCAACCCTGGTCAGCCCCAAAGAGGAAAAAGCGGACAACTCGACGGCGAGCTCGATCGCTTCCGTCGCGCGTGTCGTAGGGCCGACCGCCGGCGGTGTGGTGGTGGGGGGATTGCTCGGTCCGGTCGGAGCGGTCGTGGGTGGCTTGATCGGAGCCGCGGCAGGGTTGGTCCGCAATCGCGAGCTTTCCGCCGGCTGAGAATGGCCTCTTATCTCCCCTTCCTTTACTGGCCCGTTGCGGTCAGCGGGGCCGCTTGCGGCCTTCTCGCCGTGTTGTCGATCTACATCTTCCGCGGGGTCAGGCGCCAATCCTGGACGATGAGCTTCTCCGCAGCCTTGACGGTGTTCTTGGGTACCGGCGTTCTCCCCTCCGCTTTGTGCTTCCTCTTCTATCCGTTCGTGACTCCAAAGCCGAACCTGGAAGAGCAGCTCCTCTTCCTGCCCGTCGCCGGTCTCGGGCTCCTGTGGGCAGTCTTCGCGGCCATCCGGCAAGGGATGCAGTAGCGAGGGACGAGGCGGGCCGCGAGCCCGTGGTCCTTCGGGCTCGCGGCTCGAGGATGTCTTGTTGCGGGAGAGGGCTGCGCCTCAGGTCCGGGCGCGGCTGGTCACGAAGCCGGCGACGCCGAGCGCGATCGAGATGACGCCGAGGACCTTGTTGAAGACGAGGCCGCAGGCGAGACAGACGACGACGCCGTCGGGCAGGATCATCAGGATGCCGATGATGATGACCCAAGCCCACGTCAGGGGACCGATGATCTTGGCCATGCGATTCTCCCGGATCGGCCGCAGCGTGTGTTCCCCCGGGCAGGTGCGGCCAAACCAGCCGGGGACCGGCGCTCCTCGGCCCGGCGCAGGGATGCGCCGGGCGAGCTGCGCTCGATGGTGGTGTGCTCGCGTTGTTTGGGCGGCCCGCGGTCGCCCGGCGTTACTTTTGGGGGATCATACGCGCGTTCGGCCCGGATGGGAGTTCGGATCGCGGAGCGACCGCTCAGCTCGAAGGCGCCTCCGGCTGCCCGCGCAGGAGCCGCCCGAGGACGAGGAGGAGCACGACCACCGCCGCGACCAGGGCGCCCCAGAAGGCCTTGCGGCCGGCCGCGGCGGCGTCCGGTTCCGGAGCCTTCCGGGCCGGGGGGCCGAGGGTCAGCTCGTGCGCGGCCTCGCCCAAGAGCCGGGGGGCGAGGAGCGAGAGGTCGTAGCGCGGCGGCGGCAGCCCCGGCTGGCCGTAGAGGAGCGTCAGGGGCCCCGCGGCCGCCGGATAGAAGAAGCGCAGGCGGTGGGCCGGCAGGAGCAGCCGGGGCGCGGCGAGAGGGAGAGGCGTGTTGTCCCCTCCTCGATCAGGAGCTCGAAGCGGGTCGCCGGGCTCTCGGGTAGATCGAGGACCACTTCCGGCGCCGGGGTCTCCGGATCGGCGTGCCGCCAGCCGGCCGCGGCCACCGTCCGCTCGCCGGGCTCGCGGTCGCCCCTCGGCTCGAGCGCGGCTTCGGGCGCTTCCACCAGGCGGATCTCGCGCTCGAAGACCCGCGCCGTCGTCGCGAGGACCAGCCGGGCGGAGGGGAGGGAGGGGTAGGGGAGATCGATCCGGTAGCGCGAGAGCGACGGCGGATCCCCCGCCTTCGCCTGCCG
>DATMZM010000456.1:0-3394 GCA_035607445.1 Thermoanaerobaculia bacterium | reverse complement strand
CTTCCTGACCCTCGGCATCCGCGGCGTGCTCGAGCGCGCGGGCCTCGGCCGCCCCGTGCGCCTGACCCTGCTCGATCCGGACGGCCGGAGGGTCGCCGACCTCGGCACCTTCGCGCCGCAAGGCGGCTCGTGGTCGACGATTCCCGCCGCCCTCGAGCCCGACCTCGAGCGCGAGATCCCCGCCGCCGGGGGTTGCGGCTACCACCTCGAAGTGGCCGAGGGGGGCAAAAGCGGCGCCCGGCCCGCGGGCAAGACCGCCAAAGGCAAGGCCGGCAAAGGCAGGAAAGCCGCGGAGGCCCAGAAGGCGGAGGCCAAGTCGGCGGAGGAAGGCGAGCCGGCGGCGAAGGACGAGAACGAGGAGAAGGCGGACCTGGCGGGAAAGGGCGAGCGGGCGGCCCCCGGAGGGAAGAGCGCGCAGCTGGCGCTCTGCCTCAAGCCCTGGACGAAGACGCCGGGCTGATCGCGGCGCGTCCGATCGATCAAAACCACCGCGATCAACACTTTTCGGGAAACGCGTTGTCCCTCGACGCGGGATGCTTCCGCGCCGAGCGCCATCGACAGTTTTCGCTCGACATCTTTCTCGTTCGCCGATCCTTTGGAGATCGCTCATGACCCATCGACGTTGCCTCGCCGCGAGCCTCTCGCTCGCCCTCCTCGGACTCTGCTCTTCGAGCGCCCGCGCTCTGAAGCTCGAGATCCTTGATCAGACCCTGATCGCCAGCTCGTCCCAGGGGAACGTCGTCTTCTTCGGCGTCTCGCGGGAGATCGATCCGGACGACGTCGTGACGCGCAGGACCCTGGCGGAAGTCCGGGCCGACGAGGACGGGGACGGCATCGTGAGCCTCGCGCTCGACCGGCCGGTCGCCCCGACATCCGTCTGGGCGGCGGTCGACCTCGCCACGGGTGAATCCGCTCTCGCGACCCCCCTGGGCTTCGTCCTGCAGCAGGGGACCTGGCTCGGCCGAGGCGTCGGCCACAGCGGCCCGGAGCCGGAGCGCGGCACCGTGCAAGACGAACGCTTCCAGAGCGAGCTCCTGGTCGTCCGCCCGGGTCTCGGTGCCTGGACGATCTCGACGGGGGACGGCAGCGCGACCGACGAGGACGGAGCGGCCGACGGGGTGACCGAGACCGCGCTCGACCGCATGACGGCGCTCGAGAGCTCGTCCCGGCCTCCCGAGGATTTCGCCGAGGGCGACGTCCTGCTGCTCGTCGACGCCCGGTCGCTCGAGGTCGTCCTCGAGACGGTTGGGGGTGTCCAATGAGCGCCCGCTTCTTCCGACTCGGGATCGCTCTCGGCCTCACCCTCGGCCTCACCTCCCTCGCCGCGAGCCCGGCGCTCGCCCAGGAGCATCCGAACGTCGCGCGCGGGCTCTCGGGGTCGTCCGGGGACCTCGACAGCGTCAACCCGTTCAACGGCAACCTGACGGTCGCGATCCCGCTCGGCCGCTCGGCCCCCGTCAACTCCCATCTGTCCTATGGTCTGACCCTCGTCTACAACAGCCAGGTCTGGGACTTCGAGCAGCGCGTCGACACCTCGACGGGGACCGAGATCCCCTACACCCAATCTCTGCCGGCGGCGATCTCGAACGCCGGGCTGGGCTGGCTCGTGACCCTCGGCCGCTTCAATCCGCCGAGCACGACGAACGACCTGAACGTCGCGCGCGACAACTACCTGGCGCCGGACGGCTCGCGCCATGCCTTCTACCCGACGCTGCACGAAGGGGACGAGGCGCTCTCGCGAGGCTTGGAGTACACGCGGGACGGGAGCTACCTGCGCTACAAGGCGGCGACGACCACGACGAATCAGCAGATCGAGTTCCCGGACGGGACGATCCACGAGTTCGACGGCCAGGGCTATCCCATCCGGATCCGGGATCGCTTCTCGAACTTCGTCCAGATCCGCTATCTCGCCGGCGGCGTGGACGTGCCGGCCGCGCAAGCGGACGTCTGGCGGATCTCGGACAGCGCGAGCTCGCGGGTCCAGACCGTGACCTTCCGCACCATTCCCGGGCTCTCGCCGGCCTACCAGAGGAAGGTGGTCTCGCGGATCGACCTGGCCGGGTTCGGCAATCACGTGGCGACCTACACCTTCCGCTACAACGTCGACGACGGCGTCTGGGTCCAGCTGACCGGGTGCCAGAACACCGACCCGCTGACCCAGGCCGTGGCGGTCCCGCTCCTGACCCGGATCGACCTGCCGGACGGCACGACCTACCGCATGCCGGCGAGCGCGTACTACCCGACGACTCCCGGCAACGTCAGCCCTTGCAAGACCGGGATGCTCGGCAAACTGGGGCTGCCGACCCTCGGCTCGATCGCCTGGGACTACATCGGTTACACCTACCCGACCGAGTCGACGCTGCGTTCGTTCTGGCAGCGCACGACGGGCGTCGGCACCCGCCGGCTGATCGACGCGGACGACACGACGGCGATCGGCACCTGGACCTACTCGACGGCGATGAGCGCGCCGCAGACACCCAACGGGCCGCGCCGCGAGCTGGTCAACGCGACGACCGATCCGCTCGGCAACCGGACGGTGCGCTACTTCTCGATCTGCGCGAAGAACTGCCCGGTCGCGAACGAGGCCTACGACTATGGGCTTCCGTTCACCCGCCAGACGGCGGGGGACGGCACCGGACGGCTGCTCTCGACCCAGATCTTCGCCGGCACGACGCTCCACCGCACCGGCTACGTCCGCTACGAGCGCGACGCCGACCCCACGCTCTCCGGGCTGACCCTCGAGGACAAGACCCGCTTCAACCAGCGCCTGGCGAGCCAGCGGACGGCCTACCAGGACGGCGCCGCGACCACGGTGGCGGACCAGGATCTCTCGGACTTCGACGGGTTCGGCCACTACCGGGGCAGCACGACGGGAGGGACCTTCCCGGGCAGCGACGTGCGAACGGCGGTGACCGGCTACAACCCCGACAAGGGGACGCTCGGCCAACCCAATTTCGTCCCGTGGCCTGCGGCGAGCCCCTGGATCCTCGGCACCTATACGTTCGCGTGGGAGAGCGAGGGCGGCCAGCTCCTCTACCGCTCGTTCTGCTTCGACGCGAACACGGGCTTTCTGCGCGGCCGGCACGTCCACGCCGCGAACGGCTCGAACTATCAGGCGAACGACCTGGTCGAAACCTACAGCGACAACGGCCAGGGCAACGTCGGCACGGAAAAGCAGTACGGCGGCGACGCGCAGGCCCTGCCGACCGACCCGAACGGCGCCTGGAACCTGACCTGCAACAACAACACGACGTTTCCTCCCGCGTACCAGACGACCCACACCTACGCGAGCGGCGTCCGCGCGACCTCGTCGATCGCGGTCGGCACCACGACCCTCAAGGTGCTCGACCAGACGATCGACGACGCGACCGGCCTGCCTTCGTCGAGCCGCGAC
>DATMZM010000139.1:0-3523 GCA_035607445.1 Thermoanaerobaculia bacterium | reverse complement strand
ACCCCTGGCGGGTCATGCCATCCCCCCTCTGGTTGACGAAGACGACCGGGTGCCGCTTGCCCTCGGCGACGATCGGCCGGACCTCGCGCAGGTACCTCCCCACCCACGCCTCCGCCGCCTCGCCGACCGGGACGATCCGCTCCTTGTCGCCCTTGCCGTAGGCGATGAGGAACCCGGAGTCGAGGCGCAGCTGGGGCAGGGTGAGGCCGGTCAGCTCGGAGACGCGGAGCCCCGCGGCGTAGAGCAGCTCGATCATCGCCCGGTCGCGCAGGCCGAGCGGGGTCGCGACGTCGGGCGCCGCGAGGAGCGCCGCGACCTGCGCCTCGGTGAGCACCTTGGGCAGCGAGCGGAAGCGCTGCGGCTGGACCAGGTGAAGGGCCGGGTTGTCCGCCCGCTCCCCCGTCTCGACCAGGTGCTGATAAAAGCCCCGGATCGAGGCGAGGCCGCGCGCGATCGAGCGCGGCGAGAGGCCCCCGCGGCGCAGCTCGCGGACGTGCGCCGCGAGATCCGTCGGTCCCGCCGTCAAGAGGTCCGAGCCTCCCTTGGCGAGCGCGCGGCCGGCGCGCAGCAAGTCGCGCTCGTAGGCCTCGACGCTGTTTCTGGCCAAGCCGCGCTCGAGGGCGAGAGCTTCCAAGTAGAGGCGGAGCGCCCGGAACCAAGGGGATTGGCGCTCGCGCAGAGCCGCCGCCGCTTCGGGATCGGCTTCGGGATCGGAGGTTTCGCTGCGGCGGCGGGGCATGGGCGGGCGGCCGGGCGCGGCCTTGCCCTAGGCGGGAGCGGTCGCGCCGTGGGTCTGGCAGATGCCGAGGATCTCCCCCTCCTCGAGCACCCTCCCGGAGCCCTTCGCGCGCTCGAAGATCTCGTCGACCAGGCCGGGCTCGGGCGCGATCCCCCGCTCCTCGAGCCAGTAGACGACGTTCGACTTGCCGCTCATGTTGCCCACTTCGATCACCTGGCGGCGGCCGATCAGGCTCGCGGGCACCGACGAGTAGACCCGGTCCGCCAGCCAGTCCTCGCCGCGCGCCCGGGCCTTCAAGATCGCCGCGGCGTGGACTCCGGTCGCGGTGCGGAAGGCGTCGCGGCCGATCACCGGATAGTTGTCCGGGCAGGGCACGCCGGTCGTCTCGGCGACCAGGCGGCAGTACTCGACGAGCCGCGACAGGTCGCGGTCGATCCAGCCGAGCAGCTGCATGTTGACGAGCAGGAGGTCGATCGGGCAGTTGCCCACCCTCTCGCCGATGCCGAGCGCCGTGCCGTGCAGGCGGTCGGCCCCGGCCGCCGCGGCCGAGAGCGCGTTGATCACGCCGAGGTCGCGGTCGCGATGGCCGTGCCAGTCGACTCGGACGTCCTCGCCGGTGGCGTCGACGACGGACCGGACGAAGCGGATCACCGCCGCGGCTCCGGCCGGCGTGGCGTGGCCGACGGTGTCCGAGACGCAGACCCTCCGCGCCCCGGATTCGACCGCCGCGGTGTACAGGCGGCGCAGGTCGTCCGGATGGGCGCGCGTCGTGTCCTCGGTGACGTACATGACCGGCAAGCCGTTCTCGACCGCGAATTCGACGGCGCTCGTCGTCCACTCGAGCATTTTCTCGAGCGTCCAACCCTCGGTGTAGATGCGCACCGGCGACGAGCCGAGGAAACAGGCGACCTCGATCGGCAGCCCCACGGCTTGCGAGACGTCGACGATCGGCCGGATGTCGACTTCGAGCGTCCGCGCGGCGCAGTTCGGCGTGATCGCGAGCTTGTGATCGACGATCTCGCGCGCCAGGCGCTCGACGTCGCGCACCACGTGCGGCCCGGCACCGGGCAGGCCGAGGTCGGCCGACTCGATGCCGAGCTCGGCGATCAAGTGGAGGATGCGCAGCTTGTCCTCGATCGACGGCGATTGGACCGACGGCGACTGGAGGCCGTCGCGCAGCGTCTCGTCGTCGAGCTCGACCCGGCCGCGGAGGGGTTCCAGCTCCTGGCCGCTCTCGCGGTTCCAGTCGTAGATCAGCTCGCGGTCGTGTCCGGGGCTCGGCGGCATTCGGGGTCTCTCCTGCGGTCTTCAGGCGACGGGTCGACGAAGGTGCGGCGGGCTCGATGGCGAGATCGGGAGATCGGGCGCCTAGACCTGCACCGGGGCGAGCGCGGCGCGCTCGACCTTCTTCGCGATCTCGGTGCCCACCTGCGAGGTCGTTTGGGTGCCGCCGACGTCGGCGGTCGTGACGCCATCGCGGATCGCCGCGATCACCGCCGCCTCGACCGCCGCTCCGGCTTCGGCGTGGCCGAGCGTCTCGAGCATCAGGCCGGCCGAGAGGATCGCGCCCACCGGGTTCGCCCGGCCGGTGCCGGCGTACTTCGGCGCCGAGCCGTGGACCGGCTCGAACATCGAGGTCCGCCCGGGGTGCAGGTTCGCCGACGCGGCCATGCCGAGGCCGCCCTGGAGGGCGGCGCCCAGGTCGGTGACGATGTCGCCGAACATGTTGTTGGTGACGATGACCTCGAAGCTCTCGGGCTGGCGGACCATCTGCATGGTCAGGGCGTCGACGTACAGGTGGCTCGGCTGGATGCCCGGATACTCGGGCGCGACCTCGGCGAAACAGCGCTGCCAGAGGTCGTGGCCGTAGCGCATGACGTTCGCCTTGTCGCTCATGCAGACCTTCGTCTTGCCGTGCGCGACGGCGTACTCGAAGGCGGCGCGCAAGATCCGCTCGACGCCCTTGCGGGTGTGGATCTCCTCCTGCACCGCGATCTCGTCCGGCGTCCCCTTCTTGAAGTTGCCGCCGACGCCGACGTAGGCGCCCTCGGTGTTCTCGCGGAAGACGGCGAAGTCGATGTCGGCCCGACCCTTGCCCTTCAAGGGGCAGAGCCGCTCGTCGTAGAGCTTGACCGGCCGGAAGTTGACGTAGAGGTCGAGGCCGAAGCGGGTGCCGAGGAGGATATCCGCCGCGTGCTTCATGTCGGGCACGCGGGGATCGCCGAACGCGCCGATGTAGACCGCGGAGTACTCGTCGCGCCAGGTCTCGAGGGTGCCGGGAGGCAGGGTGACGCCGGTCGCCAGGTAGTGGTCGGCGCTATAAGGGAAAGGGATCAGCTCGAGCGGCAGGCCGAAGCCCGAGGCCGCGGCCTCGAGAACTTTGACCGCCTCGGCGGTGACGTCGACGCCGATGCCGTCGCCGGGCAGGACCGCGATCTTCTGCGGCCGGCGGAAGCGGGGATCTTCGGGGTTCATGGCCGCGAATCGTACCATTCTCGAACGCGCGTTCGAAACGCCGCCTTCAGCACAAAGAGCTACAGCTGGCGCTCGATGAACGGCGCGAGCAGCTGGAGGAGCCGAAGCTTCACGACCTTGAGGCGCGGGATGCCGGGGAACGGTCCCGTGGCGCCTTCGGGCCAGACGCGGGCGTCGATGCGGACGGAGTTGGCGAGGTGGGAGTCGAGGATCGCGGCGAGCTGGCCGGCGAGGGCGCGGTCCTTGAAGCTGAGCGCGATCTCGGTGTTCAGGAACTCCGAGCGCGGGTCGAGGTTGAACGAGCCGACG
>DATMZM010000460.1:0-4741 GCA_035607445.1 Thermoanaerobaculia bacterium | reverse complement strand
TCATTGCGGTCTGCGCCCTCAGGCACTCCTTGACCGTTGTGCATCGAGACCGAGACTTCGAGGCGCTCGCGCGCGTCGTCTCCCTTCGCGTCCGAGCCGTCTGATGTAGGGTCCGCGAACGCCTCAGACCGAGAGCGCCGGGGCGCGCAGCCGGCGCGGGAAGGGCACGACGTTCCCGACCAGGACGACCGGTAGGGCGAGCGAGCGGAGGCGGGCGACCTCGGCGTCGGTCAGGGTGCGGATGCGGGGCACGCGCTCGAGCTTGCGGGCGGACCAGGGATCGCAGCCGCGCTCGATGAGGCCGGCGAGGAGCCATCGACAGAGGGTGGTGCGGGCGGCGTTCATCGCTTCGGGCTCTTCCTTCGATCGTCACCGAAGAGGGTAGCACGCGGCCCGAGACCCGGCGCTCGTCAGGCCATCACTGCGGCGCGGCCGGTTGGGTGAACGCCGCGACCAGATCCCGCACGACTGTTTCGTAGGAGGCTCCGCCGTCCAGCCACCCGGGCCAGACGCGTCCGATCGGCTCGCGGAACGGCTGCCAGTCGCCCTGCCAGAGGCCCTTCTTGTCGGCGTAGGGAACGTAGCCCGGCTCGCCTGCGCGTTCGAGCTCCCGCCTCGTGATCGCCGGCCGTGTAGAAGAGGACGCCGTGCCAGAGGTCCCGATGGATCTCGACGCCCTGCCGCTTCGCCTCGGCCGCCAGGCTTTCCGAGAGTGCCCTGCCCCAAGCGTGGGAGGACTCGTGGAAGAGCATCTCGAGACCGGACAACCCGCGGTAGCCGGGGTCTCGGCTCGAGATCGAGGTGCGGGTCGGCGGGCTCGTCGTGTAGGCGCCGTTCGGTCCGGCCTCCGGGACGATCTCGACCGGGATCGGCTCGGCCGGCCAGTAGGTGCGGTTGGCGGCGGCCACCCGCGGCGCGATCGCCGGTCCGAAGCGGTCGACGAGCGGCGCCATCTCCGCGATCCAGGCCCGGGCGAGCCGCTCGTGCTCGGGCCAGAGCCGCGCGCGATAGACCGGCGCCGCCAGTTCGAGAGCGGTCCGCACCTCGGGGGGCAGCGCGGGTAGGTCCGCGGCGGGGAGGTGCGCCGCCCCTCCCACGCCCGCGAGCGCGTTCTTGATCTCGGCCATTCCCGGATCGAACACGAGGTCGCGCGTCGCCATCGTCCGCGCGTAGATCGCGAGAGCGCCTTCCCAGGCCGACCGCTCCGCGGGTGGAAGGGAGGCCGGGTCGGGCTCGGGTTCGAGCTTGCCCTCTTTCACGAGATCCAGCCGGCGCGCCTCGCCGCGCAGGTGGTGGTGGAGGCTGACCCAGAAGCCGGCGCGGAAGGCGAAGAGAGGGTGCCGCGGAACGGCGGGCGGCTCCGGCGGAAGCGATCCGCGGGAGCCGGCGCACGAGCCGAGGAGCAGTGCCGAAAGGAGCAGGGCGCCGCGGGCGGAGGCCCTCACCGTCCTAGGGCGAGCCGCAGGGGGTCGTCGTTCCGATGTGCCGGATCGGGTTGTCCCAGTAACAGCGGCCGGTGCAGAAGGTCGTCTCGGGATGGTACACGCAGTCGTCGAAAAGCATCTTCCAACCGAGCCCGACGGGGCTCGGGCAGATGCAGTTCGGGTCCGAGGTGTTGACCGGTCCGCCGTCGTTGGGCTCGCGATCGATCGGTTCGGCCACGATCAGATCCAGGATCGTCCGCCCGCAGTCGACCCGGGCGGCCGGCGTCTGGTCGAGCCAGGGGAGGGAGGGCTCCGCGGCGAGCGCGGGGATCGAAAACAGGGCGAGGATGGACAGGGAGAGGAGGGTCCGGCGCATCGGCATCTCCTTCGTGCTCGGATCGAGCGTTGCCCACGTTGGCTGGCACGCGATGATAGCCGAACGGCCCATTGCGTTGCCGGGTTACTCGTCCTCGATCATCTGCTCGAACTTCTGCTTGTCGGTCGCCTTCATGTAGGCGTCGCGGGGCGTGATCCGCTTCGACTGGACGAGCGAGAGGAGAGCGTCGTCCATCCGCTGCATGCCCTGCGACCGGCCGCCCTGGATGATCGTCGCGATCATCGGCGTGTTCCCTTCGCGGATGACGTTGGGCAGGCCGGAGGTCTTGAGCAGGATCTCGTTCGCCGCGACCCTCCCGCGTCCGTCCGCGGTCTTGAGCAGGAGCTGGGAGACGACGGCGGCGAGCGATTCGGAGAGCGTCGTGCGCACCTGCGCCTGCTCGTCGGCCGGAAAGGCGTCGATCAGGCGGTCGATCGTGTTCGCGGCGCCGTTGGTGTGGAGGGTCCCGAAGACCAGCGATCCCATCTCGGCGGCGGTGATCGCGAGCGCGATCGTCTCCAAGTCGCGCATCTCGCCGACCAGGATCACGTCCGCGTCCTGGCGGATCGCGGAACGGAGCGCCGCCGCGAAGCTCTCGGTGTCCCTGCCCAGCTCGCGATGCGAGAAGACGCAGCGCCGGTTCTTGTGCACGAACTCGATCGGGTCTTCGATCGTGACCACGTGCTTGGGGTAGGTGGAATTGATCTTGTCGATGATCGCGGCGAGCGTCGTCGACTTTCCGGAGCCGGTCGGACCGGTGACCAGGACCAGGCCCTGGTGGAGGTGGGCGAGGGTCTCGATCGCGGGCGGCAGGGCGAGCTGCTCGATCGGCACGATGTCTTCGGGGATGATCCGGAAGACCGCGGCCGGGCCGTTGCCCTGACGCAGGAAATTGGCGCGGAAGCGCGCGACGCCGGCCAAGCCGTAGGCGAAATCGAGATCGCCCGAGGCGCGATAGTCGGTCCATTGCTCCTCGGAGACGATCTCTCGGAGCAGCTCGTCGATGGGGGCTTCGTCGAGGGTCGTCCAACCCTCGACCGAGACGAGCGAGCCGTGGAGCCGGATGCGCGGCTCGAGCCCCGCCGCTAAGTGGAGGTCCGAGCCGCCGTGATCCCGCAGGTAGTGGAAAAGCTCGTGCAGGCGCGGCATCGGCTAAGCCCCTTGCGGTCCCGAGGGGGCGCCCGCGCTGCCGGGAGCCTGGAACTTCGCCGGATCCTCGGCGTGCTTCAGAGCCTCTTCGCGCGTGATCGTGCCCGCCTTGATCAGATCGGCGAGCGAGGCGTCGAGCAGGCACATGCCGTGCGTGGTGCCGGTCTGGAGCACCGACTTGAGCTGGAACGTCTTGTTGTCGCGGATCAGGTTGCCCACCGCCCGGGTCGCGATCAGCACCTCGAGGGCGGCCACCCGCCCCGCGCCGTCGGCGCGCGCGACCAGGCGCTGCGAGATCACGGCGCGCAGCGACTCGGAAAGCATGGTCCGGATCTGATCCTGCTGGTTCGGCGGGAAGACGCCGAGGAGGCGGTTGACGGTGCGGATCGCGCTCGAGGTGTGCAGCGTCGCGAGCACGAGGTGGCCGGTCTCGGCCGCGGTGATCGCGAGAGCGATCGTCTCCAAGTCGCGCAGCTCGCCGATCGCGATGACGTCCGGATCCTCGCGCAGAGCGGCGTGCAGCGCGCGGGAGAACGACTCGGTGTGGATCCCCACCTGGCGCTGGTTGACGACGCAGGAGAGCGACGGGTGGAGGATCTCGATCGGATCCTCGATCGTGATGATGTGGTCGCGGCGCGAGCCGTTGATCAGGTGGACGAGCGCGGCGAGCGTCGCCGACTTGCCGCAACCGGCCGGGCCGGTCACCAGCACGAGCCCCTGGTGGAAGTCGGCGAGGCGGGCGAGCGAGCTCGGCAGCCCCAGCTCGGAAAGCGTCGGCGGCTTTCCGGGAATCGCGCGGAACACGGCGTCGATGCCGCGCGTCTGCCGATAGGCGTTGGCGCGGAAGCGGCCGAGGCCCGGCGCATCGTAAGCGAAGTCGACCTGGCCGCCGCGATCGAGGACCTCCTGATGCTCGGGGAGCAGGATCTCGCGGATCGCCCTCTCCGCCATGGCGGGGTCGATGGCCAGCCCTTCGGTCTCGATCATCTCCCCGTGCCGGCGGAAGCGGATCGAGGCGCCGCTGTGGACGTGGATGTCGCTCGCCCCCTGGCGGAGCGCGAATTCGAGCAGGCGGTCGAGGCGTGCGGCGTTGCGCGGAGAGTCCCCGGAGGTGCGCGGGGTCTCGGCGGTCTGCGGGCTCCCGGTCCGCTGCGCGGGCGCGGGAGGCGCGACCGGCCGAGCAGAGGGGGCCGCGGCGAGTGGGGTCATGGCTTCGAGGGCCGGACGCGAGGGCGTCGAATCGAGCGCCGGGAGAGGCGCCGGAGCGCTCTGAGGAATCGGGTCCGGCCTCGCGCCGGCCGCTGCGCTGGGGGCCGGAGGAGCGGGCGGCGTTTGTGCGGCGGTCGGTTCCGCCGTGGTCGCAGGACCCTGGCGCCGGACGACTTCGGCGCGCGCGGCCTCGAGCTGTTCGAGGCGCTTCGGATGCAGGATCCCGAGCTCGACGAGCAGATCGCCGAGCGGCCGGCCGCCTCCCGCCGCCGCCTGGCGGTCGCGCGCGGCCTGGAGCTGCTCTTCGGTCGCGAGCTTGTAGTGGAGGGCGAGCCTCGCGAGGAGGGCGTCGTCCGCTGGGCTGTTCATCTCGAGCGTCAGGCTATTCGAGGCCCGCGGAGGCGTCAAACGGCCGGACCGGCGATCGTCTCCGAAACGTCGCGGGCCGAGGGGGAGTAATCCCCCCGGCCCCGCGTGTTTCCAAGATGGGGGAAGGTGTTACGATTCCTTCGCTCGGATCTCGGAGGCTCATCATGATCTGCTCCCGTCGCCTCGGTCCCGCCCTCGGCCTTCTCTTCGCGCT
>DATMZM010000505.1:0-7033 GCA_035607445.1 Thermoanaerobaculia bacterium | reverse complement strand
CCGCGTCATCCGGCGGCGGCCTCGGGCGGAGAAGTCGGCGGGGCCGGCGCGGAGCCGGACGGAGCGACGCCGAACAGCGCCTTGACCGAGGGCCGCAAGAGGACGATCAGGGTGAAGACGCCGAGGATCGTGCCGACCGGCATGATCATGCAGGCGACGGCGCCGACGACGAAGCAAAAGGTGTAGCGGCGGTGCTTCGCGAGCGACTGCCCGGCGAGGAGGAGGAGCGCGACGAGCGTCCATCCGAAGAGGAGGAAGACGCTCGCGATCGTCACCAGGACCGCGCCCGCGATCGTCGCTCCGACGTCCGGAGTCGTGCGGTCCCACCAGCCATTCCAGAACGCGAGGCCGAAGAAGAGCTGGATCAGCGGCAGGCAGGCCAGGAGCGCCGTGATCCCCGCCACGACGTAGTAGAAGATCGCCAGCCAGCGCAGGTGCTCGAGGTCGTCGTTCACGAGTTGCCCTCCCTTTCGACCGCCGCCGCCTGGGCCGCCGGCGATTCGGGCGTCTCGGGCAGGCACCCCTTCCGGCCCGCGCGCCCGACGCGCTGCTCCTCGATCTCGTGGGCGAGGAGCGCGGAAGCCATCGCCACCGTCCGGTCGGCGAGCTCGCGGGCGGCGGCGTGGAGGTCCGTGCTGCCCTGGACGAAGGCGACGTTTCGTTCCATGTCCTCCGCGGTCCACCCTCGCGAGTGCGCGATGTAGGGAAACTGCGGGAAGACGCAGCCGATCTCGGCGAAGAAGCCGAGCATCTGGCCGGCCACCGACTGGATGTTGTCCTGCCCGCCGGTAATGATGAACCCCGCGACCTTGTTGCGCAGGAGCACCCGGTTGCTGAGCGTGACCTGGTTCTGGACGCAGTTCATCCGCTCGACCATCTTGTAGTAGAGCGAGCTGGCCGAGCCCCAGCGGATCGGCGTCGCGACGAGGATCGCGTCCGCCCAGTGGACGAGCCCCTCGTAGACCTGGTCGAGCTGGTCGGAGGGGTCCATCTGGGTGATCGAGCAGGGCCAGGTGCAGGCGTGGGAGCTCTTCGAGTAGTAGCCCTCGCAGGGGCGGAACTCGAGCTCGCGCAGGCGGATCAGCCGCGTCTCGACCCCCTGGGACGCGGCTTGCGCGAGCGCGGTCTCGAGCAAATCGTCGGACGTCGAGTAGCGCGGGTAGGCGTTGTCCATCACCGTGGTCGAGATGCCGAGCAGGCGGACCGGTCCGTCCTCGCGGACGACCGGCCGCGCGAGCGGGTGCGGCTCGTGCGGCAGGCGATGCCGGAGCGTCGCCGGTTGAAGATCGATCCAGACGTGGCCGTCCTCGACCTTCAGGTCGTAGCGGGGCACGCAGTCGGCCTCGAAGCCCGGCTCGCCCTCGCCGGTCGCGCGATGGAACTTCCAATGGTGCCACGGGCAGACGATGTACTCGCCGTCGAGCTGGCCGTCGCCGAGCGGCCCACCGGCATGGTTGCAGGCGCCCGAGACCGCGCCGAACGCGCCGTCCCGATAGGAGAGAGCGATCTTGGCGCGGCCGATGGTGACCTGGCGGAGCGGTTTCCGTTGGAGATCTTCGACCGCGCCCACGTTGTACCAGCGGCCGGGGCCGCTCGCACCCTCGGGGCCCGGCGGTCCGGCCATGGCATCGCTCATGCCTTGCCTCCCAGCGCGAAACGGCGCGCGGCGGGAATCGCCGCCCGAAAGAACTCCTCGGTCCGCGCCGCCTGGGCCGCGCCGTCCCCAGCCTCGATCAGGCGCGCGCCCTCGAGCACCGCGCCAAACCAGGGATCGCGGTTCCAGACCCCACCCGCGGGGAGCGGCTGCGGCTCGGGATTCTCCGGAGGGGGCCAGGGCGTAACGTAGAAATAGGGCGCCGGGCGGGCGACGTCACCGGGCGTCATCCCGACGTAGAGAGCGCGGGCGTCCTCGCCCTCGCCTTCGAGCGTCAGGACGATCGCGAGGTCGAAATGGTGCGGCCAGACGCGGAGCGGCGAAGCGTTCCCCGCGCTCTCGGCGACGGCGGCGATCGCGATCTCTCCGTCGTCGAACCAGCGGGCGAGCTCGGCCGCGGCCTGCCGAGAAACCTCGAAGGGCGCCCCGTGAGCGACCGGATGATCGGGCATCTCCGTCTCCTCCGGCTTGTCGGCCGCCGGCCGCTCCAGAGGCTTTTCGAGCGGTCGCCCGAGCCGCGCCTCGGCCTCCCGGGCCAGCCAGGCGTACGCCTCGGCGAGAGTGCGCCCGGCGAGCGAAAACTCGGCAGCGCTCTCCCCCGCCTCATCGGTCAGCACGAGTGCCGGGGGTTCCAACCGCAACGCGGAGCGAAAGCTCGGAGCAGCTCCGGACACGGGGTCCTGGATCAGGAGACCCAAGTTGCCGTCCCAAACGAGGCTCTGCTCGCCACCGTCCAGTCGGGGCGCCACCAGCTGCTTGCCGATCGATGCGGCGGCCTGCACCGCCCAATGCAGAGCGCGCCGCGCGTCCCAAAGCTCGGACGAAGGGACGGCGCCGACGGTTTTCCACGGTATGGTCATCGATCTGACTCCTACTGTATTACGGCCTCAAGCGAATCCACCGTCGAAATGACCCGCAGGGCATCCGATCACGTCAGAACGCCCCCGCAAAAAACAAAGCTCTCACCCGCACGTATCCGACTCGATCCGAGGGGATTTCTCGGGAGGGTTCGCGCATGCTTGAGAGGTCGTTGGGGCTCGCCTCGCTGTTCGTCTGGATCTCCGTCGCCGGTCCTGCTCAGACCACCCAGACCCCTCAGACCGCGCAGACCGGGGCTCCTGCCGGCGTTCCGGCACTGCCGATCATCCGCTCGACCGGCGCGATCACGATCGACGGCGATCTGACGGATCCGGGGTGGCAGACCGCGGCCAAGATCGACAGGTTCTTCGAGACCTCGCCGGGGGACAACACGCCGCCCAAGGTCGAGACGATCGCCTGGCTGACCTACGACGAGCGCTACTTCTACATCGCGGTCCTCGCCAAGGACCCGGACCCGTCGGCGATCCGCGCGCCGTACGTCGAGCGCGACGCGGTGATCGGCACCGACGACAACATCGCGGTCTTCCTCGACACCCGGAACGACCGGCGCTCGGCGATCGAGCTGCGGGTCAACCCGCGCGGCATCCAGGGCGACGCGGTGTACAACGACGCGAACGGCAACGAGGACTTCTCGCCCGACTTCTTCTACGACACCGCGGCCAAGATCACCGCGGAGGGCTGGCAGGCGGAGTACCGGATCCCGTTCTCGACCCTGCGCTACCCGAAGACCAATCCCCAGAGCTGGGGGATCCTGATCTGGCGCAACTACCCGCGCGATTTCCGCTACGCCTTCTACAACGCGCCGATACCGCGCGGCTCGAACTGCTCGATCTGCCACAGCCAGGAGATCAGCGGCCTCTCCGGCCTGCCTTCGGCCGGCCACCTGGTCGCGGCTCCCTACGCGACGGCGGCGAAAGCCGAGCGGCGCTCGAGCTCGGACGAGGACTTCGAGACCGGGCCGACCGATGGCGACCTCGGCCTCGACTTGAAGTGGACGCCGAGCGCCGACCACTCGGTCGACGCGACGATCAACCCCGATTTCTCCCAGATCGAGGCCGACGCGCCGCAGATCGCGGTCAACCAGCGGTTCGCGCTGTTCTTCCCCGAAAAGCGGCCCTTCCTCCTCGAAGGGGTCGACCTGCTCGACACGCCCATCCAGGCCGTCTACACGCGCACGATCACCTCGCCGCGCTGGGGCCTGCGCGGCACCGGCAAGCTCGGCGGCTCGGCCTACACGGTGCTCGTCTCGGAAGACCGCGGCGGCGGCCTCGTCGTCCTGCCCGGCCCGACCTCGTCCGACCTGGCGGCCCAGGAATTCCGCTCGCGCGTCGGAATCGCGCGCGTTCGGCACGATTTCGGCGCCTCGTTCGGCGGGCTCCTCTTGACCAGCCGGGAGATCGAAGGCGGCGGCTACAACCGGGTCTTCGGTCCCGATTTCCAATGGCGCCCGAACGACCAGGACGCGATCACGGGCCAGTTCCTGTGGAGCGACACGGAGACGCCCCGGCTGCCCGCGCTCGCGGCGGAATGGGATGGCCGGAAGCTCTCCTCGCACGACGCGCGGCTCGACTGGCGCCACAACTCGACCGGCTCGGACTGGCAGTTGGGCTTCCAGGACGCGGGCGAC
Source organism: Thermoanaerobaculia bacterium (assembly GCA_035607445.1). Classification (GTDB taxonomy): domain Bacteria; phylum Acidobacteriota; class Thermoanaerobaculia; order Multivoradales; family UBA5704; genus DASYKS01. The sequence goes on along the minus strand of DATMZM010000505.1, from coordinate 2,873 downwards.
GACTTCCGCGCCGACTCGGGGTTCGTCCCGCAGGTCGGCTACCGTCGCCTGCTGGCGCAGGCCGGACGCCGCTTCTATCCGGAGGGAGGGCTTTTCCGCTTCGTCCGCACCTATGCCGGCGGTCGGGTCGAAGAGGACAGCCACGGCGGGCGGATCTATCGCGATCTCTACCCGGGACTGTTCGTGCTCGGCGCCAAGAACCTGCAAGGGATCTTCGAGCTCCACGCCGAGCAGATCGCGACCGGCGGCAGCCTCCTCGAGCAGAAATCCGCTTATCTGTTCCTCCAGTTCGATCCCTCGCGCCGGTTCTCGCGCATCAGCCTGGAAGCGCAGCTCGGGCAGTCGATCGACTTCGGGCAATCGCGGCTCGGCGACGGCGGCTTCGTCACCTTGACCGGCACCCTGCGCCCGACCGACCGGCTCGGCCTCGAGTGGAGCGCCCAGAGGCGCTGGCTCGACGTCGACGCCGAAGGCCGCTCTCCCCGCGGCGGCCGGCTGTTCACCGCCCAGTTCGAGCGGCTCAAAGCGACCTACGGCTTTTCCGCCCGCTCGTACCTCCGCCTGATCGCCCAGACCGTGCGCACCGACCAGGACTCCGAGGTCGCCGGCGTCCTCCTGCCCCCGCGCACCGGCTCGTTCTTGGGCTCGCTCCTCTACAGCTACAAGATCAACTGGCAGACCGTGCTCTTCTTGGGCTACGGCGACGACCGCACCGTCGAGGAGAACGGCGACCTGCTCGCGACCGGCCGCTCGCTCTTCTTCAAGATTTCCTACGCTCTCCAGCGGTGACTGCCGGAGCCACCGAGCGATCAAGCGGCGGCCAGCCGCTCGGTGGCCAGACCGCGGAAGCGGTCGAAATCCCGATCCTCGGTGAGGAGAGCGCGGGCGCCATACTCGCGGCAGAGCGCGACGATCTGCGCGTCGTAGACCAGGTTCCCCTTCGCTTCCCCCTCTTCGATCGCCTGGCTGAGCAGCTCGGGGTAGCGTGGCCCGGGGGCCAGGATCCGCAAGCTCGGCGAGCCGGTCAGCCGGCGGAGAGCCTCGGCCGTCTCGCGCGGCGTATGGGGCGGATCGAACAGCCGCGGATGGCTGATCACGCGCGCGAGCTCGCCCAGACAGAAGACGGGGATCGCCCAGACCTCGGGCGATTCGGCGAGCTCGGTCAGGCGCGCGAGCGCCGCCTCGTGCTTGGGGCTCTCCTCGCGATGGGCGTAGACGAGGACGTTGGTGTCGACAGCGATCACGCGCGCCCCTCCATCCTCTCGACGAGCGCGTTGCGGTCGTCCCAATCGATGCCCGGCTCGAGCCGGCCCCGCTTCGTCAGCAGGTCGAGCCGGAACGCGCGCTCCGGCGGACCGGGGTCGTGGAGATAGAGGCGGAGCGCCCGCTCGAGGAGCCGGGTGAAGGGCTCCCCGGCCTCCGCGGCGCGCTTCTTGGCTTCCCGGACGAGGGCGTCTTCGAGGTCGAGGGTCGTTCTCATGCAGAGATGTTCCCACGCCAAGCAGAAATCTGTCAACATGACGCCTCCTCGCTTCCGGCAGCCGGCGCGAGCGGGGACGGCGCCGGGTTCCGCCGATAGATCAGGGCATCGAGCCGGGCGGCGAGATCGACGCTCGCGGCGAGGCCGAGCTCGAACAGCTCGAGCGCCTCGGCCGGATCGAGAACCCCCAGACGCTCCCCCAGATCCACGTAGTAGGCGAGCTCGGCCAAGCGGCTGCGGGCTTCCGCGAGCTGCTCGAGCCGGGCGGCGCGATCGCCCTTCTCGCCGCGCGACAGGAGGTCGGCGGCGCCGACCGCGGAGCCGCGCAGGCGCTCGGAGATCCCGTAGGGATTCGAGCGGACGAGGGGATGAGTGACGTCGTGGACCGCGAGGACCAGGCGGTCCGCGGGGCCGAGGCGAGGCGCGGGGGGCACGGCGGGCGAGGCGAACGATGCAGCCATGGGTCTTCTCCGTTTCCGGGAGCGTGAGGTGCTCCCATCCAAGAAAAGACGGAAAAGGGGGGTGCCGTTCTCAACACTTCCGGCCAACTATTTTTTTCCGCCCCCTTTTTCCCCATTCCACTCGGCGCTCTGGACGACCGGCAACTGGAGCGCCCGCTCGCGGTCGAGGTCGAGCGAACCGACGTGGAGGGCGAGCGGCGCCTGCACCCATTTGTAGATCGACCGGGTGAAGAGGACGACGAAGCGCTCGGCGAAGGCCGCGAGGCGCTCGGGCAGGATCTCGGGGAAGAGCGACGGCAAGGCCGCGGCCACCTCGTCGGGAGCGAGCTTCTCGCCGGCGTAGAGGTGGAGGCAGGCGTCGAGCACGGGAAACGGCATCAGCTCGCCCTCCGCCGTCTGCGCCGCCGCGAGCTCCGGGCCGGGCTCGGTCCGCAGCGTCTCCGCCACTCCGGCGAAGCCGAACCGGTCGTAGAGCCTCTCGAGGAGCGCCACGACCACCGTCTTCGGCACGTTCGCGATCACCGACAGCGCCCCTTCGAGGTCGCCGCCGATCGTGGTGTAGCCGACCGCCTTCTCGCTCATGTCGCCGGTCTGGAGGAAGAGGAAGCGGGCGGAGTTCGCCCAGTTCCACATCCGCCCGGCGCGCAGGCGGGCCTGGACGTTCTGCTTGGTGATCTCGCTCGGCTCCGCGGCCTCGTCCGAGACCCCCGGCTCGCCCCGGCCGAGCATCGCGCGGGTCGCCTCGACCTCGCGCTCGAAGGCGTCCTCGATCGCCACGGTCCGGAGCGGAGTGCCCAGCTCGTCCGCGAGCGTCGCCGCCGCCGTGCGCGTCGCGTCGGCCGAGTAGCGGGTGGGCATGTAGAACGCCTGGACGGTCTCGCCGACGCGGCGCGCGAGGGCCTCGCCCTCCAATCCCGGAGCGGCGAGCTGGG
>DATMZM010000342.1:0-4703 GCA_035607445.1 Thermoanaerobaculia bacterium | reverse complement strand
GATCCAGTCCGTCTGCAACGCGGTCTTCGCGATCAAGGCTCCGATCTCGTCCACGGCGCTCAGCGCCATGGCCAAGACCATCGTCACGAGCGGCGTCGAGCCCGCCTCCATGCTCCAGGTCCCCCTCGACGATGTCGATTTCCTCGACGGCACCGCCGATCCCGCGCCGGACGCCGTGGACGAACTGCTCGCCCAGGTGAAAACGATCTACGGTCCCGACGGCATGCCGAAGGATGCCTCCTGGCAGGGATTCGCGATCTCGCCGGCAGGTTCGACCGACGAGCTGCGGAGCCTCCACCGGGAACAGAGCGAGCGGATCGTCCACGACCTGGATCGGCCGATCCAGGTGCAATCGCTCTTGAACGGCGACGTGACGCCGTGGCCGGTCGACTGCGCGGCGATCACGCTGTTCGCCCGGCTCATGCAGCAGACCCCGCCGCCACCGCCGCCCGCCTTGAAAGCGCGCCGCACGCGCGGCGGCGGCAAAGGAGCCGAGCGCAAGGAGCCGTGACGGAGAGATCCCGGTGCGCTCCCCCGCCCACTCACCCCGCGCCGCGCCGAAAGGCGAGGCCGCCGGCCCGCAGGCTCGCCCCGCCGAGCCCGGGCCGGCGGCCTCGGGGCCGCTCTGGACGCGGCTCGCTCTCGGCCCGCTCGGCCTGCCGTTTCCGCTCCAGGCGAAGCTCCGCGTCGGCGAGCCGGGGGACGGACCCTCCCCGCCCGGGGTCTCGGGCTCGGGCGCGCCGCTCGACCGCGGCGTCCGGTCCTACATGGAGCCGCGCTTCGGCGCCGATTTCGGCGGCGTCCGCGTCCATGCCGGGAGCGAGGCCGCAGGCTCCGCGCGCGCCTTGAACGCGCGCGCCTTCACGGTCGGCCGCCACGTCGTCTTCGGCGCCGGCGAGTACCGGCCGGAGAGCGACGCGGGGCGGCGGCTGCTCGCCCACGAGCTGACCCACGTCGTGCAGCAGGCCGCGGCGCGCCCGGGCTCCTCCCTCGTCGAGCCCGTCGCGCAGCGCGCGGTCCGGGACTCGATGGGCAGCGACTACGACGTCGAGGATGCGATCCGCGTCCTGCGCGCGTCGCTCTCGTTCGCCCTGACCGCCCAGAACGACGCGACGATTCCGTCCGAGCGCAAGGCGAAGATCCGCGCCCAGTTCAACAAAATGCTGCCCCTCCTCGCGAAGCTCGAGGCGGCGCGCGGGACCGACGGCCAGGGGGTCGCCTTCGGCTTCGACGAGGACCCGAAGAAGAACGAGATCAACCCGGGCGACTCGGACAAGACGATCGACGAGCTCTACCTGGGCTTCATCGCGCCGCCCAAGCCGAAGGCGGGCGCGCCGGTCGCGAGCTCCGCCCCGCCCGCCGTCCAGGCCTGGGCGCTCCCCGGCGGCCTCCGGATCACGCCGTTTACCGGCGGCGCCGAGGCGCAGCGCTGCGGCTTGATCTGCGTCGGCATCGTCATCCTCGCCGGCCTGCTCCTCTCCGGGTGCAAGAGCGACGAGCCGAGCAAGACGCAGTCGGCACCCTGCGTGCCGGCCCAGACGGGCGAGATCGAGCACTACCACGCCTCCGCCGTCGCCTGGGTCAGCGCGGCGGTGTCCTCGCTCGCCGCCTATCGCGGCGGCACCGACGGGGCCGAGCACCGGGCCGTGGTCGAAGCGGCGCTCAACTCGAACTTCAAGACCACCGAGTCGAAGACCGTCGCCGCGGTCGCCGCCAAGCTCGCGACGCTCCAGATCCTGTTCGGCAGCGTCGGCCCCGGCCAGCGCTACACCTGCGTCTGCTCGAGCGCGATCGACGCCTACACCAACGCGGGCGACACGCTCATCCACCTCTGCCCGACCTGGTTCGCGAGCAAGGACGATCTCCGCCGCACCACCACCCTGATCCACGAGATGGGCCACGTCTCCGGGCTCCAGGGCTCGATCCCGCTCACCAGCGGCAAGGCCGAGGACATCTACGAGTTCCACGGCGGCTACGCGACGATGACGCCGCAGCAGGCCCTCGCGAACCCCGATCCGTACGCGGTCTTCGTCCGCCAGCTCGTCCACAACGGCAAAGAGCCGCCGGGGAGCCACCGGTGAAGGCCGCCGCGGCCCCCAAGCCGCACCCGGGCCGGAGCGCCGCGCGCCGCGCCGCGAGCGAGCCGGCGGGCGCGCCGGCTCGCCCCGCCGAGCCGGGGCCGGCGACCGCGGGGCCGCTCTGGACGCGGCTCGCCCTCGGCCCGCTCGGATCCCTCGGGCTGCTCGGAGCCGCGCCCGCCGTGGCGGCCCTCGGCTCTTCGGCGGCCGGCGGCTCGGAGGTCTTCGTCCAGCGCAAGTGCGCGGCCTGCGCCGAAGAGGAGGAGACGCGGGTCGACAGGAAAGCCGTCGGCACGGGGCTGAGCTTCGGCACGCACGGCGCCGCGATCGGCACCCCCGACGCCCGCTCGGGCTATTTCGATCCGGCGCCGCGCGGCCTGCCGTTTCCGCTCCAGGCGAAGCTCCGCGTCAGCGAGCCGGGAGACGTCTGGGAGCGCGAGGCGGACGCCGTCGCGGAGAGGGTGGTGCGCGGCGGCGCGCCGGGATCGCCGAGCGCGTCCGGCGACCCCGCGCGCGCGCCGACGCCTCTGCCCGGCCGGGCTCCCGTGCAGCGCGCCGCGGCGAGCCCGGGCGCGCCTTCGGGCCCTTCCCCGCCCGGGGTCTCGGGCTCCGGCGCGCCGCTCGACCGCGGCGTCCGCTCCTACATGGAGCCGCGCTTCGGCACCGACTTCGGCGGCGTCCGCGTCCACGCCGGAAGCGAGGCCGCCGGCTCCGCCCGGGCGCTCAACGCGCGCGCCTATACCGTCGGCCGGCACGTCGTCTTCGGCGCGGGGGAGTTCCGCCCCGACACCGAGGGCGGCCGCCTGCTCCTCGCCCACGAGCTGACCCACGTCGTGCAGCAGGCCGCGGCGCGGCCGGCGCTCGATACGCCCGAGCCCGTGGCGCAGCGCGCGGTGCTCGACACCATGGGCTCGAGCTACGACGTCGAGGATGCGATCGCCGTCCTTCGCTTCGCTCTCGCCTTTGCGCTCCGGAGCCAGAACGGCACGGGCATCCCGGCCGATCGCAAGGCGAAGATCCTCGCCCAGTACAACAAGCTGGCGCCCGTCCTGCCCAAGCTCGAGGCGGCGCGCGCGACGGACGGCAAGGGGGTGACCCTCGGCTTCGACTCGGACCCGAAGCAGAACGAGGTCATCGCGGGCGACGCGGACAAGAGCATCACCGAGCTGCTCCAGGGCTACACCGCGCCGCCGAAGCCGCGCGCGGCGGCCCCGACGGCGCCGCCCAATCTCATGTCCTGGGCGCTGCCGGGCGGCCTGCGGGTGACGCCCTTCACCGGCGCGATCGGCGCCGAGGCCCAGCGCTGCGAGCTGATCTGCATCGGCGTCATCGTCATCGCCGCCCTCCTCCTCTCCGGCTGCAAGAGCGACACGGCGAGCGCCAACCGGACGACGCCCTGCACCGATGCCGAGAAGACCGAGATCGAGGGCTTCCACAACGACGGCGCGGGCTGGGTGAAGACGGCGGTCACCCGCTTCGCCGCCTACCGCGACGGCTCGGCGACCGCCGAGGTCAAGGGATGGGTCGAGGCGGCTCTCCTCGCGAACTTCAAGACCAAGGAGACGGCCGCGCTGGCGACGATCTCCCAGCGGCTCAGCGACATCCAGACGATGTTCGCCGCGGGGGCAACCGGACGCTACGTCTGCGAGTGCTCGGGGCCGGCCGACGCCTACACCTACGGCACAGGCAAGGAGATCCACCTCTGCCCAGGCTGGTTCAAGAGCAAGGACAAGATCCGCCGGACCACCACCGTCATCCACGAGATGGCCCATTGCTCGGGCGTCGACAAAGGCGTCACTCTCCAAATCGGCCAACCGGACCCGGACACCTACGAATTCCAAGAGCGCTGGCAGAAGATGACCTCGGCGCAGGCGCTCGAGAATCCCGACTCGTACGCGGTCTTCGCCCGCATGGTCGCGAACGACGGCAAAGAGCCGCCGGGGACGCACAAGTGAGCCCGAACCTTTCGACGTCTCCCTGAGCCATGAAGCCGCTGCGCCAGACCTCGCCGCCCGCAAAGGGCAACGCCGCCCGGAACCGGCCCGCGCCGGTGCCGCAGGACCAGGTGGCCGCCCGCAAGGGCCACCCCTCGATTGGCTGGGTGATTGGCTGGGTGCCAGCCGTTTCGCCGCGCACGGAGTCGCGCATCGCCTCGTTGCGAAACGGCGGCGGCGAGCCGCTCTCGCCCTCCCTCCGCTCCTACTTCGAGCCCCGCTTCGGGAGCGACCTCTCCGGCGTGCGCCTCCACGCGGGCGGCGAAGCCGCGGAGGCCGCGCGCGAGGTCCGAGCGCGGGCGTTCACGGTCGGGCGGGACGTCGCGTTCGGCGCCGGCGAGTACCGGCCGGAGAGCGCGGAGGGCAAGCGGCTCCTCGCCCACGAGCTGGCGCACGTCGTCCAGCAGGCCGGTCCCGCCGCTCTTCCCGCGCGCATCCAACGAACGCCGGCGGAGCCGGGCGATCTTCACCAGGATCTCATCGAACAGTTCCGGCGCGAGAACGGCTTCCCGCCCCACGGGATCGATCCGATCACCGGCCAGAGGGAAGGGCCGACGGACTCGGAGATCCGTTTCGGCGGCCTGCTCGAGGCCTGGCTGCGGCAGAGCCAGGCGCCCGGTGGAGCCACGGC
>DATMZM010000295.1:0-6150 GCA_035607445.1 Thermoanaerobaculia bacterium | reverse complement strand
CCTCACCCGCTTCGCCTGGCTGTCGATCGCCGCGGCGGTCGCGACGATCGCTTTGAAGAGCGCCGCGTATCTCCTGACCGGCTCGGTCGGCCTGCTCTCGGACGCCATCGAATCGCTGGTCAACCTCTGTAGCGCGATCGTCGCCCTGGTGATGCTCACGATCGCCGCGCGGCCCGCGGACGAGCGCCACCTCTACGGCCACAGCAAGGCGGAGTACTTCTCGAGCGGCGCCGAGGGGGCGCTGATCCTGATCGCGGCGGCGAGCATCCTCGTCGCGGCGATTCGCCGCTTCGTCCATCCCCGGGCGATCGAGCAGGTCGGGATCGGTCTCGCCGTGAGCGCCGTCGCCGCGGCGATCAATTTCGCCGTCGCCTGGCGCCTCCGCGCGGCGGCGCGGGAGCACAACTCGATCACTCTCGAGGCCGACTCCCAGCACCTGATGACCGACGTCTGGACCTCGGCCGGAGTGATCGCCGCGGTCGGTCTGGTCGCGGCCACCGGCTGGCGGCGGATCGATCCGGCCATCGCGATCGCCGTCGCGGTCAACATCGTCTGGTCGGGCTACCGGCTGATCCACCGCTCCGTGCTCGGCCTGATGGACACGGCGCTGCCCGCGGACGAGCGCCAGAGGATCGTCGACGTGCTCGACAGGTACCGGCAGGAGGGCATCGACTTCCACGCCCTGCGCACCCGGCAGGCCGCGGCGCGCCGGTTCGTTTCGGTGCACGTCCTCGTGCCCGGAGCCTGGACGGTCCAGGAGGGCCACCGCTGGCTCGAGCGGATCGAGGCCGAGATCCGCGCCGCGCTTCCGGACGTCACGGTGTTCACCCACCTCGAGCCGATCGAGGACCCCGCCTCGTTCCGCGACGTCGACCTCGACCGCGACGCGCACTGAACGCCTGCGGGCGGGCCGGCCCGGCCCCGGCTCCCGCGTGCGAAGATCGAGCACGCGAACCGTTCGAGAGAACGATCGGAGACGGGAGGCACGGTGAGCGAGCCGCATCCGACGTCCGACACCGCGGAGCCGGCCGGGGCTCTCTCCGACCCGCGCCTGCTCCCCTTCCTGCCCCTGATCTACGTCGCCTGGGCGGACGGGCGGCTCGAGGGCGGCGAGCTCGACGCCATCCGCTCCGCGGTCGCCGCTCAGGTGGGCTCGGACGGCCAGGCGCTCCTCGCCGGCTGGCTCGATCCGGTGCGCCCGCCAACACCCCAGGCGCTTTCCGGGCTCCTCGCGCAGCTTCGCCGAGCCGCCGCGTCGCTCGGCCCCCCGGCCCCGCGCTCGCTCGCCGACCTCGGGCTCGCGCTCGGCGGGCACACGGCGAAGCTCGAAGATCCGGAGAGCCCGGAGCGGCGGGCGCTTCGGGAGGTCGAGACCGCCCTCGGGCTCGTCCCCGCCGAGGCGGTCGCACGCCTGCTCCCGCCTGAGGACACGCAGCCGCCGGGCGCTCCCTTTTTCGGGTCTCGAGTCCCTGTCGATGCCCTCGCCCGGCTGCTCGACGGCCCGGAGCGCGAGACCCGGGAGAGGGTCCGCGCGCTCCTCCGCCGGCCGCAGTTCCGCTATCTCGAGAGCCCGGATCGGGCGGCCTACCGCGAGCGCGTGCTCGCCTGGTGCCGCGACCTCGCGGCCGAGGGGCTCGGCGCCCTGTCGTTTCCCGCCGAGCTGGGCGGAGGCGGCGACGTCTCCCGGTTCGTCGCAACGTTCGGCACCCTCGCCCATTTCGACCTGAGCCTGCTGGTCAAGTTCGGCGTCCAGTTCGGGTTGTTCGGCGGCGCGATCCTCCAGCTCGGCACCGCGCGCCATCACCGGCTCTACCTTCAGGAGATCGGAACGCTCGCCCTGCCCGGCTGCTTCGCGATGAGCGAGACCGGGCACGGCTCGAACGTGCGCGACGTCGAGACCGTCGCCTGGTACGACGCAGGAACCCGGGAGTTCGAGGTCCTGACCCCGCACGACGGAGCGCGCAAAGACTACATCGGCAACGCGGCCTGCCACGGCCGGATGGCGGTCGTCTTCGCCCAGCTCGCGATCGGCGACGAGCGTCACGGCGTCCACGCGTTCCTGGTGCCGATCCGCGACGCGGCGGGTCATCCGTTGCCCGCCGTGCGGATCGAGGACTGCGGCGAGAAGCTGGGATTGAACGGCGTCGACAACGGGCGCCTCGCGTTCGACCGGGCCCGGATTCCGCGCGAGAACCTGCTCGACCGCTTCGGCACGGTCTCGCCCGAGGGCATCTACTCGAGCCCGATCCCGAGCGCGGGGCAGCGTTTCTTCACCATGCTCGGCACCCTCGTCGGCGGCAGGGTGAGCGTCGCGGTGGCCGCTTCGAGCGCGGCCAAGTCCGCCCTCACGATCGCCGTCCGCTACGCCGCGCGCCGCCGCCAGTTCGGCCCGGAGGGCAGGCCGGAGGTGCCGATCCTCGACTACCTCAGCCACCAGCGCCGGCTGCTGCCGCGGTTGGCCGCGACCTACGCGTTCGAATTCGCGCTGCGCGATCTGGTCCGCCGCTATGCCGCGTCCTCGACAGGGGACGACGCGGCGGCCCGCCGCGAGGTCGAGGCTCTCGCGGCCGGGTTGAAGGCGCTCTCGACCTGGCACGCGACCGACACCATCCAGACCGCCCGCGAATGCTGCGGCGGCCAGGGCTATCTCGCGGTCAACCGCCTGGCGGCGCTCAAGGCCGACACCGACGTCTTCACCACCTTTGAGGGCGACAACACGGTTCTCCTGCAGCTCGTGGCGAAGAACCTCCTCGGCGAATACAAGCACCAGTTCGAAGATCTCGACCTGATCGGCCTCGTGCGCCATCTCGCCCGCCGCGCCGCGTCCACCGTCGCCGAGCGCAACCCGCTCGCGACCCATGCGACGAACGCGGCGCACTTGCGCGACCGGAGCTTCCAGCTCGGCGCTCTCGCCTGGCGCGAAGAGCATCTGCTGGCGACCGTCGCGGCGCGCTTGAAGAAGCGCCTCGACCGCGGTGTGCCGAGCTATCGGGCGCTCGTCGAATGCCAGGACCACCTTCTCGCGACCGCCCGCGCCCACGTCGAGCGGATCCTCCTCGCGCGTTTCGCCGAGGCGATCGACGAGGCCCCTTCGCTCGACGCCGAGATCCGCGCACCGCTCGCGCGCCTGTGCGATCTCTTCGCCCTCTCCCGCCTGGAGCTCGACGGCGGCTGGTTCCAGGAGCACGGCATTCTGGCGGCGGCCAAGGCGAAGGCGATCCGCAGCCAGATCGACCGACTCTGCGGCGAGCTGGCGCCCGACGCCGTCGCTCTCGTGGACGCCTTCGCGATCCCGGACGAATGCCTGGCGGCGCCGATCGCCCTCGGTGCCCTGCGGCCCTAGCGCCGAGGGGCGAAGCCGTACTTGCCGCCGCGGTAGAGGCGGTCCGCGGCGTGGAAATAGGCGATCGCGTCGCCGATCAGGCGGCGGCTTTCCGCGTCCTCCCGCGCCACGGGAACGAAGGTCGTGTCGTTCAGGACGTCGAACACCTCTTTCGATGCATGGAGGCCGAGGACGGCGATCCGCGATCCGCGCAGGAGGGCGATCTCGTTGTTGTGCGTCATCAGGGCGCGCCCCGCCTCCTTCGGGATGCGCAGCGCGTCGTGGCCGAAGAACTTCGAGTCGTAGTCGAGGCCGAGGACGCCGAGCACCGTCGGCGGGACGTCGAGCGAGGACATCAGCGTCTCGATCTTGGCGCCCGCGGGGACGACGCCCGGCGCCAGGAACAGGATCGGAACCTCGTAGCTCGGCAGCGGGATCTCCGCCGCGCCGTAGACGCGCGCGCCGTGGTCGCCCATGAGCACGAACAGCGTGTCGGCGAAGAACGCGTGCTTCTTCGCCTCGCGGATGAAGCGGCCGAGCGCCCAGTCCGCGTAGCGGACGACGTTCTCGCGGCGGTGGAACTGGGGCAGCGGCTGGATGTGATCGACCGGGAAGGTGAACGGACGGTGGTTCGAGACCGAGAGCACCAGGGCATAGAAGGGTTTGCCCGTCGCGTGGGCGGCGTCCATCTCCCGGGTCGCCTGGTCGAAGATCGCCTCGTCCGCGACGCCCCAGGCGGTCGTGAACGTGCCCGGCGGATAGTCGGGTTGATCGACCACCTTGTCGACCCCGTTGCTGGTCAGGTACTTGCCCATGCCGTCGAAGAGCGCCCGCCCGCCGTAGACGAACATCGTCGAGTAGCCGCGGTCCCGCAGCAGGGCCGGCAGGGTGAACAGATCCTTCGACTGATCGCGGCGGACGATCGAGATGCCGGGCAGGGGCGGCAGCGACGCGGTCGTCGCCTCGAGCGCGCGGATCGTTCGGTTGCCGGTCGAGTAGGCGTGCGTGAACAGCGTCCCCTCGCCGGCGAGCGCGTCGTACTCGGGCGTCAAGCTGACCGGCCGGGGATGGAGCGCGCCGATGAACTCCGAGCCCAGGCTCTCCTCGAGCACGATGACGACGTTCATCGGCCGCGGGGTGGAGAGCGCGCGGATGCGGCGGAGCGTCGGCTGCTCGATCGAGGCGGGAACCGTCGCCGCCGGCTCGGCGAGCAGAGCGCGCAGGCGCGCGAATTCCTCCTCGGGATCCCCCGTCGCGTAGAGCCCTTCGTAGGGCGCGTCGCTGCCCGCGAGCGCGCTCGCGAAGGCGACGTAGCCGTTCTTGCCCAGCTCGTTGACGGCGCGGTCCTGGGAGACTTCGGTGAAGCGCGGCGAGACCAGAACCGTGGCGGCGATCGCGAGGCCGAGGTGCCCGAGAGCGAACGCCCAGCGGCGGAGCGGCCGGATCGAGCCCTCCCAGGCCCGCCGGAGCCGCGCTCGGAGCGCCCAGACGACCGCGATCGAGGAGATCACCATGCCGGCGATGAGCCTGCCGGTCGGGTAGCTCTGCCAGACGTTCGCCGAGACCTCGCCGGGGAAGACCAGATAGTCGACGGCGACGAAGTTGAAGCGGCCGTTGAACTCGTCGAAGAAGAAGTACTCGGCGACCGCGACAAACAGGATGGCGAAGACGTAGAGGCCCATGCCGGCGTAGAGCAGCCGGCGCTGCCACTTCGATTGAAACCAGCGCTCGCGGAGGAGCGCGAGATAGAGCGTGAGCGGCAGCGTCATCCAGAGCGCCGCGAGGAGGTCTTCCACCACCCCGACGCCGAGAGCCGCGAGCACGCCGCCTACCCCGGTCCCCCGGGGGATGCCGACCACGAGCAGCACCAGCCGCGTCGCGATCGACACGGCGACCGCGAGGAGCGCGGCGATCCCCACCAGGGTGAAGCGGGGTCGGAAGGAACGGCCGGGGCTGTCGGGTGGCGCCAGGGGCGCGCTGTCGGGCATCTGGGTGCTCCGGGGGGATTCGTAGAGGTCGGGGGAGATTTCGTCGTCTCCGTGACAGGATTGTAGACGATCGGCTCCGCGCTCCCGGTTCACCCGGGTCGAACCCTCCGCCGGGCGATCATCCCGCCATGCGCCCCTTCGCTCCCGCCGCCCTCGCCCTCCTGCTCGCCGCCCCCGCGCTCGCCCAGGCTCCCGACGACGCCCCGATCCAGGACAACTCCTTCCTGATCGAGGAGGCCTACAACCAGGGCCCCGGCGTGGTCCAGCACATCTCGACCTACCAGAGGTCGCGCGACGGCGGCGCCTGGATCGCGACCTTCACCCAGGAATGGCCGGCGCCGAGCCTGAAGCATCAGTTGAGCTACACGCTCGCCGCTCTGGGCGACGACGCGAACGGCAGCGGTTTCGGGGACGTCGCGCTCAACTACCGCTATCAGCTCCTGGGCGACGCGGACGCCCAGGTCGCGATCGCGCCGCGGTTCTCGCTCCTGCTCCCGACCGGCGACGCCGAGAAGGGCCCGGGCGCGGGCGGCACGGGTCTCCAGGTCAACCTGCCCGTCTCGATCGCCGTCTCGCCCTCCCTCGCCGCCCATTCGAACGCGGGGTTCACCTATACGAGGAACGCGGACGGAGGCCCCGGCATCGAGGCGGACACCCGCGCCTGGAACCTCGGCCAGAGCTTCGTCTGGCTCGCCCGGCCGCGCTTCAATGCGCTGCTCGAAGTCGTCTACACGAACGCCGAAGTGCCGAAAGGCCCCGGCACCACGAGCCACGAAGAGAGCCTGACGGTGAGCCCCGGCATCCGCTGGGCCTACAACTTCCCGAGCGGCCTCCAGATCG
>DATMZM010000155.1:0-4859 GCA_035607445.1 Thermoanaerobaculia bacterium | reverse complement strand
TAGTAGCGGTTGGTGAAGTCGACGCCCGCCGCGTGCGCGACGTTCGTAAACTGCTGCCGGTCGCCGATCGTCCGGTCGCCCGAGACCAGCGACGCCTCGCGGATCCGGAAGCCCGAGGCGGCGCGCTCGAAGCGCATGCGGAAGATCGCGCGATCGATGCCGGAGAAGGGCGCGCCGCGCGGCGTGCCGATCAGCTCGTAGCGGACGGTCGCGACGACGTCGTCGCCGCTCCACTCCTCGAGCAGGTGGACGTGCAGCGCGACCTCGTCGATCGACTGGAACGATGCGAGATAACGCCGCCATGCGGCGACGAACGCATCGCGATCCGGGAGCGCGCCCCGGGCGACGAACGGCGCGATGTGGACGCCGTCCTTGACGCTCCCCGGGCCGAGCGCGCCGAGGCCGAGCGAGCGGCCGGCGAAGCTTTTCGAGACCCGCGCCGCGATCCCTGCGGCGTCGCGCGCCTTGACCGCCTTCGCGAGACCGTCCAAACAGGCGACGGCCCCCTTGCCGGAGTCGAGGAAACGTCGCGCCGAGCTGTCGATCCAGCGCACGGTGAGCCAGAGCCCGGCGGCGGCCAGGGCGAACGCTGCAGCCGCGAGCTTCAGTCCGCGCCGCGACCGCCGCGGAGCGATCGCCGCCGCGCGCCCTTCCGGCTCGGCCGCCTCCGTTTCGGCCACCGGCGCGACCCCCTCTCGCAACACGATCGATCCGGTGCCGTTCTTCATCGCGGACCTCGCTCCGAATCCTTGGGCTGACGTTGTACGGAACCGTGACCGAGCTTGTGAGCGAGAGCTTTTCGATGCAAGACCGCCGGCAGAGCCAAAAGAGATCTACCGCGCCGATCCTACCGCTCTCGCAAGGGCGGCGCCGAGGCGGCGCGGAATGTGGCCCGCGGCGTTGAACCCTTTTTGGCCCCCACGGCCCATGGCCCCTTGCCTGCTCAATCTCTAAGGTGAAACCTGGAAAAGACCATGCAAAACGTACAGCAGAGAGCCGCGCGGGCCGCCTCCGAACCCCTCGCGGTGGCGGAGCCGGCGGGCCGGCTCCGGGCCGAGCCGCCGCCTCGCCCGGCCGCCGGCTTCGGGCGGCGGCTCGCGATCACCCTCGCCCGCTTCGCCTGGATCGTCCGGGTCTTCGCCCGCCACGCTCTCGCCCTCGCCACCGAGCTCGGGCGCTCTCCGGAGCGGCGCGAGCGCCTCCCCGGGGCGGTCCGCCTCCTCTGCCGCGGGGCGGCCAGGCTCCGGCGCGGCGCGGCGCTCTCGGGCCCCGAGCGCCTGCGCCTGCTGTTCGAGGACTTGGGCGGCACCTTCGTCAAGTTCGGGCAGATGCTCGCGCTCCAGCCCGACATCCTGCCGCTCCCCTACTGCAACGCGCTGTGGAAGCTGCTCGACCGCATCGAGCCGTTCCCGTCGGACGTCGCGGAGCGCATCGTCGAGGCGGAGCTCGGGCGCCGGCCCGACGAGATCTTCGAGGGCTTCGAGCGGACCCCGATCGCTACGGCGTCGGTCGGGCAGGTCCACGTCGCGTGGAGGGACGGCGCGAAGGTCGCGGTCAAAGTGCAGCGGCCCGGCGTCGAGCTCGACTTCGCGAGCGACGTCCGCCTGATGGTGGCCTGTATCGGCGCCATCCGCCGGTTGCGCATCCGGCCCCTCTACTGGCTGATCGAGCCGACGACCGAGTTCGTCGCCTGGAGCCACGAGGAGCTCGACTACCGCCACGAGGCCCGCCATTCGGAGCGCCTGCGCCGGTACGCCGAGGACAACCCGATCCAATACGTGCCGCGGGTCTTCACCGAGCTGACGACGCGCCGCGTCCTGGTCGTCGAGTTCCTGGCGGGCGGCACCCTCCTCGAGCTGCTGCGCGCCCGCGACGCCGGCGACGAGGTCCGGCTGCGCCGCTTCGCCGCGGCCGGTTTCGACCAGGACCGCTTCGCGGCGAACGTCATCGCGAACTTCCTGGGCGACGCCTTCCGCCACGGCATCTACCACGCCGACCTCCACCCGGCGAACCTGATGGTGCTGCCGGGCAACGTCGTCGGCTACATCGACTTCGGCATCACCGGCATGATGAGCCGCTATTCGCGCCGCCATCTCGTCGCGATGACGCTCGCGCTCGCCCGCGGCGACGTCGAGACGATGGCGGCGGAGTACCTGCGCATCACGGTCCACGACCGCAGCTCGGACCTGCCCGGTTTCCGCGCCGGCATCGCGCGGCTCGCCGCCGGTTGGTACGAGCGCGACCCGGCTTCCGGGCGCACTCGCCTGCGCGAGAAGATCACCCGCATCTTCGGCGAGATGCTCGCGCTGTCGCGCCGGACGAACGTCATGCCCGAGCGCGACATCGTCAAGTACATCCGCTCGGCGATCGCGATCGACGGCCTGCTCTCGCGCTTCGCGCCCGGCTTCGACATCGGAGCCCACCTCGAAAGCTCGTGCGCCGAGTACCTCACCTGGGAGGCGCGGCGCGGCCTGGTCGACCCCGACCGCTTCCTCGACTGGGCGAGCGCCTCGGGCCGCCTGCTGGCGGACGGTCCCGCGCGCGTTTCCGCGGCGCTCGACCGGGCCGGCCGTCGCGGCGAGCCGGGCGACGGCGCCGCCGGCCGCGAGGAGGAGGCCGCCGGCCGCCGCCGCACCCTCCTCGCCGCCGGCGCGGTCTGCACCGCGGCGCTTCTCCTCGCCGCCGCACCGCCCTCGGCCGGCGCGCGCGCCTTCCGTCTCGACCTCCACACCGCCGAGCTGCTCTTCTCGGGCGCCGCGTTCGCCACCTTGCTCGCCAACCTGTTCGCCCTCCGGAGGCCGCGATGAGCCGAACCGATGGGGACCGCGGCACCCGGGACGCCGCATTCGACCCCCGCGACCGGGCGCCGTTCGCGGCGGAGAGCCACCCGATCGTCGATCTCGCGCGCTCGACGATCGGCCTGGGCTGGTCGCTCGCGATGCTCGGCGCCGACGCCGCGGCCCGGCTGCTCGCCGGCCGGGGAGGCTCGCCGGCCGCCGGCCTCGACGCCGTCCGCCACGCCGCGGAAGGGGAGCTCGACGAGACCTTCCGCGGCATCTACCGCGCCGGCGATCGCCTGCAGCAGCGAGCGCTCGACGCCGTCGTCGACGTCGCCCGCGGCCTGCCGCCGGACGGGCTCGATCCCCGCTCGGCGGACGATTGAGAAGGTGCTTCGAGGGATGGACGTGACCGACCTCGCCGCCTCGGCGTCCGACCCGTTCGCGCGCGCGTTCCAGCTCGCGGAGATCGGCGTCGAGACCGCGGCGCAGCTCGCGCGCCTGGCGCTCTGCCCGGACCGCTACACGCCTGCGGCGCTCGTCGCCCAAGGGGCGGGCCTCGCCCTGCGGGCCGGCGAATGCGCCCGCCAGGCGCTCTCCGCCCCCGACCTCCTCTGGGCCGCGCTCGAGCTCGCGAACAAGGCCGAGGTCTTCGCGCTGGTCAAAGGGGTTGCGCTCTTGATCGGCGAGCCGCTCGCCGGACCCCTGCCGATCCTGCCGCTGATCGAGCGCGCCTACGCGCTCGGCGACTTCCCCGCGCTCTGGGCGGTCGAGGGGCTCGGCCACGACTACGCCGAGAGCGTCTGGCGGGAGAGCGGCCCGCCCCGCGGCCTGCTCGCCGACCGGGGCGTCGCGGCCGAGCTGCCGGAGGCGAGCCTCCTGATGCTCCACGCCGGCATGGGGCTCGCCTTCGCCGACCGCCTGCTCCCCGGCTCGGCCGCGGCTCCGGCCAGGGAGATCCGCCGCGCGGTCGCCGAGATCGTCGCGCTCGACCGCGCCAACTCGCGCCCCGGCTACCTCGGCCCGGCGCTCGAATCGCTCGGCCTGATCGCGCGCCTGTTCCGCTGCGCCGCGATGGTGCCCGCGGTCGACCGCGCGCTCGCCGCGGTGGCGCCCGAGGCGCGCGGCTACTTCTGGCACGGCGCCGGCCGTGCTCTGTACTTCCTGCCCGAGAGCTTCCTCCCCGGCTCGACCTGGCTGATCTTCCAGATGGCCGAGCAAATGGCCGGCCAGGCGGCGCCCGGAGGGCGCGACCTCGCGCGCGCCAACGCGCTCGCCGGCGCCGCGTGGGCCGAGCTGCTGGTCAACCAGCGCCGGCCGGAGATCCTCTGGCAGCTGATCGTGCGCCCGCACGGCGAGCGGCTGCTCGACTCCGGCGCGGGCTTTGCGAACGGCGTCGCCTCGGCCCTCGTCATGCGCCGCGACACCACGCCGGGCGCCGCCTTCGAGCGCGCGTTCCTCGACTTCCGGCCGAGCGACGGCACGGCGAGAGAGCGCGCCGCGTGGGAGCGGCTGGTCGGCGTGCCGGGGCGGCGCGCGGTCGAGGTCGCCTACCCGATCCTCCGCGCCGAGAACCGGCTCGGCGAGATCTTCCGCGTCGCGCCGCTCCCCGGCGCGGCCGGAGGCGCGGCGTGAAGCCCCGGCTGGTGCGTTCGCCCTGGTCGCCGGGAGCCCCCGGCGCGCGCGAGCGCAGCCGCGAGGTCGAGCGCAGCTTGGAGGCGCACGGGCTCGGCCCTCGCGAGCTGCCCTCGGGCGGCGAGCCGCCCGAAGGGTTCGGCGCGCGCCTCGCCCTTGCCCTGCCGCCGCTCGGTCCGGCGTTCGCCGCCTTCGCCGCCTGGCTCGGCGGCCGGATCGATCTCCTCGGCATCGCCGAGTGCGCGCCGCTCGCCGACCTCGCGGACGAGCTCGCGCCCGAGCGGGAAGCCGATCCGCTCGCCGGCGCGGCGGATCTCGACCGCGACCTCGAAATCGACGTCGGAAACGACCTCGAGGTCGACGCGCGCCCGGTCGCGGCCTCGCCGTTCTTCCTTCTCCACCGCGCCGCCGGCCGCGACGGCCGACCGCTGCTCCTCCGCAGGGTCC
>DATMZM010000200.1:0-11473 GCA_035607445.1 Thermoanaerobaculia bacterium | reverse complement strand
CGCGATCTGGGCGTCGCCGGCGAGTACGTGCACCTCCTGCAAACGGCGGGCGCCGAGCGCGGGCTCGTCGCCTTCAACGCCCTGCCCGCGAGGCTCGCTCTCGCGACGCTCGACCGGCTCGAAGAGGCCGGCTCGGGCGCCAAGCTCACCCGCCCCGAGGTGATGAAGATCGTCTCGCGGATGGAGCGTGCGCTCGACGCGGGCGAGCCCGCCGTGCCGCCTCCGGACGCGCGCGAGCTGGCCGAGATCGCCGCTTCGATCTGGCCGGGCTGATCGCGACGGCTTCGTCACGGCCCGCCGACGCCGGCCGGCTCCATATAATCCTCGCGTCATGAACGACGCCTTCCTCCTCGCCCTTCCCGCGTTCCTCTGCCTGCCTCTCGCCTGCGCCGCAGGCGGCAGCGATGCGTCCGAAGGCTCCGCGAAGAGCCCGGAGCCCGCGCCGCGCCGCGATCCGCACTCGTTCTCGCGCCCCGACGAGGTCGCCGTCGATCACCTGAGCCTCGATCTCACCGTCGACTTCGCCGCGCGCCGGCTGGTCGGCTCGGCACGGCTCCGCCTGAAGCGCCACACGGAGACCGACTCTCTCTGGCTCGACGCGCGCGACCTCGACGTCCGGAGGGTGACGCTTCTGCCCGGCGGCGCGGACGCCGACTTCTCGTTCGGCGACGAGAAGCCGTTCCTCGGCCGCCCGCTCGAGATCCGGCTCGCCCCGGAAACTCAGGGGGTGAAGATCGAATACTCGACCCGCCCCGACGCCGCCGCGCTCCAGTGGCTGACCCCGGAGCAGGCCGGCAGCTCCGAGCCGTTCCTCTACACGCAGTCGCAGGCGATCCTCGCCCGCACCTGGGTTCCCTGCCAGGACAGCCCCGGCGTGCGCATGACCTACGACGCGACGATCCACGCGCCTCAGAACCTGCTCGCGGTGATGAGCGCCGAGAACCCGAAAGAGAAGAACGCGACCGGCGTCTACCGCTTCGAGATGCCGCAGGCGATCCCCTCGTACCTCCTGGCGCTCGCCGTCGGCGACCTCGAATACCGAGCTTTCGACGGCCGGAGCGGCGTCTACGCGCTTCCTTCGGTGGCCGAAGCGGCGGCCTGGGAGCTGGCCGACACGCCGAAGATGATCGACGCCGCCGAAAAGCTCTACGGCCCTTACCGCTGGGGACGCTACGACCTCCTGATCCTCCCCGCGAGCTACCCGTTCGGCGGCATGGAAAACCCGCGGATCACGTTCGCCACGCCGACGATCCTCTCGGGCGACCGCTCGCTCGTCTCGCTCGTGGCCCACGAGCTCGCGCACTCCTGGTCGGGCAACCTGGTGACCAACGCGAGCTGGAACGACTTCTGGCTCAACGAAGGGTTCACCACCTATTTCGAGCGCCGGATCATGGAGGAGGTCTACGGCCGCGCGTTCGAGGAGATGAACCAGGTGCTCGCGATCGAGGACCTCGCGCAGACCGTGACGCAGCTGGGCGGACCGACGAGCCCCGACACCAAGCTCGAGCTCGACCTCGCCGGCCGCGACCCGGACGACGGCATGAACGACATCGCCTACAAGAAGGGCGCTCTCTTCCTCCGCCTGATCGAGGAGACGGTCGGCCGGGCGAGGTGGGACGAATATCTCAGGAGCTATTTCGATCGCCACGCCTTCCAGTCGATGGACACCGCGGCCTGCCTCGCCGACTTGCGCGCGCGCCTGATCGACGGCGACTCGACGCTCGAGAGGAAGCTCGAGATCGACGCCTGGGTCTATGGCCCCGGCGTTCCGGACAACGCGCCGCGACCCCAGTCCGACGCCTTCACCAAGGTCGAAGCGGAGCTCGCCGCCTGGCAGAGCGGCGCCAAGACGCCGGCCGATCTCGCGACCTCCGGCTGGTCGACCCAGGAGTGGCTCCATTTCATCCGCCGTCTAAGAACGCCTCTCGAAGGCGAGCGGATGGCCGAGCTCGACCGCCAGTTCCACCTGACCAACAGCGGCAACGCCGAGATCCTCGCCGCCTGGTTCGAGCAAGCGATCGCGAGCCGCTACGAGGCGGCCTACCCGGCGCTCGAGCGGTTCCTGGTCAAGGTCGGCCGGCGCAAATTCCTCCGCCCGCTCTACGCCAACCTGGCGAAGACCCCCGAGGGCCTCGCCTTCGCACGCAAGGTCTACCAGCAGGCCCGACCCATGTACCACTCCGTCTCGCAAGGCACGATCGACCAGCTGCTCGCGGAGGCGAAGTAGTCCCGGATCCCTTCAATGGGCACGGCAGGTAGGGCCTGGACGCAACCGGAGTAACATGGACTCGCACGAGGTCAAGCCAATGGCAAGAGTGGTTTTTGACTTTCCCCCCTCCACGTTCTCCGCTCTGCGCAAGTCACCGGAGGAGTTCGCCGCGGAGATGCGCCTGGCCGCGGCCATCCACTGGTATTCGCAGGAGCTGATCTCCCAAGGTAAGGCTGCCGAGATCGCGGGAGTCAGCCGCTCTCGGTTCCTCGACGAGCTGTTCCTCCGTAAGATTCCCGCGATCCAGGTGACGGAAGAGGAGCTCGCCGAGGAGCTCTCGCGTGGTTGAGGTCCTCGTCGCCGATACCTCAGCCCTCATCTACTTCTTCCACCTCAAACGACTCGACCTCCTCTCGGCCTTGTCGGCAGAAGTGCTGATCCCGAGGCGGGTCCTCGAGGAGCTGGCCTCGGGCTCCGAGGGGGATCTGCTGGCGAGCGAAGTCCGTCGCCGATTCGTCGTGGTTCTCGCGGCGGAGCTCACTCCGGCGATGATCGAATGGGGTCTCGGGCAGGGCGAGTCGCACGTGCTCGCCGTCGCCTCCGCCAGGCCGGGATCCGAAGCCGTGCTCGACGATCGTCAGGCACGCAGACGGGCCGTCTCCATAGGGGTTCCCGTCGTCGGCACTCTCGGCCTCATCCTGCGCGCGAAGCAACGGGGCCTGATTTCTGCCGCGAGGCCGCTCGTCGAGGAGCTCGTTCGCCGCAAGGCGTTCCTCTCTTCCGAGCTGATCGCGGCGGCGTTGGGCCGCGTCGGGGAGTGACGCCCTTCGACAGCTCTACCCCTTCGCCGCCTCTTTGAGCCTCCGATCCAGCTCTGCGAGCTCCGGCAGGTCGTTCCCCTTGATCTCGGGCCAGGCGACGTTCAGGCGGCGCAGCTGCGTTTCCAGGCGCTGCCAGAGATCGCGGTTCTTGACCGCCGCTCCCTCTTTGGTCTTCCAGCCGCCGCGGCTCCAGCCGGGGAGCCAGCGCGCGGCGCCGTGGCGGAGGTAGTCCGAGCCGGTGTGGACGGCGACCGAGGTCTTCCCCGGCAGCGCTTCGAGCGCGGCGATGGCGCCCAGGATGTCGAGCTGATTGGGCGAGCTGGCCTCCGGCACGTCGCCGGAGAGGAACGTCTCCTCCTCGCCGCGGCGGACGAGCGCGGCCCAGACGCCCTTGCCTTTCGGCCGCGCGACGCGGAGGAAGACCTCGACCTCCGCCCTGTCGGCCGGGCTCGCGGGGGAAGCCGCCGCGCGCTCTGAGCGGAGGGCGCGGATCGCCGCCGTCGCGAGCTGGTCGGCGCGCTCGTTCCACTTGTGGCCGGCGTGGCCTTTGATCCAATCCCAGCGGATCTCGTGTTCCCGCGACAGCTCGGCCAGCCGCTGCCAGAGGTCGACGTTCGAGAGCTCTCCGTCCTTCCGCTTCCAGCCGCGCGCCTCCCAGGCCGCGAGCCACTCGGTGATGCCGCGGCGGACGTACTGCGAGTCGGTGACCAGGCGCACGCGGCAGCGGGTCTTGAGCGCCTCGAGCGCGCGGATCGCCGCGGTCAGCTCCATCCGGTTGTTGGTCGCCTTGGGCTCGCCGCCCGACAGCTCGCGCGATTTGCCGGAGACGGGATCGAGCAGCACCGCCCCCCAGCCGCCCGGCCCCGGGTTCGGATCGGCGCCGCCGTCGGTGTAGATCTCGACCGCGGGAAGGGCTTGCCGGCCCGGGGGGGTGGGCGGAGTCGGTCGAGTCGGCTCGGTCATGTGTGTGCGTCGCGACGCCTATTCAGGCGATCCCGGCAATCCCACCGCCACCCTCAAGCTTTCCGGCTCGAGATGCCGGCGGGCGACCGCTTCGGCCTCGGCCCGGTCGACGCGGGCGAGGCGATCGTGGCGCCAGGCGGGATCGTCGATCGGCAGATCGTAGAGAGCGGCTTCGGTCAGCAGCTCGGCCCATTGACGCGCGGTCTCGCGCTGGAAAGGGTCGCGGCCGAGGAGGTAGGCGCGGGCCTCCTCCAGCTCTTCGGGCGTCACGCCGTCCGCGACCAGACGCTCGATCTCCTCGACGACGCCGCGCTCGGCCTGCTCGACGGTGTCGGGCGACGTGCCGACGTAGGCCATCAGCCGGCCGGCATCGAGCCCGGAGCCGGCCACCGTCTGCGCGTACGAGGTGTAGGCGAGCCCCTCGCGCTCGCGGATGCGCGCGGGGATGCGGCCGGTCAAGCCGGCTCCCGAGCCGAGCACCACGGCGACCAGCTCGAGCGCTTCGTAGTCGGGATGGTTGCGCGGCACCGTGAGATGGCCGACGTAGAGGTGCGCCTGGTCGTCGGCGGACGTCGCGACCTCGATACGGCGGGCTCCGGTGCCCCTCGGCGCCGGCGGCTCGGGCGGCGGCTCGGCCTCTTTGGGGAGCGCTCCGAAGACCTCCTCGGCGCGGCGGCGGACCGCCTCTTCGTCGATCGCCCCGGCGACGCCCACGATCACGCCGCCCGTGAGGGCGCGCGCGTGGTGCGCCGCGCAATCGGCCGGCGTGATCCGGCGCAGGCTCTCGACCGTTCCCTGCACCGGCCGCGAGCGCGGATGGGGCAGATAGAGCTGCTCGAAGAAGCTCCAGGCGGTGCGCACCTCCGGCTGGTCGCTCAAGCTTTCGAGGTCGGCCTCGACCTGGCGCGCCACCAGAGAGCAGCGCTCCTCGGGGAAGGTCGATTCGAGCGCCAGCTCGGCCGCCCAGTCGAGCGCCCGCTGCCAGTCGCGCGCGAGCGCGTCGGCGGTGACGCCGTAGACCTCGAAGCCGCCGAAGCTCGAGAGGTTCATGCCGAGCCGCTCGGCCTCTTCCGCGATCGTCAGGTAGTCGCGCCGGCGCGTCCCCTCGGCGAGCATCCTGCCGGTCATCATGGCGAGCCCGGGCGTCGCCTCGACGCGCGCCGCGGCGGGAATCCAGATCCGGACCGCGACCACCGGCGCGCCCTCGACGCGGCGCGCCCGGACCTCGAGCCGGGGGCGGCTCATCCGGCGACCGACCAGCCGAGGACGGCGCCGCGATCCGGGCGGAGGTAGCGGTCCGCAGCCTCGAGCACGCGCTCGGGCGTCGCCGCGATCATCGCGGCGAGCCGGCGCGAATGGAGATCGGGCACGAAGAGAGCCGTCGCGACCGCCGCCGAAACCGCTTGCTGATGGACTTTCTCGTGATCGAACACCCAATCGGCGACCGCGATCTGGCGCGCGCGGACGAGGTCGTCCTCGGCCGGCGGCTCCGAGAGCCTCTCCGCGATCGCGGCGAAGAGCGCCGCCTCGGCGCGCGCGGGCTCGACGCCCGGGATCAGCTCCGCGGAGATCCCCAGATGCCCGGCGTCCAGGTTGTCCGAGAGATCGGCCGAGATCCACGAGCAGAGCTCGAGCTCGTCGACCAGGCGGCGGTGGAGCCAGCTCGCGCGGCCGCCCGCGAGGAGCAACGTGAGCAGCTGGACGACGGCGTGGTCCGGGTGCTCGGCCGGCGGCGCCGGAAGGAGAAGCAGGACCCTCGGCACCTCGCCTTTCGCGCGCTCGAACCGCTCGAGCCCCGCCGGGAAGGTCGCGGGCGCATGCGCCGGCCGCGCGGCGGTTCCCGGCTCCAGGTGCCCGAGGCCCTCGCGGACGCGATCGAGGGCGCCGTCCTTCAAATCGCCCGCGACGATCAGGACCGCGTTGTCCGGCCGGTAGAACCCGCCGTGGAAGCGGCGCAGGTCGACTTCCGTCGTGCCGAGGAGGTCGTCGCGCGAGCCGAGCACCGGCCGGCCGTAGGCGTGATCCGGGAACAGCCGCGCGATGGCCGACATCTCGAGCGAGTCCCAAGGGTCGTCGTCGTACATCGCGACCTCTTCGAGGATCACCTGCCGCTCGCTCGCCGTATCCGCCGGATCGAGAGCGAGGTGCGCCATCCGGTCGGCCTCGATCGCGAGCGCCTCGGCCCAGCGGTCGGCCGCGAAGTTGAAGTAGTAGACGGTCGCGTCGTGGCTCGTGAAGGCGTTGTTCGAGCCGCCGAGCGCCTGGGTGCGGCGGTCGATCTCGCCCGGACCGTAGGCGCGCGAGCCCTTGAACATCATGTGCTCGAGAAAATGCGCGGCGCCGCCGTGCCCCGGCTCCTCGTCGCGCGTGCCGGCGCGGTAGCACAGCGCGGTGGTCACCACCGGGGCCTGGCGGTTCGCGAGCAGGCCGACGGTCAGGCCGTTGTCCAGCCGGTGCAGCGCGAGCTCTCCGGGCAGGCGCGGCAGCTCGTCCGCGGAACGCGCCCGGAGTCCCGATCTGCCCGGGACGCGGCTCATCCACCCTCCCGTTCGAGCAGGACGTCGACCCTCTTGCGATCGTCCTCGGCGTACGGATTCACCTCGACGATGAAGTCGTGCTGCCGGTAGCCGGGCGCCGCGATCGAGACGCGATGGGTGCCCGGCCCGAGCTCGAGGTTGAAGCGGCGGCCGAAAGCGCCCGGCACCAGGCGCGCCGGGGTGCCGTCGACCGTCACCCGGGCGCCCGCCGGCTCGATGCGGAGGGAGAGGCCGTCCTGGACCTGGTAACGCTCGAGGTCCGCCGCCGCGGTGCCGCGCGCGGCGAGCGACTTCAAGCGGCCCGTGAGCGTCGACGTGCCGGTGCCCTGGGCGTCGATCTCGAAGATCAGATCCTCCATGCCCGCCTTCCTGAGCTTGACCGTGTGCTCGCCCGGGTCGACCTCGAACACCCGAGAGCCCCTGAGGCCGCTGAACTCCGACGCCTTGCCGACCACGGTGCGGTCGACCAGCACGAAGGCATCGGGCGGCGAGATGCGGAACGCGAGGTTGAGGCGGGTCGAGGTGCGGTCGCCGCCGGGCTCCGATTGCCCGGACCGCTCCGCGCGGTCCTCGGGCTCCTCGACCGGAGCCGGCGCGGGGGCGGACGGTTGCATCACGATGGGGGCGGGGACGGCGGGAGCCGGCTGAAGGCCGGCGCGCTCGCCGGGCACGCTCTCCGGCGTCGCCGGGCGCACCTCGATCGGCCGGCGGACCATCCGGCCGTCGATCGGGCTCCCCGGCGGCTGCGGATAGACCAGCTGCTGGGACGGGCTGCCGGGCACGGGGGCGCTGCCCGGCTGCGAGCCGAGCGGGGGCGCGCCGTCCGCACCGTTCGCCGCCCCGGAGCTCGCGGCCGCGGGCGGCGTCGCCGCGTTCGAGCCGGCCGGGGTTGCCGAGGCTTCGATCGCCGTGGCCGGGATCCCCACCTGGGGGACGAACGGCTTGTCGTCGCGCGTCAGGAAGCGCCAGGCGAGCAGGACCGCGACGAGAGCCAAAGCGCCGACGACCGCGAGGACGAGGGCGACCGGCACTCTGCGGGAGGGCGCGATCGCGAGCGGCGGAATCGCGACCGGCGCCGGCGGGCCGGCGGGAGGAAGCGGCGGGAGCCCGGGGGCCGGCGCCGAGGGCCCCGCGGGCACGGGGGCGGTCGCCGGCGTGCGCACGGTCGGCGCCGCGGAGGCCGGAGCGAGCGCCGCCGGCTGGGTGAGGGGCGCCGTCGAGCGCGGGCCCGGCCGCACCGAGACGCCACCCGGCGTCACCAGGGCCGACAGCGTCTCGTCCGGCAGCTCGCGCTCGATCGCCGCGAGCTCGGACGCCACGAGGGCGGCCGAGGCGATCCGCTCCTCGCGGTCCTTGGCCAGCATGCGCACGAGGAGCGCCTCGAGCCGCTCCGGCACGGCGCGCAGGGCCGAGACCGGCGGCGGCTCCTGGTGGAGGATCTTGTAGACCAACGTCGTCAGCGTCTCGCCGTCGAACGGCCGCTTCCCGGAGAGCAGCTCGTAGAGGACGACGCCGAGCGAGAAGAGATCGCTGCGCCCGTCCAGCTCCTCGCCGCGGATCTGTTCGGGCGACAGGTACTGCGGGCTCCCCATCACCGAGCCGGCGATCGTCAGCTCGGTGCTCTGGCCGGCCATCTTGGCGATCCCGAAGTCGGTCACCTTCACCCTGCCGGAGGTGTCGATCAGGATGTTGCTCGGCTTGACGTCGCGATGGACGATGCCGTGCTCGTGGGCGTAGGCGAGCGCCTCGGCGGTCTGGCGCCCCCAGCGGAGGATTTCGGCGAGCTGGAGCGGCGGGCCGGTCTCGAGCCGGCCGGCCAGGTCCTTGCCCTCGACGTACTCGAACGCCAGGTAGAGCAGCCCCTCGGCCTCGCCGGCATCGAACAGCGTCACGATGTGCGGATGGAGCATGCGCCCCGCGGCCCGCGCCTCGCGCAGCAGGCGCTTCTTGCGGTCCTCGACCTCGGCGTCGCGCCCGGAGAGGCGCACGGTCTTGATCGCGAGCGGCCGCTCGATGTGGGGATCCTCGGCGAGGTAGACCTCGCCCATCGCCCCGGCGCCCAGAAAGCCCGTGATCCGGTAGCGGCCGACCGTGGCGCCGGTCTCCAGGGTGTTGCTCATATCGGATCGTCGCCCTCGTCGAATTCGAGCGGGCTGCCGGGCGACGCTTCCTGCGGGACTTCCTCGGGCAGAGGTCCGAGCTGGTCGTTCTCGGCGAGCAGCCGCTCCGCCTCCTCTCGGCGCCCGGCCGGCACGCGCACGCGCGACTCGCCGAGGTTTCCGACGTGGGCGGGCTCCTGATGGAAGTAGAGCGACTCCATCTCCGCCGGCACCCCGTTCGCCTGGAGCAGGCCGACGATCAGCTCCGCCTCCTCCTCGTTCGAGAGGGTGCGCACGATCTCCCAGTCCGCCGCGGATGCCGCCGATTCGTTCGGGTCTTCGCTCATGAATTCGCCTCCGGAAACGTGGGAATGATAGCAGGCCCCCCACCCCGGTCCTGGCGCGGAACCCAAGTGCGGCTCCGCTCGGCGAAGCGGCCGAGCGCCGGCTGCCAGAGGAGGGTGGAGACGGCGATCGCAGCGCCGTCGACCTCGATCCAGTTGCAGCTGTTCAGGGTCCGCTCGGCGGCGCGGCCGCGGTTCGAGGTCGTCGTCCCCGCGTGCAGGATGACGACCGGCGGCCGGCCCCGGGGGTAGAACTCCTCGGAGCTGCCGATGAAGGTCTGGTGCAGGTGGCCGGAGAGGACGAGATCGACTCCCGCGCGCGAGAACAGGTCGATCGCTTCGTAGGCGTTGCCGAGCACCCTCTGGCTGCCGAAGTTGGGCGGCGGGATCAGATGGTGGTGGACGACCACGACCTTGAACCGGCTCGCGGGCTCCGCGGCGAGCAGATCGCGCACTTCGAGCAGGCGGTTCAAGGGGATCCGGCCGTCCTTGCGGGTCCAGTTGAAGGCCGAGTTGATGCCGACGATCAGCAGCTCCTCGTCGCGATAGACCGGCTCGAGCTCGGGCGCGAAGTGCTGGCGATAGGCGGCGAAGGGGGCGAGCGCGCGCTCCCAGACGCGCCAAAGCGGCACGTCGTGGTTGCCGGGCACGACCAGGGTCGGCACCGGGATCCGGTCGACGAAGCGGCGGGCCTCGCGGAACTGCTCGGGCTTGGCGCGGAGCGTCAGGTCGCCCGAGATCACGACGACGTCGGGGCGGCGCTCGGCGATCAGGGCGAGCACCCCTTCCGCGACGTGCGGCAGGTGCTTCGGCCCGAAATGGACGTCGGAGACGTGGAGGATCGAACGCACGGATGCTCGCGCGACGCGCGGGCCTCAGGCGAGATCGGGGCCGACCAGGTCGACGCCGAAGCGTGCGACCCGCTCGGCGGCGAGCCCGGAGAGCGCGCCGACGATCGCCGGCCCCTTGTAGCGTCCGAGCAGATAGCCGCCGGCCGCGACGGCGAGGAGCGCCGGAATCGGATAGGCGCGCACCAGCCGCTCCCAGTCGACAGGCAGGATCTCGTCGATGATCTCTTCGACGCCGGACTTTCCCCTCGATCTCTCGCTCATGCTCGCCTCCGCGCCGCCTTCAGGAATCGGGACCGCGGCGGCCCGGCCTCAGGGCAGCGAACCGCGCGCGGATCGAAAGATCGCCTCGACTCGTTCTCACCGGCTCGGCTCGAGCCGTCAATCCTCGTCGCGCGAGCGGCGGACGACCAGACCCACCAAAAAGCCCGCCGCCGCCGCGATCAGCACCGACTTGCCCGGGTTGTCGCGCACGTAGGTGCTGACCTGGTCCGAGACGTCGGACAGGTTCGAGCGCACCTTGGCGTAGGTGCGCCGGGCTCCCTCCGCCGTCTCGTCGAACCGCTCGCGGGCCACCCGGGCGCTCCGGGAGAGCTCGCGGCGGGCCCGCTCCGCGCCGTCGCGCACGTCGTCGGAAATCTTCCGATACTTCTCCTGCACGCCGTCGGAGAACCGGTGAACCCGCTTCTGGGCTTCGTCGACGTGCCCCTCGACCACTTCGCGCGCCGCATCCGCCGCATCGGCAAGATGATCCTTCACGTCGGAAAATTCTTTGCTCGCCATGTGAGGTTCCTCCTCGAGTGACTATCGTGGGAATCCGGTACCGGGCCGCCTTGTTCGGAGCTCGTTCGACCGGGACGCCCAAGTGCACGAAGCAGGAAGCGTGCCGCCCTCGCCCCCCCGCTCCGGCACGCCGCGTTCCGAGACAGGTTAGACTCTCGCACCGAATCATGGCAACCGTCACCTTCCACGGCGCCTGCGGCACGGTGACCGGCAGCTGCTCGCAGCTCTCCTGGGGGGACCGCCACCTGCTCGTCGACTGCGGCCTGTTCCAGGGCGACGACGAGCTCGAGCAGCGCAACCGGCAACCCTTCGGCTTCCGGCCGAACCAGATCGCGGCGGTGATCGCGACCCACGCCCATCTCGACCACACCGGGCGGCTGCCGCGCCTCGTGGCCCAAGGCTTTTCCGGGCCGATCTACTGCACGAAGCCGAGCCGGCCGCTGATCTCCCTCGTGCTCCAGGACGCCGCGATGCTCCAGGAGGAGGAGGCCCGCCGCGCCCGCCGCGTGGGCTACGGCCGTCATGCCGAGCCGCGTCCGCTCTCGACGATCGAGGACGCCCGGCGGGTGCTGCGCCTGTTGCGGTCGTGCCCCTTCGACGAGGAGATCGAGATCCAAGAGCTGCCCGGCGTGCGCCTCCGCTATCGGCGCGCCGGCCATCTCCTCGGCGCCGCGACGGTCGAGATCTCCGCCAAGGGGAGCGACGGCGAGCGGCGCAGCTGGTGCTTCTCGGGCGACGTCGGCCGGTACGGCGTGCCGATCCTGCGCGATCCCGAGCCGCCGCTCGAAGCCCCGGCGGCGCTCGTGCTCGAATCGACCTACGGCGACCGGCTCCACCCGGCGGAAGACACCCGGGAGCGGCTCGCGGAG
>DATMZM010000074.1:0-5202 GCA_035607445.1 Thermoanaerobaculia bacterium | reverse complement strand
GAAAGCCTCGAGGGCAGCGCGCAGGGCTCCGGTCACGGCGGGATCGGCGAGGAGGGTCGCCTCGTCGAGCCGCGAGCTCGCGAGCGGCACGGTGACGGACGCCTCGGCGACGAGGTGCGCCGACATGACGGTGAGGATCTCGACGAGAGACGCCTGGGCGTGGGTGGCGGTCGCCGAGGCGTTCCAGAGCGCCACG
This sequence comes from Thermoanaerobaculia bacterium, assembly GCA_035607445.1. GTDB lineage: Bacteria > Acidobacteriota > Thermoanaerobaculia > Multivoradales > UBA5704 > DASYKS01. The sequence goes on along the minus strand of DATMZM010000074.1, from coordinate 5,006 downwards.
GGCTTGTCGACGATCTCGCTGCCTCCCACCAGCCAGTCGAGAGCGTTCTTGAGCACCCCGGGCACCCCGTGGGCGTACTCCGGGCTCGAGATCAGAAGGCCGTCCGCGGCGTCGATCCGGGCGCGCAGGTCCGCGACCGGCGGCGCCGGAGGATCCTCCTCGAGATCGGGATTGAACGGCGGGATTTCTGCCAGACCACCCCAGAGCGCGACCTCGACGCCCGGAGGGGCCAAGACCGCCGCGACGCGCAGGAGCGAGGTGTTCGTCGAGGCGGCCCGGAGGCTGCCGGAGACGGCGAGGATCCTCACGCTCTCGCGGCCCGCTAGAACGCGCCGAGGAGCGTCCCGATGTCGCCGCCGATCTGGCGCAAATTGCGGTCGAACAGCTCCTCGTAATCGCCGCCGAAATCGCCGACTCCGGAGCGGCGCTCCTGAGTGAAGCGCACGAGCACCTTGCCGGTCTCGGCGTCGAACAGCTCGCCCTCGATCCCGGTCTTCGCCGCTCCGGCGCCGAAGCCGACCCAATAGCGGGCGGCCTGCGAGCCGGGATCCAGCGTCTCGATCGTGCCGCGCAGGATGAGGAACTTGCCCTCCCCGCCGCCGCCCTGATCCGCCTCGACGACCTCGATCCGGTCGCCCAGCTCCGCGGCGATGCCCAGGGCGTACGGGCCCGTCGCGTGCTGGAGCGCCGCTTTGACCGGACCGTAGGTGTTGTCGTCCTTATCGGGAAGCTCGACGCCCGAGCCGTCGAGTGGCTCGACCACGACGCGCGCGTAGTCCGCGAGCTTGAAGGTCTGGACGATCTCGACGCGATCGATGTCGTCGTTCCAGTCCTTGTACTTGCCCGGAGCGGTGAGCGATTTCTGACCGCGCGCCGCGAGCGGTCCGGCGGCGAGCAGAAGGGCCGAGAGGGCGAAGAGGAGATGGGTCGTCTGGCGAGGCATCGTTCGAGGCTCCATGAGAAAGAAGGAGCCAAGACTACCGCAAGCTCAGATCTCCGCCTCGCCTTCGAGGTAGAAAACGCATGAGCCTTCGAGCTCGACGCGATCTCCGGCCAGCCGGCAGACCACCTCGCCGCCGCGCCGCGAGGCCTGGAAGGCGCGAAACGCGGGTTTGCCCAGCCGTTGGGCCCAATAGGGCACCAGCATGCAGTGCGCGGCGCCGGTCACGGGGTCCTCCGGAATGCCCTTGGCCGGAGCGAAGTAGCGGCTGACGAAGTCGTAGCTTCCATCCCCCGGCGCGGTCGCGATCACCCCGGGGCGGTCGATGCGGGCGAGCGCCACCATGTCGGGTGCCAGCGCCCGCAACGTCTCCGCGCTTTCGAGCAAGGCCAGGTAGTTGAAGCGGTTGGCGAACACCTCGACGGGCGGCACGCCGAGCGCTGCGGCGAGCCCGGGCGGTGTCTCGACCGGTTCGGACGGCCGGGCCGGGAAGTCCATGACGTAACCCGCATCCGCCCGCTTCACCGTCAGCGGCCCGCTCGCCGAGTGGAAGACCACCCGGCTGCGGCCCGGCTCGAGCCGTTCCATGACCACCGCGGCGCTCGCCAGGGTGGCATGGCCGCAAAGCGGCACCTCCGTGGCGGGTGTGAACCAGCGCAGGCGGTAGTCGCCGCCTTCGGGAACCAGGAAAGCCGTCTCGGACAGGTTGTTCTCGGCGGCGATCGCCTGCAGCGTCGCGTCCTCCAGAAAGCGATCCAGCGGCATCACCGCGGCGGGATTCCCCGCGAACCGGCGGGTGGTGAAGGCGTCAACCTGGAAGATCGGCGTGCGCATGGTGGACGTCTACCATAGCGCGGGTATGACCATTAGCGAGACTCTGTTGCCGGGAGGAGGGTAGACTTCTCTCCGTCATGGACCGCCGCCTCGAAATCGAACGGATCGCCCGGGAGCACGGCCTCCTGGCCGTCTATCTCTTCGGCTCGCGGGCCGACGACGGCTTGCGGTTCCTTGTCGAGGGGGAGGTCGAGAAGAAGGAGTCGGACCTCGACGTCGGCGTGGTGTTTCGCCGTTTCCCCCCGGAGGTGGAAAGCTCGATGCAGCTCGCGGAGGATCTGGGCGAGTTATTCGATCCGTTTCGGGTCGACTACGTTCGGTTGCAGAACACCGATTCGATCTTCCAGTTCCGGGCCCTGAGCGGCCACCGGATCGCGGCACCCGATTCGACGGCCGCCGATAATTATGAGCTCGACACCATGCGGATGGCCGCCGAGCTCCTCCCTATCCAGCGCGCCCGCGAGCTCGAGGCGCTGGGGTTCACGACGACATGACGCCCACCGGGATCGATGCCAAGATCGTCGTCGATCGCCTCGACTTGCTGGCAGGATACCTGCGGAGTTTGCGGGCGCTACCCCAAGCGACGTTTGAGGAGTTCGTCTCCGACGTGCGGAATTCGGCGGCGGCGGAATCGCTACTCCGGCGTGCCATCGAAGCTCTCCTCGATACGACCCGACACATCCTGGCCAAGGGGCTCGGAATCGGCGCGCTCGAGTATGGGCGCATGGCGGAGCTCGCGGTCGAGAACAGGCTGGTCGAGGATGCAGCGCTCGGCTCCGCGCTGGTTCAGATTGCGCGGTATCGCAATCGGATGACCCATTTCTACGACGAAATCAAAGAGGAAGAGCTTTACGGGATCGTGACGGAACGGTTAGGGGACCTCGAGGGCCTCGCCGACGAGCTTCGCCGTGCTGCGAGACGCCTGGCGAAGGGTGGCTGATTCCGCCGGCCGCTACCCTCGCCCGCCCACCCAGGTTCCCGCGATCGCTTCTTCTCCCGCGCCGAAGATCAGGCTCTCGGGAAGAGTCTCCGGCTGCCAGCCGGCGAGGCTCGGGGCGTTCAGGTCGATCGCCACGAAATCGGCGTGGCGGCCGGGGGCGATCTCTCCCGCCGGGATGCCGAGCGCGTTCGCGCCGCCGAGCGTCGCGGCGCGGAGGAGGACGGGCGCCAGGCGCCCCGAGCGATCGCGCAAGGCGCCGCGGGTCTCGGTCGCGAGCCGCTGGCCGTATTCGAGCCAGCGCATCTCTTCGAGGAACGAGATCCGCGCGTTCGAATCGCTGCCCAGACAGAGCCGGGCGCGGTCGCCGCCGACCCGGGCGAGCCCGGGATGGCCATCGCCCAGGTTGCCCTCGGTCGTCGGACAGAGGCAGGCCGTGCCGCCGGTCGCAAAGAAGCGATCGAGGTCGTCCGGCTCGGTGTGCGTGCAGTGGATCGCGGTCATTCCCTCCGCCCCGCCGCAGGCGTCGAGCACCGCGGCCATCGGCGTCTTGCCGTACGCGGCGCGGCAGTCCTCGACCTCTTTCACCTGCTCCTCGACGTGGATGTGGAACGGCAGGCCCCGGCGGCGGGTCTCCACGTAGATCTCGGCCAGCTCGTCGAGGCCTGCCGCGCGCACGCTGTGAACCACGCCGCCGAGGCTCTGGCGCGGGCCGAGCTTCGCTTCGAGAGCGTCCACCTGTCGCCAGTAGACGCCGGGCGAGACCCCCTCGAAACGGCGTTGCGCGGGGCCGAGCGGCAGGCCGATGCCGCCCGTCTGGTAATAGGTCTCGAGCAGGACGAGGCGGATGCCGGCCGCTTCGGCCGCCGCGAGGATCGCCTCGTCGAACGCAAAGTCCGCTCCCGGGCCGCGATGGTGGAGATAATGGAACTCGCCGACCGTCGTCACTCCCGCCGCGCGCATCTCGCGGAAGGCCTGGAGGCTGAGCGTATGGATCCGCTCCTCGTCCATCCGCTCGACCAGGTCGTACATCGCCTCGCGCCAGGTCCAGAAGTTCCCGGCGCCCGCCGGGAACCGCTCGCCCAGCCCGCGCAGCCCGCGCTGGAACGCGTGCGAATGGCCGTTGACGAAGCCGGGCAGGAGGGCGCGGCCACGCAGGCGCTCGACCGGAATCTCCGCGTGCGTGGCGTCCGCGTCCTGCGTCGCGATGCTCGCGATCCGGCCGTCGTCGCCGATCGTGATTCGGATGCCGGCCTCGAACCGCTCGCCGGTCCAGGTCAAGTCGGCTTCGAGGATGCGGGTCATGCGGCTCCGCACATCCGTTCGATCGCCCGCTCGAGCACCTCGCGCGCTCGGACCAGCTCGGCCTTGGGCACCGATTCGTTCGGCTTGTGGGCGACGGCGATCGTGCCCGGGCCGAAGATCGCGCAGTCGAATCCGGCGCGGGCGAGCCAGCCCGCGTCGGTCGCGAAGGCGACGCTCTTGCCTGCGCTCTGCCCGACGAGGCCGCAGAGCAGGCGATGGATCGGCGCGGCCTCGGCGAGCTCCATCGGTGGGCTGTCCGAGAGGACCTCGGTCGCGACGCGCACCCCTCGGGGTAGGGGCACCGAGGCGATCGTCCGCTCGACCCGCGGCGCGAGGAGATCCGATTCGAGGCCCGCCATCGTGCGCACGCCGATCTCGACAGTGCAGGCGTCGGGCACGACGTTGATCGCCGACCCTCCGTGGACGGTACCGACGTTGAGCGCGGCGTAGGGCACCTCGGGGAAGTCCCTCGCGCTCGGCGCGCCCTCCCGCTCGAGGGTCTCGGCCAGCTCGGCGAGGGCGACGATCGCGCGTCCGGCGGGGACGATCGCGTTGGCGCCCAGATGCGGATACCCGCTGTGGGCCGAGAGGCCCTCGAACGTCGCGCTCATCTTCAAATGGCCCTTGTGCAGGCGTACCACCTCGAGCGACGTCGGCTCGCCGATCACCATCGCGCGCGGCAGCCCGGCGGCGTCGCGATAATCCTCGGCGAACCAGCGGGCGCCCAGGGTTCCCACCTCCTCGTCGTAGGTGAAGACGAGGGCGAGCGGCGCCGCGAGCCGGTCCGCCCGGGCGGCGGCCTCCGCGGCGAGGTTGACCGCGAGCGCTAGGAAGCCCTTCATGTCGCAGGCGCCGCGAGCGACCAACCGTTCGCCGCGGTCGGTGAGCGTGAACGGATCGCTCTCCCATCCCGGCTCGCCCGCCGGCACGACGTCCATGTGGCCGGAGAAGGCGAGGCCGGCGCGCTCGGGGCCGATCTCGGGCCCGACG
>DATMZM010000054.1:0-8070 GCA_035607445.1 Thermoanaerobaculia bacterium | reverse complement strand
GCATTTTATTGCGCCAAAGGTATGGTGGCCACCCCTCCGTTTATAATGTGGAGACAGGAGGGCGCATATATATAATAAGCAGGGCACGATTGATCTGGAAGATCTTATCTCTGAGTAACTATGACGGGGCATTTCGTTCGGCTATTTCAAATTCCGGTCGCTATATCGTGTCTTACGAAACAGATTTCACAAGATCGTCCGTTAAACTGTGGGATGCGCCCACCGGAGGGAAGATTCAATCAGCTTCGGTAAAGATTCTAGGTTCTGAGGCAAAGCCAGCGGGTACCTCAGACGATGACAGACGCGTCATATTCCTAGCTCGAACAGATGCGAGCAAATTAGCCGTATCAGTCAATGATATCAGGACGGGTGCCGTGCTCTTCGAATGCACGGGATATTACGCCTCGGCAACGATCTCTCCAAACGGCAAATATGCCGTATTGCTTAAGTGGGACGATCACCATAAGAAGGGTGGTATAGAGGTTTGGAGTATCGATACAAGGCAATTGGTCTCAAGCTTTGGAACCCCTGGCGGCAAATACCTTGCATCACAGGGTTACGTTATCTGCTCCCCTGATAGCACAAAAATTCTTTCCTCATGCATCAACTTGTCTATATTTAAGGATTTGACGACCCCTTCGCACGATCTTATCGTGTGGGATCTGAAGACAGGTCGCAAACTGCACTCTCAGAATTTTGTTGCAGATGTTTCAGCTCTCGCATTCTCATCCGATAGTCGTTGGGTTGTCTGTGGAGATAGAGATGGGATGGCACACCTATGGGCGTTGCCCCTTTGAACGCCCGCCTGTCCCGCTCCCGCCCCTCTTCCCGCACCCGAACCACTAAAAAAGGACAGGCGCCAGTCAGACGCCTCCATCCCGTCGTCCCTGGCCTCTCCCCTCCACCACCTCTGAGGCCTCTGTGCGGCCCCAGCCTGGATTCCGTTCCAAAAGCCACGGATCTCTAAGTATCCGTGCTGGAGTGACTTGCGTGGTATCAGGCTTGAGTTGAACCGCCGACAGTGTGACTTTCAGTCATGTGCTTCTGCCGGCCGGGCGGGCGGATCCCCTCTCTCGATCAGGCAGCGGATAATGCCTTCAGCCTCGCCGATCTCGATCAGGCGGTGGCCGGCGCGTTCGCACCAGATGGGCATGTCCTCGAGCATCGTGGGGTCGTCGCCGAGGACTTCGAGCACGCCTCCCGGGGCGACGCGACGGATCTCGCGGACGGAGAGCAGGACCGGCAGCGGGCAGACGGCACCGCGAACGTCCAGGCGGTGGGGTTGAAGATCGATCATGGCGTTTTCCCGGGCTCTCGTTCGATCGGCGGGCCTCTACAATAGCCGCAGAGCCGTCCGGTGCGCCCGGCCGAGGCGGCCGGCGGAATCCGGGGGTTCCGCGCCCGAGCGGTCCGCCGGACCTCCCGTTTCGTCACGAAACCTCCCAAACGGTCGCCGAACCTCCCGTTCGATGGGCCGATCCCCCGTTCGGGCGTAGATCCCCCCGTTTCGTTCTTCCGTCCCCCGTTTGATCTTCAGATCCCCCGTTTTGGCTTCAAATCCCCCGTTCGGGCGTAAATCCTCCCGTTTTGGATTCTTTTCCGTCATCCGAACGATGGATATGCCGTGGCAAGGACGGATTCGCCGTTCGATTCTTCGATACGCCGTGGTAGGGCCAAAGATCGCGTGCGAGCGATCGATACGCCGTGGCAGGGCTGTGTCAGGTATCCAGCCGATCGACGCGTCATGTTCGAGCTGCCGGCCCTACAATAGCTCCAGATGCCACGCGAACGATTCCGGCGCCGCGCGTTCGGCGCATGCGGTGCGCTCCTCGCCCTGCTCCCCTCTCCGGCGTCCGCCTGGACGCCGCGGATGCAGCAGGTGATCGCGCTCGACGCAGCGCGCCTCGCGCCGAGCGACCTCTACCGGCAGATCGGCAAGCACCGGCCGGAGTACGAGCAGGGAGCCCTGGCTCCGTTCTCGGACCGCGATCCGGAGCGCCACGCGAAGAACCCCGACGGTTCGGGCGTTCTTGACCGGGTGATCCCGGAGGAGATCGCCCGGGCGGTCGCCTTGATACAGGAGCACCGGCCGTTCGCCGAGATCGTCGGCCAGCTCGGCCGGGTGAGCCATTACTTGGCCGACGCGAACAACCCCCTCGCGGCGTCGAACGACGACGCGGAGGAAGGGCGCTACTTCGCCGACTACCTCTACTACGTCGAGAGCGTCGAGCCGCGGCTGCCGATCGTCTTTTACGGTCTGCCCGCCTGGTGGGACCGACAGCCGGACGTCGACCGCCTGGTGCGCGACGCGCTCGCCCGCTCGCGCGCGACCTACCCGGCGATCGAGCGCGAATACCGGCGGATCGATTTCGGCTCCGGCCGGGAGCGCTTCGACGACCGCTCGAGCGCTTTCGCGGTAGCCGCCTTGGCCTTCGATCGGGCGGTGACCGACGTCGCGATCGTCCTGCGCTCGATCTGGCTCGCGGCCGGGGGCACCGACGACCGCCAGCGCCTGCCGGAGGCCGGCGAGAAGCTCCTGGTCCTGCCGCGCGGGCGGCTCGAGCTGCCCTGAGACCGGGCGATTCGGAAGTCCCGGCCCGAATGCGCCGGAGTGCGATGGCCCGCGCCGAGGCCCGGCGCTCGCGATAGGATCTCCCCCACCGTACGTTGCAACTCGACCCTCGCCGCCCGGGCGCCAAAGGCCCGTCGCTCCGCTGGCGGAGGACGTCTCCCGGATGCCGCCCATGACGCCGCCGGCTTCGACCGCGACCACCACCTGCCCGCACTGCGGGACGCGCTTGCGCCTGTCGTCGCCGGGCGAAGCCCCGGTGCGGCTGCGCGTGACCTGCGGCTCTTGCCAGGCGAGCTTCCATGTCCGGTGGCCCGGGTCCGGAGCTTTCGCCGCGACCGGGACGGTCTGGCGCGAGGCGGGTGCCACCGGCCCCGCCGGTCCGCCGGGAGCCACCCCCGCCCCCTCGCTGATCGCGGAGCTCGGCACGATGGGCTCGGCGACGTCCGCCGGGTCCCGCCTCGCCGAGGCGCAGATCCGGACGACACCGCTCCCCTCTCCGACGACCGGCGGAGCCTTCGTCCGTCAGCATGCGTTCGCGCCCGGGGACCTCGTCGCCGCCGGCCGGTATCGGGTCGTGCGCTTCCTGGCCGAAGGGGGAATGGGGGAGGTCTTCGAGGTCGAGGACCTCGAGCTGGGAGGGCGCCTGGCGGCCAAGACCGTGCGGGCCGACGTGGCGAGCGATCCGGCGACGATGGAGCGGTTCCGGCGCGAGATCCAGCTCTCGCGGCGGGTCACCCATCCGAACGTCTGCCGCATCTTCGACGTCGCCCGCGACCGGCCGAATCCGGCGACCGACGAGGGGACGACATTCCTCACCATGGAGCTGCTCCTCGGCGAGACCCTCGCCGAGAGGATCCGCACCGGGGGCGCGATGGCGCCTCAAGAGGCGCTGCCGATCATCCGCCAGATCGCCTCCGCGCTCGACGCCGCGCACGACGCCGGGGTCATCCATCGCGACCTGAAGCCGGGCAACGTCATCCTCGTGCCGGGGAAAGACGGCGCCGTCCGCGCCGTGGTCACCGACTTCGGCCTCGCGCGCACCGAGTCGGCAGCGGGCGAGAAGTCGGCGACGATGACCGCCGCGGGGTTCTTCATCGGCACGCCGGCCTATATCTCTCCCGAGCAGATCGAAGGCGGCGTGGTCACCCCGGCCGTCGACGTCTACGCATTCGGGATCGTGATCTACGAGATGCTCACCGGCAGCGTGCCGTTCACGGGCGAGACCGCGCTCGCGACAGCGGTCAAGCGCCTGCAGCAGGCGCCGCCCTCGCCCCGTCTGCGCGGGGCGGCGATCGACGCGGCCTGGGAGGCGGCGATCCTCCGCTGCCTCGAGCGGAGGCCCGAGGCGCGGTTCGCGCGGGCCGGCGCGATGGTCGCCGCTCTCGACGGCCCGGCGCGGGCGGTCGGGGCAGGCGGCTCGATTCCGCCCGAGCCCCCGGCGGAAATCCCCCCGGAGCCACCGACCCCGCCCGCGATGCCCATCCCCCCGGCGGCGCGCGAGCCGGAGCCTTCGAGCGCGACGCGCCAGCCGCCCCGCAAGCGGGCGGCGACCGCGCTCCTCGCCGCGGTGATCCTCGCCTCGTTCGCGGTCCTGGCCTATCGGATCGTCGCCTGGCGCAACGAGCAGCGCCTGCGCCAGGAGATGCTCGGCGCCTCCCTGGGCGAGCCGGTCAAGGCCCGGCGCTCGGTCGCCGTGCTCGGCTTCAAGGACCGCTCCGGCCACTCCGATTCGGCCTGGCTGTCGGGCGCTCTCGCCGAGATGCTCGGCACCGAGCTCGCGAGCACGCGGGACCTGCGGGTGATCGCCGGCGAGGAGGTCGCGCGCTTGAAACGTGATCTCGCGCTGTCGGACAGCGAGAGCCTGGCGCGCGACACGCTCGAACGGATCCGCGCGGCGATCGGCGCCGATTACGTCGTGCTCGGCTCGTACACCGCGCTCGCCGCCGGCGGCGCCCAGGACCTCCGGCTCGACCTGCGCCTCCAGGACACGCACGCCGGAGAGACCGCGGCGTCGATCGCGGCCACCGGCACCGAGGCGAAACTGTTCGACTTGGTCGCGCAGACCGGCGCGCGCCTGCGCCGAGAGCTGGGGGTCGCCACCGCCTCGACCGCGGCCGCCGCGCGGGCGCCGCGGCCGGCGAGCCCCGAGGCCGCCCGGCTCTACGCCGAGGGTCTCGACCGGCTGCGCAATTTCGATCCCCAGGCGGCGCGCGATCTGCTCGCTCGCGCGGTCGCCGCCGATCCGGACAACCCGCTCACCCGGTCGGCGCTCGCCTCCGCCTGGGCGAGCCTCGGTTACGACGCGAAGGCCGGCGCGGAAGCGAAGAAAGCGCTCGAGCTGGCGCGCGGCCTGCCCGAAGAGCAGCGCCTGGCGATCGAGGGGCGCTTCGCCGAGACCGCCGAGGACTGGCCGCGGGCGATCGAGATCTACCGTTCGCTCTTCCGCGCCTTCCCGGACGATCTCGACCATGGCCTGCGCCTCGCGACCGCCGAGACCGCCGGGGGCAGGCCGCAGGAGGCGGAGGAGACCCTCGCGGCGCTCCGCCGGTTGCCGGAGCCGGGCAGCGAGGACCCGCGGATCGACCTCGCGGAGGCCGCGGCGGCCGAGGCTCTCGCCGACTTCCCGCGCCAGCGGAAGGCCGCGGCGGCCGGAGCCTCGCGCGCCGATCGTTTGGGCGCGCACCTGCTGGCCGCTCCCGCCCGCCTCTCGGAGTGCAGGGCCCTGCGCAACCTCGGTCAGGCCGCGGCCGGCCAGGCCGCGTGCGCCGCGGCGCGCGCCCTCTACGAACGGGCGGGCGACCAGGCCGGCGTGGCCGACGCGGTCACCCAGGCCGCGAACCTCCTGTTCGACCGCGGCGACCTGGCCGGCGCGCGCCGCCTCTTCGAGCAGGCGCTCGGCACCTACCGCACGATCGGCAACAAGGGAGCCGAGGCGGGAGCTCTCAACAACCTGGCGGTCGTCCTGCGGCGCCAGGGGGAGACGCCGGCGGCGGTCGGGCTCTACGAGCAGGCCCTCGCCCTCTCGCGCGAGACCGGAGACCGGCGCGGCGAGGCCTCCTCGCTCGCGAACCTGGCGGCGGGGCTCTCGGCGCGCGGCGATCTCGCCAAGGGGCGCGAGCTGTTCGAGCGCTCGCTCGCCCTGCGCCGCGAGCAGGGCGACAAGGCGGGCGAAGCCGCGACGCTCGACAACCTGGGCGCGGTCTTGCGCCGGCAGGGTGATCTCGCCGGCGCCCGCCAGCGCCAGGAAGAGGCGCTCGCGATCCGCCGGGCGATCGGCCAGAAGATCGGCGAGGCGGCGTCGCTCAACGGTCTCGGCTCGACCCTCCTGGACCAGGGCGACCTTGCCGCCGCCAAGGACCGCTTCTCGGCCGCATTCGCGCTCTGCCAGGCGATCGGCAACCGGAGCCTCGGCGCTTCGGCCCGCTTCGGCCTCGCCGAGGTGCTCGCCCGGCAAGGGGATCTCGGCGCCGCGCGCAAAGGGCACGAGGAGGCGCTCGCCGTCCGCTCCGAGCTGGGCGAAAAGAGCGGCGAGGCCGCGAGCCGGCTCGCCCTCGCCCAGGTCGAGATCGCCGCCGGGGACGCCGGGGCCGCGGAGCCCAACGCGCGCGCCGCCGGCAGCGAATTCGAGCGCCAGGGGATGGTCGCGGACCAGGCTCTCGCGCTCGTCATCGCCGCCGAGGCCGACAGCCGCTCCGGGCGGGCCGCCGCCGACCGGACCGAAGTCGCCCGCGCCCGCACTCTGATTGCCGGCAGCCAGGACCTGCGCACCCGCCTGGCCGTCGCCGTGCGCGCCGCCCGGCTCGCGCCGGCCTCCGAGGCCGAGAAGGAGCTGCGCGCGGCCCTCGCCGACGCCACCCGGAGCGGCTTCGTGGAAGCGAGGCTCGAAGCCACCTTGGCTCTCGCCGCGATCGATGCCGCCCGTGGCCGTTCCGCCGAATCCCGCGCCGCGCTCGAAGGGGTCGCCAAGGAAGCCGCCGCGAAGGGATACCTCGAGCTGGCGAGCCGGGCTCGGGCCGTCCTCGGCAAGGGCTGAACCGGGGCGGGCTCGCCCGCCTGGATCATCTCCGGCCGGATTCCGCCGCTTTCCGCGCCGCCCACGAGACCGCCCCGTCGAGGAGGGCCGCGACGTTTTGCGGCCGGAAGCGTTCGGCCGCGAGGAGCCCTTCGCGTCGGGCGCGCCGCCAGGCGCGAGGATCGCCGAGCAGGCTCTCGGCCGCCGCGGTCATCGCTTCCACGTCGCCCGGCGGTACGAGCGGAACGGCACCCCCGCCGATGAACCGGGCCGAGGGGATCGCCGAAGCGACGGCCGGCACGCCGGAGGCCATCGCTTCGAGCAGCGGCAGGCCGAACCCCTCCCCTTCGAGAGAAGGGAAGAGCAGGAGATCGCACGCCGCGAGCTGCCGCGCGACCTCCTCGGGCGGCACGCCGCACAGGTAGCGGTCGGAAGCCAGAAGGCCCGCCTCCTCCTCGCTCGCGGGCAGGAACGAGAAGCGGAGGAGGCGGGCCTTCAGACCCCGGGCGCGCAGGCGCGCGATCGCTTCGAGCGCCGTCCGCACCCCCTTGACCGGCGCCTCGAAGATCCCCGGCACGGCGATCCACGGCGACCGGCTGGGGCGGAAGCGCCGGATCGGCTGGACCGGCCGAAACAGGGGATCGAGCGGCGGGGGCGCCAGCGCGCACGCCCGCCCGAAGCGCTCGCCGAGGAACGCGGCCAGATGGGGAGCGACGATCAGCGCCGGCAGAGCCTCGCGGTAGGCCGCTTCGATCTCCGCCAGAGCCGGCTGGAGATGCTCGAGCGCTCCCTCGTACCCCTGGCAGAAATGGGCGACCGGCCCGGCGTCGAGCGCCTGCGCGCGGCGGATCGTGGTCCAGAACGTGGCGAGGAGGAGGTCTTGCGAGGGCAGCGTCCCGCCGGCCGAAAGGTCGACGTAGGGACCGCCGAACGCCGCCCAGGCCGGCCGCTCCCCCTCTCCCGCCACGCTCACCGCGTGGCCGAGCCCGCGGAGCAGCTCGGCATGCTGGAACGCGACCTTGTTGCCGCCGTTGCGCTCCGGATCGGCGAGAACGTAGGCGATCTTCACGACCCCTCCCCTCCCTCCCCTGCCAACGGCCCGGCGAGCTCCCACCGCCCCGCCTCCCTCCCGCGCCCGTCGCTCACCTGGACGATCCAACGCCCGGCCGGCAACCGCTCGGAGATCTCGACCGGCAGACGCCAGGGCGCCGCCATCCGATCGATCCGATCGATCCTCTCCGCCGCGGCCGGGAAGCCCACCGTTCCTGGCGAGACCTCGACCCAGACTGGACGCTCGACCGCGAGCGCCGAAAGATCGAGCCCGGCCGCGGGAAACGGAGGCAAAGCTTCGGGCGGCGCTTCACCTCGGCCGGCAGCCGCGAGCAGGCGCTCGAATCCCGCGCCGTACCAGCGGCGACGGAAGCGGATCGCCGACGCCTCGAACCATTCCGGCGCCGAGGGTTCCGAGAGAGCGCTCTGGGCGTGG
>DATMZM010000065.1:0-4336 GCA_035607445.1 Thermoanaerobaculia bacterium | reverse complement strand
CCCGTTCGCTTGCCCTGGCGGCGCGCGGCCTCCCACAGCGTCTCGGTCGCGATCGGCGCGTCGAATCCGCTTTCCTTCTCGCCCCAGGCGCTGCGCGCAGCATGGAACGAGTTGCCCACGATGCCGGTCGCCGCGGGCGGGAATCCGGTCGCGAGAGCGATGTGATTGACCGCGGTCAAGGTGGGATCGACGGGGATGAGCGCCTTCGCGGTCTCGCCCTGCTCGAAGAAGCGCGAGAAGCCGCCGGCCGGAAGATCGCCCGCGGCCAGCCTCTCGCGCAGCTCGATCGCGCTCGTGCCGTCGAGCGAGAGGAGGATCACCCGCCGCGGGGCGGCCGGCTGTGAGGGCGGTGGGGTCCGCGCTGCGGAGCCGAGGGAGAGCGCGAACGCCAGGGCGAGGAGGAAGGAGAGAAGTGACCGTCTCCTCGGCGCCGCCGGAATTTTCTTCCTCCCGGCCGGCGCGATCTCCCCTTGACGACAGCGGGGATCGTCCGGGCACATATCTTGCCCTCCTGCTTGGAGGGAGGGCGCAATCCGATGAGATCCCGATCGCAACGCTCGATCCTTCAAAGACTTCCGCAGATCGCCGCGCCGTTCCTACTGCTTGCGGCCCTGGCTTGCAGCTCTCGAGACATTCCGCCGGAGATCCCGGCGCTCATCCGTTCGACCGTCGAGTCGCCGGGCCTGCCCCTGGCGGCCCGCCGCGATCCGGAGCAAGCCGAGGTCTGGCGAGAGGTGGGTGCATTCTACCGCCATCGGGGCTATCAGCCGGCCTGGATCGACGCCCGCGGACCGCTGCCTCAGGCCGAGAGGCTCGTGACGGCGATCGGGCCGGCCGACCGCGAGGGCCTCGATCCCCGCCACTACGGGAGCGACCGGCTCCAGGCGATGCTCGCCGAGGTCCGCGAGGAGCGCTCGCTCGCCGATCCCGAAGCCCAGCGCCGGGCGGCGGATCTCGACCTGACCCTCACCTACACGTCCATGGCGCTCATCCGGCATCTGGCGGTCGGCCGCGAGCGCCCGAGCGAGGTCGACGGCGAGTGGCACCGCGAGCCGCGGCGGGTCGATCTCGCCGAGCTCCTCGCCGGACTGCTCGAGCGCCCGGAGAGCCTCGATCAGGCGCTCCTCGGAATGGCTCCCGCCCAGCCGGAGTACGCCCGCCTGCGCGAAGCGCTCGCCCGCTATCGCGAGATCGAACGGATGGGAGGCTGGCCCCGGGTGCCGGCCGCGGCCCTGCAGAAGAAGAAGGGGGCGACCTTCGGCCCGGTGATCGCCGCCGCGCTTCGGTCCCGCCTGTCCACGACCGGAGACCTCTCCCGCGAGACGGTTCCGGGAGCGGGCGATCTGGCGCAGGGGATCGCGCGGTTCCAGCTCCGCCACGGCCTCGATCCGACCGGCACGGTCGACGCGGACACGCTCGAAGCGCTCAACGTGCCGGTCGGGCAGCGGATCCGCCAGATCGAGGCGAACATGGAGCGCTGGCGGTGGATGCCGCGCGACCTCGGCGAGCGTTACGTCCGGGTCAACGTCCCCGACTTCCGGCTCGAGGTGATCGAGCGCGGTCGGGTCGCTCTCGCCCAGCGGGTGGTCGTCGGCAAGGAGCAGAGCCGGACGCCGAGCTTCAGCGGCCGGATGACCTACCTCGTCCTGAATCCGACCTGGAACATCCCGCCCAAGATCGCCCGCGAGGAGATCCTGCCGGCGGTCGCGCGCGACCCCGGCTACCTCGACGCGAAGGGCATCGACGTGGTCCGCGGCACGGGAGACGACGCCGAGGTGCTCGACGCCTCGGAGGCCGCGGAGGTCGGCCTCGAGGGCTCCGACGTGAACCTGCGCGCCCGCGCCGGAGAGGAGAACCCGCTCGGGAAGGTCAAGTTCATGTTCCCCAACCGCTTCGACGTCTATCTCCACGACACTCCGGCGGACCACCTGTTCGCCCGCGAGGAGCGCGACTTCAGCCACGGCTGCATCCGTCTCGAGAAGCCGCTCGAGCTCGCGAACTACCTGCTGCGCGGCGATCCGAAATGGACGCCCGAGAAGGTCGCTGAGGAGATCGCGGCGGGCACGACCGAGACGGTGAGCCTGCCGCGCCCGATCCCGGTCCACATCCTCTACTGGACCGCCTGGGTGAGCGACGACGGCGAGGTCCAGTTCCGCCGCGACGTCTACGGCCACGACGAGGCGCTCGACGAAGCCCTCCGGGCCGAGCCACCGATCGCGCCCGACCTGCCGGCGGTGCGCGGCGAGGTCCGGGCGGCGAAGTAGCTCAGCGATCGGCCTGCCGGAAAGCCGCCCAATCCGCGATGACCGTCTCGAGCTCGGGCGGCGCTTCCGCCGCCGCGCGGAGGTCCAGGTCGCTCGAGCCTGCCGGGCTCTCGCCGTCGGCCCTCACGCTCGACGCTTCCCAGAGGGGCCCCCAGTACTTCTCGACCAGCTCGGCGGTCTCTTTCTGGCCCCCGACGATCCATCCGTACTCCTGGTGATCGGAGGTGTAGAGGTTCTGGGAACCGATGTAGAAGAACTTGTCGTCGATGATCATGACCTTCGCGTGGTTCGCGATCTCGCGAGCCTCCGACGCCTGGCCGCACAGCGGGTTCCGGAGGCCCGGCCAGAGATTCACGCGAGCCGCGAAGCGGAACGGCACGATCCTGAGCTTCTCGCGGGTCAGCCAGACGACCTCTTCGTGGCTCATCTCCCCGGTCCCGCATTGCTCACAGCCCTCCAAGTGCGCCTCGTAGGCGATCTTGGACCAGACGGTATCGAGGGAGATCCCCGAGCTGTAGTCCTCCCCCGACCCGGTCTTCGCCCCCGGCGACGAGAGGACGATCGAGACGTCGACCTCCTTGAGCACCGCGCCGGCCAGCGCCTTCAGGATGTCCGCGGGCCAGAACGTGTTCCTCGGCGGTATCGGGTAGACGAAGGCGATGTCCTGCAGCGACAGCCGCACCGAGTGCTCCGCCTTTTCGATCGCCCTCCGCAGGGCGAGATCGGCGTGATTGGCCCGCGAACCGTCGTCCAGCAGACCGTGGCCCAGCCGGCCGACGGTCAACACCTTCGTCGCACCGGGTCGCGAATTTTCCGGCAACATCTCCACGGTCGGAAAGCTCCTGTCGCCGAAGGTGGAGCTGGGGCCGTCGTAGTGGTTCGACCAGACCCTGCTGATCGGCCACCACTCGTGGCTGTTGTGCTTCGACACGTACGCCCAGAGCCGGTTGCAATACCGATGCGCGAACCACGCCGCCATACCGTGGAGGCTCATCGAGACGTCGTGCGTCGGGGCCGCGCAGAGATAGTCGTGATCCCAGAGGTTGTGCCCCCCGACGATGGCCCATCGCCCGTCGACGGCGACGATCTTCGAGTGGTTCCAGCTCTTCTCGATCGGCGTGGGCTTCGAGAGGTCGAGCGAGGTGGTCATCGCCGCGGCGAAGACCTTGAGCTTCGACCCCGCGAGGCTCGGCACCTTTCGAACCAGCGCCTGAAGCAGCGCCTCGGTGTTCTCGGGCAGCATGTGGTGACCGATCAGGATCCGGACGACGATCGGCTTCCGCTTCTCCACCAGCTTGGACAGGGCCGCCGCCAGCTCGTCGAAGAACACGCCGCGATGGGGAGCCGGATACAACGTCGTGATGTCGACGGCGAAGTCCGCCTTCTCGATCGTCTTGCGAATCCGCTCGGCGAGGAAGTCGGAGTGCTTGGCGGCGAGCTTGGCGGGATCCTTCCCCCACATGACGGGAGACTGGAGCAGCCAATGGCCGTCGCCCGTGTCCAGACGGTTGTAGTGAGAGATCCCGTACGTGATGTTGTCGAAGGATCCGGGTTGGGTCTGAAGCTCGTTGTACATGTTGTCGAGGAAATCGCGGGGCCGGGCGTCCTCGCCCTCCCCTGACGGCGCGTCGGCGACGGCCGGCATCGTCTCCCCCGCCCCCAGGAGCCTCCCGCTCAACCGGCCGTCGGAGCCGACTTCGAGCTCGTAGCGGTTCTCCTCCCTCCCGAGGGCCTCGAGGCCGGGAAGCAAGGCGGCATCGGCCGGAGCCGCGCCGTCGGTCCCGGACGCATAGAAGATCCGATCGTCGCCCGCGGAAGCCGCCTGCTGCCAGAGTCTGATCCGGAGGTCTCCGACCTCGAGCTCGAGACGGCGACCGGCGGCTTCCGCGGCGTTGGAGACGATCGGGGTGAGAGGGTAGTCCGGAGCCAAGGGTGCGCCGTGACCGGGCGCGAGCATCAGATCGCCCAGATCGCCCGGAGAGCCTCCTTCACATTTCAAGAAGAGGGCGTGAGACGAACGGTTGACAAGGGCAGCGAGACGACTCGTGACCATGAAACCCTCCTCGCGCGGC
>DATMZM010000430.1:0-6981 GCA_035607445.1 Thermoanaerobaculia bacterium | reverse complement strand
GGGCATCGTACCCGGGCCGCGGATGCTCGCGGTGACGCGGGCGATCGTCGCGACCGGCAGCTACGGCCCGAAGGGCTTCGCGCCGAGCTTCGAGGTGCCGCAGGGTGCCGAGGAGGCGGACGGCGCGAGCCTCGAGCGGGTGGTGCGCGACCAGATCGGACACGGCGCGGACTGGGTGAAGGTCTACGCCGACTACCGCTGGGGCCCGAACGGCGAGGCGCGCCCTACCTTCACGGAAGAGGAGCTGGCGACGATCGTCCGCATCGCGGCGTCGTCCGGCCGGCCGGTCGCTGCCCACTCCGCGACCCCCGAGGGGATGCGCCGCGCGGCGCTCGCGGGCGTCGCGACGATCGAGCATGGCGACGCGGGCACTCCCGAGGTCTTCCGCCTGATGAAAGAGAGGGGTGTGGCGCTCTGCCCGACGCTCGCCGCGAGCGAAGCGGTCGCGCGCTATCGCGGCTGGCGCCCCGGGGTCGATCCCGAGCCCGACCGCCTGCGCCAGAAGCGCGCGAGCTTGTCCGCCGCGCTCGCTGCGGGTGTCACCCTCTGCTTCGGCACCGACGCGGGAGTCTTCCGCCACGGCGACAACGCCCGCGAGCTCGAGCTGCTGGTCGACTACGGCGTCTCGCCGATCGATGCTTTACGCGCCGCGACCTCGACCGACGCGAAGATCCTGCACCTCGAAGACTCGTTCGGGATGATCCGCCCCGGCCTGCTGGCCGATCTGATCGCGGTCGCGGGCAATCCGACGAAGGACATCCACGCCATGCGCCAGGTGCGGCTGGTGATGAAGGAAGGCAAGCTGGCACTGAGGCCGTAGGGACGGTTCGCGAGGCTCGGAGCCACCGAAAGCTCTTCAGCCCGCGATCCCCGGAACCAGCGGGAATCTCATTTCGCGTGCGTTGTCACGAATCCGCT
The DNA here is from genome assembly GCA_035607445.1 of Thermoanaerobaculia bacterium. Lineage (GTDB taxonomy): Bacteria > Acidobacteriota > Thermoanaerobaculia > Multivoradales > UBA5704 > DASYKS01. The sequence continues at coordinate 6,063 of DATMZM010000430.1, read as the reverse complement.
GGTCGAGGCTCAGGATTGCGAGATCGGGCGTGCCATCTCGGACCGCGAGGGCGCTCGCCAGATGAAGAGCGTCGAGCGTACGCACGGGCTCGACCGGGAACGAGCGGCCGGCGCGATCGAGCAGCTCAGGAACGATGCGGATGACGGCCCATCCGGCGCTCGCCTCGGCAAGGTCGGCGCGAGCACGAGCCGACGCATCGTCGTCGAGGCGCCCGCTCGCGCGTCCGCGTTCGAGAGAACGCCGCACTTCGAGCAAAGTCAACTCGGAGGTCACCACCCACTCGGCGGCAGCCAGGCAAGCTCCCGCGGCGTCCCCGGTCGGCTCATCGAGCAGCCAGGAGAGGACCGCGCTCGATTCGGCGTAGAGCTTGATCAGCGATCTCCCCGTGTCCAGTCGAGGAGCTCGGCGGCGAGTCCGGGCTTGGCGGTGGGGCGGTGAGAGCGCTCGTAGAGCCCCGGATGGTTCCGCACCCGCGGCAGGATGAGCTTTCCGTCCCGCGCCATCTTGAGGAGGGCCGGATCGACCTCGAGTGCCTCTGCGCCTCCTTGCGCCGGTGGGCGGATCTCCGCGATCGGTCGGCCGCGGTCGGTGACGACGACGATCTCGCCCGACTCGACCTCGCGGACGATCCGACTGAATTGCGCCTTGAGATCGCGGATTCCGAGACTGCGCATGGCCTCAATGTAGACCCTTGTAGTCTCATCGTCAACGCCTCGGCGCTGACTCGCTTGCCGGAGGAGGCCACCCGGTTTGGTCCGCCCCCCTGTTCCGTGAGAACCTAGGGCTCCCAGATCGAGCCCCGGCGTCTGTTGGCCGTCCGCGGGGCTCGCCGGTCCCAGGAGGTCTTACACCCGCATGAATGCCGAGATCAAGCCGCCGCTCAACTGGTATGACGACGAGGCCGAGGACGTCGCCCTCGACGAGACCGAGGAGTGGCTGGAAGCCTTCGAAGACGTCGTCCGCGTCGAGGGGCGCGAACGCGCGCAGTTCCTGCTCAAGAAGCTGATCGAGAAGGGGCACGAGCACCAGGTCACCCTTCCCTTCACCGCCAGCACGCCCTACATCAACACCATCCCGGTCGCCGAGCAGCCGGTCTATCCGGGCGACCGCGAAATCGAGCGGCGGATCAAGAGCATCGTGCGCTGGAACGCGATGGCGATGGTCGTGCGCGCGAACAAGCACTTCGCGGGCCTCGGCGGCCACATCTCGACCTTCGCCTCGTCGGCGACGCTCTACCAGGTCGGCTTCAACCACTTCTTCCGCGGCCGGGGCGAGAGCGGCTTCGACGGCGACATCATCTACATGCAGGGGCACGGCTCGCCGGGGATCTACGCCCAGGCGTTCCTCGAAGGGCGGATCTCGGCCGAGCAGATGGAGGCCTTCCGGCGCGAGGTCTCGGTCAAGGGCGGCCTGTCGTCCTATCCGCACCCCTGGCTGATGCCCGACTTCTGGGAGTTCCCGACCGTTTCGATGGGGCTCGCGCCGCTCTCCGCGATCTACCAGGCGAAATTCAACCGCTATTTGGAGGACCGCGGCATCCAGGACAACAGCCGCCGGCACGTCTGGGCGTTTTTGGGCGACGGCGAGACCGACGAGCCCGAGAGCCTGGGCGCGATCACCCTCGCCGCGCGCGAGCGGCTCGACAACCTGACCTTCATCGTCAACTGCAACCTTCAGCGGCTCGACGGCCCGGTGCGCGGCAACGGCAAGATCATCCAGGAGCTCGAGACCGCGTTCCGCGGTGCCGGCTGGAACGTCATCAAGGTGATCTGGGGCGACGACTGGGATCCGCTCATCGAGCGCGACAACACGGGCCTCCTGATCCAGCGCATGAACGAGGTGGTCGACGGCGAATATCAGAAGTATACGGTCGAGTCCGGCGCCTACATCCGCCAGAACTTCTTCGGCAAGCACCCGGAGCTGCTCGCCCTGGTCAAGGGTTATTCGGACCAGCAGCTGCAGCGCCTGCGCCGCGGCGGCCACGACCCGGCGAAGGTCTACGCCGCGTTCAAGGCGGCCGTCGAGCACCGGGGTGCGCCGACGGTCATCCTGGCGCAGACGATCAAGGGCTACGGCCTGGGCGAATCGGGCGAGGGGCGCAACGTCACCCACCAGCAGAAGAAGCTCAACGAGGACGAGCTGCGTCACTTCCGCGACCGCTTCGGCATCCCGATCCCGGACGACCGGCTGGCCGAGGCGCCGTTCTACCGTCCGGCCGACGGCAGCCCGGAGATCGAGTACCTGCGCGAGCGGCGGCGCGTGCTCGGCGGCGCGGTGCCGGCGCGGAGGGTGCGGCGCGAGCCGATCGCTTCCTTGGGCGAGGACTTCTGGCAGGAGTTCTTCGACGGCGTCGATCGCGAGGTCTCGACGACCATGGCGTTCGTGCGCATGCTGACCCAGATCATGAAGCACCCGGAGCTGGGTCCGCACATCGTGCCCATCGTTCCCGACGAGGCGCGCACCTTCGGCATGGAGTCGATGTTCCGGCAGTTCGGGATCTACTCGCACGTTGGCCAGCTCTACGAGCCGGTCGACAAGGCGATGCTCCTCTACTACCGCGAAGCGACCGACGGGCAGATCCTGGAAGAGGGGATCACGGAAGCAGGCTCGATGGCGTCGTTCACCGCCGCCGGGACTTCCTACGCCACCCACGGCATCGACATGATCCCCTTCTTCATCTTCTATTCGATGTTCGGCTTCCAGCGCATCGGCGACTCGATCTGGGCCGCCGCCGACCAGCGCTGCCGGGGCTTCCTGCTCGGCGCCACCTCGGGCCGGACGACGCTCAACGGCGAGGGCCTCCAGCACGAGGACGGCCACAGCCACGTCCACGCGAGCACGGTGCCGAACCTCCTCGCCTACGACCCCGCCTACGCTTACGAGGTCGCGGTGATCGTGCGCGAGGGGCTGCAGCGGATGTATCGGAACCGCGAGGACGTCTTCTATTACATCACCCTGTGCAACGAGAACTATCCGATGCCGAAAAAGCCCGAGGGCTCGGACGAGGGGATCCTGAAGGGTCTCTACAAGGTCCAGGCCGCGGCGGACGCGGAGGGCAAGCCGCGCGTGCAGCTGTTCGGCTCCGGGACGATCCTGCGCGAGGCGCTGCGCGCCCAGGCGATCCTCGCCGAACGCTTCGGCGTCGCGGCGGACGTCTGGAGCGCCACGAGCTACAAGGAGCTGCGGCGCGACGCGCTCGAGGCGGAGCGGTGGAACATGCTCCATCCCGGAGAGCCGGCGCGGAAGCCCTACGTCGTCGCGGCGCTCGAAGGCGAGCCGGGGCCGATCGTCGCGGTTTCGGACTACATGCGGATCGTGCCCGACCAGATCGCGCGCTGGCTGCCCGGGCGCTTCTTCGCGCTCGGCACCGACGGCTTCGGCCGCAGCGACACGCGCGAGGCGCTGCGCCGCTTCTTCGAGATCGACGCCGAGTCCGTCGTGGTCGCGGCGCTCCATCAGCTGGCGCTCCGCGGCGAGGTCGACGGCGACTTGCCGCGGCGGGCGATCGGGGAGCTCGGGCTCGATCCGGAGAAGCCGTTCGCGCTCTACGTCTGACCGGAGGGCCCAGGCCATGACCCCCTCCCGCCTCGCCCGCGCGGCCGCGGCGTCCCTCGCCGCCGGGGCGCTCGCTCTCGCCGCGACGGGCGCGGCGCCCGCGGCAGCCGCGCCCGCGACCTACAAGGCCGACGTCGACCACAGCGCCGTCGCCTTTTCGGTCCGCCACTTCGTCACCCCCGTTCCGGGCCGTTTTCGCGACTGGAGCGCAAAGATCGTCTACGACCGGGAGCAGCCGGCGGGCTCGAGCGTCGAGCTCCGCGTCCGCGCGGACTCGATCGAGACCGACAACGACGACCGCGACGCGCACCTGCGCTCGGCGGACTTCTTCGACGCCGCGCGCTTCCCCGAGCTGACCTTCGCGAGCACCTCCGTGCGCGCTCTCGACGCCCGGCATCTGGAGGTCGCCGGCGATTTGACCATCCGCGGCGTCGCGCGGCGGATCGTCCTGCCCGTCGAGCTTCTCGGCATCGTGCCGACGCCCCAGGGCGAGCGCATCGGCTTCACGGCGGCGTTTTCGATCGACCGGAAGGACTACGGGGTCACCTGGAACCGGGTGATCGAGGGCGCGGGGGCGATCCTCGGCGACGAGGTGCGGATCACGATCTCGATCGAGGCCCTGCGGGCTGCGGATCCTAAGAAGCCGTCACCGGGCGGGAGCCCGTAGAGCATCCCCACTTGAGCCTTCCCGACTTCACCACCCTCTTCGAGGACCTCTACCTCACTCATTTGCGGACCCTCCGTGTCTTCTTTCGTATCCGGGGCTTCTCCCCGGCGGAAGCCGAAGATCTCGCCCAGGAGACCTTCGTGCGCGCCTGGAAAGGGATCCAGCAGCTCGAGGATCCCGAGGCGAAGGAGGGATGGTTGTACGAGATCGCGAAGAACATCTACAAGAACCGGCTGCGCCATGGCTCGGCGCGGAAGCGCGAAGGGCGGGAGCTGTCGATCGACGACACCGAGGCGAGCGCCTTCGACCTGCCGGACCCCGTCGCCGACCCCCTCGGCCAGGCGCTCGACGGCGAGCGGTCGGTGCGCCTGCGCGGGGCGCTCGAGGGCCTGTCGCCGCAGATGCGGCGCTCCGTCCTGCTCTACCTCGAAGGCCACAGCTACCGCGACATCGGGGCCCTCATGCGCGTCTCCGAGGAGACGGTGAGGGCCCACCTGTTCCAGGCCCGGCGCCGCTTGCGCTTCCTCCTGACCGAGCTGGCCATGCCGGTCGGGAAGCGGGGAGGTACGCAATGAACATCGAACCGAAGCTCGCCGAGGAAGCCCGCCGCCTGATCGACCTCGGGGCCGAGGCCCTGACCGCGCACCCCGACGCCGAGGTCTGGCAGCGCTACGCCACGGACGCGCTCGCCGCGGAAGAGATGGAGGCCTTGCGCGACCATCTCGTGCTCTGCCGCGCCTGCCGCGCCCTCGTGCTCGCGGCGACCGGGGGACAGGCGCCCGCCCGGGACGTCCCTTCGCCGCACGCCGGCGCGACCTTCGAAGAGCGCCGGGCCTGGAAGGACCTGCAGGCGCGGCTCCGCGCGGCCGAGAAGGCGGAGCCCCGCGCGCCGGCCGTCTCGCCGGCCTGGCGCTGGGGTGCCCTCGCCGCCTCGCTCCTGGCCCTCGTCGCCGGAGCGGAGAGCGCTCACCTCTGGCGGGTCCAGCAGAGCCCGGTGGCGGGGGAGGCGTTCATCGAGCTCACGCCCGACGGCGAGGAGCGCCGGGGCCTGGCGGAGGGGATCCAGGTCGGAGGCCAGGGGGAGCGAGGCGCGACCCTGCTGCTCCAGGTTCCCGGTCTCGCGAAGGGCCAGCTCGTCCGCGCCGAGGTGCTGGACTCCTCGGGCCATGCGCTCTGGCGGGACGAGGCGCCGGCTCCCTTCGAGGGGATGTATTCCGTCCATCTCCCCGCCCGGCTCCTGCGCCTCGAAGGAATGAAGATCCGCCTCTCGCGCCCCGGCGCGGAAGGCACCGGGGCGAGCTCCGCGTTCTTGACCTACACCCCGGGGCTCGCCGGCATTTAAGGCCAGGCCCGCTCCCTCGGCCGGGCGCAACCGAGGGCGGCTCGCGGAGTCGAGGCCGCGGAAGAGATAGAATTTCCGCGGACCTCGAACCTCTGCAGGTCGCCTCGCAATGGCCGGAGCCCGATTCGCGAACGCATTCGCCGTGGCCGCCGGGATCGCCCTCGGTGCGGCCGGAGGCTCGCTCCGGCACGGCGACTCCCTCGGGATCGCGCCGCGCCGGGGCGCGCCGATCGTCCGCCGCTGGGGCCCGGAGACCTCGCACCTCTACCGCTTCGCCGTCCGGCGCGGCGACGCCTTCCGGATCGCCGCCGCTCAGCGCTCGAGCGACGTGGCGCTCGAGGTGCTCCTGCCCGGCGACGGGGATCCGCTCTGGATCGACAGCCCCACCTCGGTCCTCGGCAGCGACGAATTCGAGGCGGTGGCCGCACGATCGGGAGAGGTGCGCCTGCGCCTGCTCGACACCGGGGGCTTCGGCCGGGAGCGCGGTTATCGGCTCGA
>DATMZM010000092.1:0-3483 GCA_035607445.1 Thermoanaerobaculia bacterium | reverse complement strand
GCGCGTCTCGGCGGGGTCGATGATCGCGTCCACCCAGAGCCGGGCGGCGGCGTAGCGCGGATTCATGGCGGCGGTGTAGCGCGCCTTGATCTCGTCGAGACGCTGCTTCTTCTCCTCCTCCGAGACGTCCGCGCCCCGGTTCTTGAGCTGGATCGAGAGGAGCGTCTTGCTCGCCTGGTCGCCACCCATGACGGAGATCGAGGCCGAGGGCCAGGCGTAGAGGAAGCGCGCGCCGTAGGCCTTGCCGCACATCGCGTAGTTGCCGGCGCCGTAGGAGTTGCCGGTGAAGAGGGTGATCTTCGGCACCACCGAGTTGGCGACGGCGTTGACCATCTTGGCGCCGTCCTTGATGATGCCGCCGCGCTCGGCGCGGCTGCCGACCATGAAGCCGGTGACGTCCTGGATGAAGAGGAGCGGGATGCTCTTCTGGTTGCAGACCTCGACGAAGCGGGCGCCCTTGTCGGCCGAATCCGAATAGATGACGCCGCCGATCTGAAGCTCCTTGTCGGAGGCCCCCGTGCCGGTCTTGCGCGCCACGATCGAGCGCTGGTTGGCGACGATGCCCACCGCCCAGCCGCCGATCCAGCCGGTGCCGCAGAGGAGCGTCTGACCGTGGGTCTCCTTGTACTCGTCGAATTCGCTGCCGTCGAGGAGCCGGGCGAGCAGCTCGCGCGTCTCGTACGGCTTGTTGCGCTCGATCGGCAGCACGCCGTAAAGCTCCCCGGCCGGATGGAGCGGCTCGCACGCCGGCCGCCGGGCGAACGGCGCCACCGCGCCCGCGGCGAGCTGGGCGAACTGGCTGCGGATCTTCTCGAGACAGGAGGCGTCGTCCTTGTGGCGGTGATCGACGACGCCCGAGACGTCGCACTGGACGAGCGCACCGCCCAGCTCCTCGTTGTCGATCTTCTCGCCGATGGCGGCCTGCACGAGGTGCGAGCCGGCGAGGAAGATCGACCCCGTCCCTTCGACGATGTGCGACTCGTCGCTCATGATCGGCAGGTAGGCGCCGCCCGCGACGCACGAGCCCATGATCGCGGCCATCTGGAAGACCCCCTCGGCCGACAGCCGCGCGTTGTTGTAGAAGGCGCGGCCGAAGTGCTCGCGGTCGGGGAAGATCTCGTCCTGCATCGGCAGGAAGACGCCGGCGGAGTCGACCAGGTAGACGATCGGCAGGCGGTTTTCGAGCGCGATCTCCTGCGCCCGCAGGACTTTCTTGCAGGTGAGCGGGAACCAGGCTCCGGCTTTCACCGTCGCGTCGTTCGAAACCACCACGACGTCGCGGCCATGGATCGCCCCGATGCCCACGACGACTCCGGCCGCCGGGGCGCCGCCGTATTCTTCGTAGAACCCATAGGCGGTCCAAAGGCCCAGCTCGAGGAACGGCGCACCCGGATCGCAGAGCGCCGCCACTCGCTCGCGCGCGGTCATCTTGCCCTGGTCGCGCTGCTTCTGCTGCGCTTTGATCCCGCCCCCGAGCCGGATCCGCTCTTCCTCCTCCCGGATCCTCTCGGCCTCCGCGCGCCAGTGGCCGGCATTGCGCTCGAACGCCTCGTTCTTCGTCAGCTTGCTCGCAAGAATCGCCACGCACTCCCTCCGCCATCGAGCCCGGATCGCGGGCCGGACGATCGATCTTCCAGGGACTCCTAGGGACTTCTAGCCGCTTTCCGCGCCGGGAGTCAACGCCGGAGGGCCGGTTCGCCCCCTCCCGACCCGGATGTTACGATCCCGCGCATCCAAACGACCCGAAGGGAGCCGGCCGCATGAATCCGAACTGGGCCCACCTGCACCTCATGGTCAACCACCTGCCGCTGTTCGCCGCGATCGCGGGCCTGCTGCTCCTCGCGTCCGGTCTCGCGAAGGGCAATCCGGCGCTCCTGCGGGCGGGCCTGGTCGCCTGCGTGCTCGCAGGCGTCGGGACCTACGCCTCGACCTTCAGCGGCCATCGGGCGGAGGACTGGGCCCAGGGGATGCCGAGCGTGACCGAGGAGGTCATCTCGGAGCACGAAGAGGCGGCGGAACAGTCCCAGTACGCCGCGTACCCACTCGGGATCGTCGCCCTCTTCACCCTATTCCGGCCGAAGCGGAGCCTCCAGATCCTGGCGCTCGTCCTCGCGCTCGCGACGACCGCCGCGATGGTGCGGGTCGCGGAGCTGGGCGGCCAGGTCCGGCATACGGAGATCCGCGCCGGCGCCCCGGTGCCCGGGGAGGGTACCGGCGGGCACGACCGCGAGGCCGGGGAGCACGGCGAGGCGGGGCACGAGTAGCGGCGCAACCTCCACTCCGTCTTCGAAATCCGCACCGGGGGACCCGCTCTTCGGTCAATGCCGGAAGTGGCGGATCCCCGTCAGCAGCATCGCGAGACCCTGCTCGTCGGCGGCGGCGATGACCTCGTCGTCGCGCTTGCTGCCGCCGGGCTGGACGATGGCGGTGACGCCGGCCCGGGCGAGCGCGTCGAGCCCGTCGCGGAACGGGAAGAAGGCGTCGGACGCGGCGCCGGTGCCGGCGAGGTCGAGGCCGAACTGCCGGGCCTTTTCGGTCGCGAGCCGGCAGGAATCGACGCGGCTCATCTGGCCGGCGCCGATGCCCACGGTCTGATCCGCGTTCGCGACCACGATCGCGTTCGACTTGACGTAGCGGCCGACCCTCCAGGCCAGCTCGAGCGCGCGCCGCTCGGCGTCGGTCGGCGCGCGCCGGGTCGCGAGCGTCCAGGCGGCGGGATCGTCCCAGCGGTCGTCCGGATCCTGGGCGAGGAAACCGCCGGCGAGGGCGCGCAGCTCGATCGCCCGCGGGTCCGAAACGTAGAGCGGGCAGGCGAGGAGCCGCAGGTTCTTCTTCGCCGCGAAGCGCTCGAGCGCCGCCGGCTCGTAGGCGGGTGCGACGAGGACCTCGACGAACAGATCGGCGAGAGCCTCGGCGAGCGCCTCCGTGACCGGGCGGTTGACGGCGAGGATCGAGCCGAAGGCGGAGACCGGGTCGGTCGCGAGAGCGCGGCGGTAGGCCTCGACCAGGTCGGCCCCCCGGCCGACGCCGCACGGGTTGTTGTGCTTGATGATCGCCACAGCGGGCTCCGCGAACGGGCCGACGATCCGGCGCGCGGCGTCCGCATCGAGCAGGTTGTTCCAGGACAGCTCTTTGCCCTGGATCTGCTCGAAGCCGCCGAAGACCCCGCCCGCGCCGCGTGTCGCATAGACGGCCGAGGCCTGGTGCGGGTTCTCGCCGTAGCGCGGGACCATCACCCGATCGAGAGCGATCGTCAGCTGCTCCGGAAAGCGCTCGTCACTCTCTTCTCCGGCCGTGCCCGCGGCTCGGGCGCCCGCGAGATCCCGATCGAACCAGTCGGCGATCGCCCGGTCGTGGTCCGCGGTCTGGCGGAACGCCTTGGCCGCCAGCCGGCGCCGCAGTTCCTCGGGGAGCGAACCGCCGCCCGCTGCGAGCGCGGCGAGCACCTCTTCATAGTCGGCGGGATCGACGACCACGGCCACG
>DATMZM010000101.1:0-2017 GCA_035607445.1 Thermoanaerobaculia bacterium | reverse complement strand
CGTCGGTCCGCGTACTCGGCGCCGTCGCTCTCTTCATGATCGCTCTCGCCTGCTTCTACGAGCCGTTCCTCCGGCTAATCGGGATGGCGCGCTGGCAGGAAGGGACGCGCGCGACGCTCGGCGTGCCCTGGATCGCTGTCGTCGGGTATCCGACCCTTGCGGTCGCATTCTTGGCGCTCTGGGGTTGGGCGGCGGAGCGGGGGGCGGGAGTGCGATTCGCGGTGCTGGTGGTCGGGATTCCCGCGCTGGCGCTCGGGCATGCGTTCGGGCTTCAGGCGGTGAAGCGGGCTTTGGGGTGGTGAGGGCGGGGAGCACTACGCTCGGCGTTGGATGTAGTTCCGGCGAAAGGCGCCGACGTGGACGTCGGCGGTCCCAGGAGAAGCATCTGCGGCGGCGAGATCTGGAGAGGGCCGGCGAGGGCGCCGGCGGTCCCAGGAGGAGATGCGGGAGCTGCCTCTTTTCTCCGGCGTGGCCTCAGAGGGTCGGGGGCGCGAGGCGGCGGGCGAGGATTCCCGTTTCGTCTTCGTCTCGACCGATCCAGGCGAGGGCACCCCTTCCGTTCGGCGCTAGGGCGACGGCGGGGGCCTGCTGGTCTCCCGTCGCGGCGAGGTTGACGCGGGTCTCGGTGCCGAGAGGTTGGCCGTCGGCGGCGAGGGGCCTTTCAAAGATTCCGAAGCCGTCGCCGTCCTGGGAAGCTCCGCTCGACCAGGCGACGAGGAAGCCGCCGCTCGGTATGGCCGCGATCGATGGAGTTTCCTGAATTCCCAGCTTGAACTGGTTGATCCGGACGTTGTCGCCGATCGGGGTGCCGTCCGCCTCGAGGAGCTGCCCGGCGATACCCGGGGCGTCGTCGGGCGTGGCGTCGGGCTCCCCCTCGTCGGCCGACCGGTCGGTCCAGGCGACGAAGATCCGGCCGTCGGGAGCGATCGCGAGGTCGGGCTCGACCTGGACGCCGTTCACGGTCGGGCCCGCGTTGACCTGGACGATCTCGCGCGACGGCGCCCCGGCGGCGGAGTAGAGGCTCAGGTCGACGTCGTAGAGGGTTTCCTCGGAGGCGACTTGCGAGGCGATCGCGAAGGTGCCGTCCGCGCGCAGGGCGACCCGCGGGTGATCTCCGACGTGCGAGAGGACGGCCGGGCCGGTGAGGGCGCCGTTCGCGGCCATCCGCCGGAAGTGGACGTCGACGATCTCGTGCCCCTGCGGATCGAAATGATCCTCTAACCAGACGAAGACGGCGCGCCCGTCGGCGGTCATCGCGACGTCGGGATCGAACTGGGCGTGGCGTGACTCCTGAACCGGGAATCGCTCGCCGAGCGGCCGGCCGTGGGCGTCGTACCGCCGCGCGAAGAGCACGGCTCCGCGCCCTCCCCGGGCCTCCGACCAGACCACCGTGAACCGGCCGGAGGCGTCGGAGGCCACGCTCGGCGCGCTCGACGACCGGCGGCGGAGGTGGTCGACCTCGATGTCTTTCCCCTTCGCCCGGCCGTCCGCCGCGAAGCGGCGCGCCCGGATGCGCGGTTTCGGATCCCACTGCGCGACGTCGAGCCAGACGACGACGAAATCCCCGTTGCCCGCGACCGCGACGTCGGCCGTAAGCTGGAAGCCGGCCGTGTGCAGGTTGACGTGACGCTCGCCGCCCAGCGGGACCTGCGCTCCGGCGGCCTCGGGGACCAGGGCGCGCACCGCGGCGAGCAGGACGACGAGGGCGAGGCACGGGGACGGAGTGCGCATGGCGGGTTCCTCCGAGCGGACGGGAGAGATTGTGCGAAGTCTACGGACGGGCCGCGCGGCGCGTCGCCGGGGACGGGTCCGGACGCGGGCGGAGGCAAGCTCCGCCCCTACGCCTGAACCGTGAATCCCTGGAGGCCCCGTCAGAGCGCCGGGGGCTCGAAGCGGCGGGCGAGGACTCCCGTGCCGTCGCCGTCCCGTCCGGCCCAGGCCGCGACGCCTCGCCCGTTCGGCGCGAGCGCGACGGCGGGGAAGAGCTGATCGTCGTCGCGGGCGAGGTTGATCCGGG
>DATMZM010000104.1:0-5554 GCA_035607445.1 Thermoanaerobaculia bacterium | reverse complement strand
CTCGACTACGACGGCGACGGCTGGCCCGATCTCTTCGTCGCCAACGACACCCAGCCGAACAAGCTCTACCGCAACCGCGGCAATGGCACCTTCGTCGATCAGGGGCTCGAAGCCGGCGTGGCGTTCGCCGAGGACGGCACCGCGCGCGGCGCGATGGGCGCCGACGCGGCGGACTACGACCGCTCCGGCCGGCCGCACCTGCTCGTCGGCAACTTCTCGAACGAGATGCTGTCGCTCTTCCACAACGAGGGGGGAGGCCTGTTCATCGACCAGGCGCCGGCCTCCGCGGTCGGGCGGGCGAGCCTGCTCACCCTGACCTTCGGCGTCTTCTTCTTCGACGTCGACCTGGACGGCCTGCCCGACATCTTCGCCGCCAACGGCCACATCGAAGAGGAGATCGGGCGCGTCCAGCCGAAGGTCAGCTACCGGCAGGCGCCGCTCCTCTTCCGCAACCTCGGGCGCGGGCGCTTCGAGCCGGTCGGCGCTTCGATGGGCCCCGCGTTCAACCGCCCGATCGTCGCCCGCGGCGCGGCCTACGGCGACTTCGATCGCGACGGCGACCTGGACATCGCGATTTCGACCAATGCCGGCCCGGCCTACCTGTTCAGGAACGACGGCGGCAACCGGAACCATTGGCTGCGGGTGCGCACCACGGGCGCGCGCTCGAATCGCGACGGCCTCGGCACGGTCGTCCGCGTCACCACCGCGTCGGGCACGCAGTGGCAGACGGTGCACAGCGGCTCGTCCTACTGCTCGCAGAGCGACCTCGCGCTCACCTTCGGCCTCGGCCGGGAGGCCAAGGTGCAGGCCCTGGAGCTCGTCTGGCCGAGCGGCGTCAAGCAGAGATTCGTGAATTTGCCTGTAAATCGTGAGCTCGTCGTCGACGAGGCCAAGGGCATCGTCGAGCGCGGCGCTCGCCCCTAGGGAGGAGGAGGACCCATGCGCAGCAAACAAGGCAGTCTCCAAGTCGCAGCGTGTCTCGCAACCTTCTTGACCGGCGCCCAGGCCGCCCGCGCGGGCGGCGCCTGGGTGCCGGACCCCGGCCACGGCGACGTCGAGCTCGGGATCAGCCGCAAGACCGCCGGCAGCTCGTGGGACCGCCGGGGCCACTCGTTCACCAACAAGGGGCGGGTGGACGGCAGGATTTCCTACCACGACTTCCGTTACGCCTACCTGTCGGGCGACGTCGGGCTGTTCAAGAACCTCTCGGTGACGTTCACGGTGACGTACCTCGACGGCCGCGAAGGCCCCAGAGGTGATGACGAGAAGAACGCCGGCCTGTCGGACGCCTGGTACGGGCTCAAGTACGCGATCCACAAGGGCAGCCTGCCGATGGCGCTCGGCTTCACCTACCGCTCGCCCGAGTTCTACGACCTCCAGGGCCCGTACAACCGCCACCTGTTCGACCAGAACGGCAACTTCCGCGGCGTCAGCCCGGAGTGGCGCGGCCTGCTCAAGCACGACTACACGCTCTCCTACATGATCAGCCGATCGATCGAGGACGGGCGGGGCTGGTGGAACGGGAGGGTCGGCTACACCTGGCGCGAAGGGGCGCCGGCCGACGAGATCCCGGTCTGGTTCGACCTCGGCTACCCGCTGCCGTGGGGCGGCCTGGTGGGCAAGGCCTCCGCCGTCTACGTGCAGCCGCTCGCCAACGACACCCCGCGCCAGCCCGACGACCGCTTCGGCTCCTCGGCGACCAACAACTTCAACAACGCGAGCATCCTGAGGCTCGGCGTCTCGGCTTTCAAGCCGTTCGGCAAGGACGAGCGGTGGTTCGGCGAGGTCGGCTACAACCAATGGGTCTGGGGCCGTTCGGCCCGCCGCTACCAGGAGCCGTTCCTCGCCATCGGCCGCAAGTTCTGAGCGGGGGCGGGGGTCAGATCCCGGCCGGCTCGGCGAGGTCGGCCCAGGTCTTGGGATCGGACATCGCGACCATCACCTTGCGCTCGCCTTCGTACGAGCCGCGGCCGTGGGCGGCGAGCATGTTGTCGAGCATGAGGAGGTCGCCCTGCTCCCAGGGGAAGCTCACCGTCTCCGCGGCGTAGCAGGCGCGCAGGTGGTCGAGCACCTCGGGCTCGATCGGCGTGCCGTCGCCGTAGTAGGTGTGGGTCGGCAGGTCCTCGACGGGGAACTCCTCGAGCAGCGCCTCGCGCAAGTTCTCGGTGAGCGTGCCGACGTTGAAGAAGGTCGCGTGGTTGAACCAGACCTTCTCGCCCGAGTAGGGGTGCTCGGAGATCGCCGGCCGCACCGCGCGGGTGCGCAGGCGGTTGCCGTCCTTCCATTCGGTGCGGATGCCGCTCTTTTCGCAGTGCGCCTCGACCGCCGCCCGATCGTCGGTCTGGAAAACGGTCGTCCAGGGCAGGCCGAAGCCGTCGCCGAAGTTGCGCACGTACATCCACTTTTTCTCGAGAAACCGGCGCCGGACCTCGGGATCGATGCGCTCGTAGATCCGTCGCGTGTCCGCGATCGGCGTCTCGCCGCCCCGCCGCGCGGCGGTGTGACAGAAGAAGAAGATCTGCATCGGCCAGGCGTTCTGGTAGGAATTCTCGTTGTGCAGGAAGATCGGCTGGTCCGGCGGATAGTCGGTCGAGGTGTAGACCTTGCCGGCCACGGCGTGGCGCGGCGAGGAGCGCTCCTTGTACTCGAGGAGATCGCCCGAGATCGCCCGCACCACGCGCTCGAAGTCCTCGACGGTCGCGAGCGGGAAGCCGCGGAAGAGGATGCCCCCGTGCTCCAGGAGGTCGCGGGTCAGCTGTTCCCGGTGCCCTTCGGCCCAGGCGGCGAGATCGACGCCGGGCACGCTCGGGCGCAGGACGAGAGGCAGCTTGCCGCCGCCGGGCGGGGCCTCGGCGCGGACCAGGTCTTCGGTCGAGACGGAGACGGCCCGGCGCAACGGCTGGCCGATCGAGGGCAGGCTGGGCTTCGGGGTCGGTTCGGTCATGGCGACACCTCGGGTGGATGCGTGGAGAGCCCATCGGCTCCGGAACGACCGGCTTGAGTGTAGTGGAGAGCGCGCCGGCAGGCCAGCCGCCGGCGCGAGGACCGCGTGGATCGGGCGATGCCACCCCGGGTGGGGCGCCCGGTCAATCCCGCCGGAGCGCGATCAGGGGATCGAGCCCCGCGGCCCGCCGCGCCGGCAGGTAGCTCGCGAGGAGCGCCACGGCGGCGAGCGCCGACGGCGCGGCGAGGAAGGCGAGCGGATCGGTCGTCGAGACGCCGTAGAGCAGGCCCGAGAGCAGGCGCGTCAAGGCGAAGGCCGCGGCGATGCCGGCCGCGAGCCCCGCGAAGGTGAGGGCCGAGGACCGGCCGACGACCATCCCGAGCACCTGGCCGCGGCGGGCGCCGAGCGCCATGCGGATGCCGATCTCGTGCGTCCGTTGGGCGACCGCGTAGGAGACGACGCCGTAGGTGCCGAGCGCGGCGAGGGCGAGCGCCAAGGCGCCGAAGAGGGTGAGGAGGAGCGTCGTGAAGCGCGGCCGGGCCACGGCTTCCGAAACGAGCTGGCGCATCGGCGCCAGATCCGAGACCGGCTGGTTGGGATCGACCTCGCGGATCGCCCGCCGCACCGCGCCGGCGAGCGCCAGCGGATCGGCTTTCGTGCGCACGAAGATCTTCATCGTCGAGCGCGGCGCGATCGAATTCGGCAGGTAGAGCGCCGGCTCGGGCGGCGTCGCGAGGGCGGTGTGGCGGACGTCCCCGGCGACGCCGACGATCTCGATTCCGTGCTCGCCGAAACGGATCCGTCGGCCGACCGCGTCCCCGTCCGGCCAGAGCTGGCGGGCGAGAGCGCGGTTGACGATCACCGCCGGGGGAGCCTCGACGCCGTCCCGGGCGGTGAAGTCCCGGCCGGCGACGAGCGGGATGCCGAGCGCACGGAAATAGCCGGGAGTGACGATGAAGGCACCCGCCGCGGGCAGGATGCGCTCGGTCGAAGCCCGGCCTTCGACCAGGAAGTCGTAGGGCTCGCCGCCGCCGTGGAGCGGCAGCGTCTTGCTGCCCCCGGCCGCGACGACGCCCGGCAGCTCGGCGATCCGGCGCACGATCTCGTTCTGATAGGCGGCCTGCTGTTTCGCGTCGGGGAACTTGCCGTCCTCAAGGCTGATCGAGAGCGCGAGCACCCGGCCGGGCGAGAAGCCGGGATCGACGGCGAGCAGGCGCTCGAAGCTCCGGATCATCAGCCCGGCGCCGATCAGGAGCACGGCCGCGAGGGCGGTCTCTGCCGCGACCAGAGCGCCGCGCGCCCCCTGCCCGCGCCGCCCTTCGCCGCCGCGCCCGCCTTCGACGAGGGCCTCGCGAGCCTCCGCGCGGGAGGCGCGGAGGGCGGGCAGCAGGCCCGAGATCAGCCCGGTCGCGAGAGCGATCGCGAGAGTGAACAGAAGGACCCGCGCGTCCGGCCGGACGACCTCGAGCCGCGGCATGTCGGCGCCGCCGAGGGCCACGAGAGCCCGCACGCCGATCACCGAGGCGGCGAGCCCGAGGCCGCCGCCGAAGAGGGAGAGCACCACGTTCTCGGTCAGGATCTGGCGCGCCAGGCGCCCGCCGCCCGCCCCGAGCGCCACCCGCACCGCCAGCTCGTGGCGGCGCGTCGTGGTGCGCGCGAGAAGGAGGTTCGCGAGATTGGCGCAGGCGATCAGGAGCACGAGCGAGACCGCGCCCAGGAGCACGAGGAGGGCCGGGCGCAGGTCGCCGACCAGCGCCTCGCGCAGCGAACGGACGACCGCCCGGTCGCGCTTCTCGTTGGTCTCGGGGTAGGCGCGGGCGAGCCGCTCGAGGACGGCGCTCGTCGCCGCGGTCGCCGCCTGGGGAGTCGCGCCCGGCGCCAGGCGCGCCACCACCTCCATCCAGCGCAGGCCGCGCAGATGGGGGATGTCGTCCTCGCCGATCAGCGAGATCGGTCCCCAGACGTCCACCTCGCGGGCTGGCAACTCGAACGAGGCGGGCATGACGCCGACGACGGTGAACGGCTTGCCCTCGAGCGTCACCCGTTGGCCGACGACGCGAGGATCGGCGCCGAAGCGGTGGCGCCAGAGGGCATCCGAGAGGACGATCACCCGGTCGCGTCCGGGCACGTCGTCCGACGGCAGGAGCGTGCGGCCGAGAGCGGCCGGCACGCCGAGCGTTCCGAAATACTCGCCCGAAACGTTCGCCGAATCGACGCGCTCGGGCTCGCCGCCGCCCGTCAGGTTCATCCCCGAGAGGCCGGGAGTGAAGTAGAACGAGGCGATCCGCGCGATCGGCGATTTCGTCCCCAGCCGCTTCATTTCGGCCGCCAGGTCGTCGTAATCCTGCGGCGAGAAGGCCGGCGACGCTCCGCCCGGCTGCTCGGGATCCGCGGTGTAGACGCGGACCAGCCGGTCGGGATCCGCGTACGGCAGGCGGGAAAACAGAACGCCGTTGAGGACGCTGAAAATCGCGCTGTTCGCGCCGATCCCGAGCGCGAGCGTGGCGATCGCCACGGCGGCGAAACCGGGGCTCTTGGCGAGCGAGCGGACGGCGTAGCGCAGGTCGTCGAAGAGGGTCATCGCGTCACCTCGTGCGGAAGCTGCGGTCG
>DATMZM010000105.1:0-12037 GCA_035607445.1 Thermoanaerobaculia bacterium | reverse complement strand
CGGATCGAGCCCCCAGGCTTCGAGGGTGCCGGGGCGGAAGTTCTCGATCAGCACGTCCGAGCGCGCCGCGAGCCCGCGGACGAGCGCGCGCCCGGCCTCCTGTTTGAGATCGATCGACAGGCACTTCTTGTTGCGGCCCAGGCTCCGCCACCAGAGCGAGGTGCCCTGGTCGAGCACGCGCCAGGTGCGGATCGGATCGCCGCCGGGCGGCTCGACCTTGATCACCTCGGCCCCGAAGGTGCCGAGGATCGTGCCCGCGAACGGCCCGGCCATCAGTTGGCCGAGCTCGAGCACGCGGAGGCCGTCGAGCGGGCGGGCGGGCGGGCTCGCGTCCGACATGGGAAACGCCGCTAGAAGCCGAGCGTGCCGTTCTTGCGCGCGAAGGCGAGGTGCTGGGCGAGGGGATCGCGCGGGTAGGCGATCGCGACGTCCGTGACGCGACCGCCCGCGTCGCGGACGAGCGAGAGGTCGGCGTAGACGCCCGAGAAGTAGGTCGGGATCTCGAGCCGCCGGTAGCGGGCGATGACGTCGTCGCGGATCCTGCCGTCGAAGCGGATCGCGTAGCGCTCCACGAGGTCGCGCCCGGCCGCGACGTCCCCCGTCGCCTTGATCCGCATCACCTCCGCGAGCAGCCGTCCGACCCCGGCGCGCGCCGCCGCGAAGTCGCGGACGTCGATGAGCCACCGGCCTCCGCGCTCGAAGCGGGCGAACGCGCCCTGCTCGATCAGGTAGTTGACGATCAGGAGGCGATTGCGGTCGTGGTCCTCCTCGACCGCCTCGCCCTCCGGATAGCGGTTGAGCGTGATCAGCCCGACCCGGGCGAGCTGGCGGTAGCACTCGTGCGCGACCTCCGGGACGTCCTCGACGCCGAGCTCGGCGAGCTTTTCGTCCCAGCAGTGCCAGTAGGCGACGAGGTCGGCGCGCGTCTCTTCGAGCGTCGAGTAGACCTCGGCGAGATGGACGCTCGGGTCCTCCTCGGTCTCGCAGCGGCCGGAGCCGTGGCCGAGGACCTCGTGGAGCGCCACGTGGAGCTGGTGCGCGGTCTCGCCCCAGCGCGCGAAGAGCGCCGCGTGCTCGGGGTCCGGGGAGAACTCCTCCGCGAGCCGGTTGCCGCGCACGCCGGCGATCGCCGACAGCGACGAGGAGAAGAGCATGCTCTTCGAGCCGCGCGTCGAGCGCAGGTCCTCTTCGTTCGGCAGGTTGACGCCGATCGCCGAGACGTGGAAATCGCCGGTCGCGAGGATCGTCTCGACCGCCTTGCCCACCGGCGGCGCGACCTCGAGCTTCTTGAAGCGCTCGTCCCAGGGCATCCGCCGCTCGAAGTAGAGGGCGTTTTCCGCGATGCCGCGCATCAGCGGGTCGAGCGTCCGGTCGCGCACGGTGACCACCATCTGCGCCGAGCCCTTGGCGCCGCGGGCGTCGCGATAGACCTCGATGAAGCCGGCGGCGAAATCGATCGCGCCGTCGCTTTGGAGCCAGAGCGTGTTGTAGACCGTCCAGTCGTCGCGCTCCCCGGTCTCGAAGAAGCGGGCGAGAGCGCGGAGCGCCGCTCCCTGCGCTTCCGGCGCGTGCTCGGCCGCCGCGCGGATCTCGCGGCTCGCCGCGGCGAGCTCCTGGGCGTAGCGCCCGGGAGGAACCCGGCCGTCGGGCGTGCCGGCGCGGTAGACCTCCTCCTCGAGAGCCCCGTCGCGCTTGACCAGGCGGGAGTTGAGCGGGTAGCTCTCGGCGAAGCCTTCGAGGTCCTCGAGGCTCACGCCCGAGTAGAGGTTGTTGCCCGAGGCTTCGAGCCGATCGAGCGCGGAGGTCGGGTTCTTCTCGGTCAGGGTCGACTCGAACGCGGGATCGAAGAGCGGCGCTTCGAGGTCGGCCAGCCGGCGCTCGAGCTCCTCGCCCGGCGGCAGCGGCGCGCCGAGCGCCCGCGCGGATCTCGCCGCCTGGGCGAGGTCGGCGGCGGTCAGATCGGGAAGGAACTTGCGCCCGGTCGCGTCGTTGCGGTTGCCGCCGTTGGCGAAGAAGAGCCGCGCGAAATCCTCGATCGGCTGGCGCAGGCGCGCCGGCAGCCGCTCCGGATCCTCGACGAGAGCGCCGAGCAGGCGCTTGGCGGCGAGGCCGTACGCGGCCATCTGGTCGTAGTAGATGGGATCGAGCTGGATGGCGGCCTCGGCCAGGTGGTAGGCGACCCGCTTTTCGGCCAGCGGCAGCGCCGCGAAGCTCGGCGCCTCGATCTGGACGAACGAGCGGTCGCCGAGGCGGAGGACCTCCGGCGAGGCGGTGGGGCTCTGGATGAGAGGGTTCGAAGCCATCGGGAACGGACTATTCAGGAAGCGTACCAGTTCTCGACGAGATGTCGAGCTCTGCCCGGTTTGTCTCTTTCTGCCCTCTCGACGCACTGACACGAATAGGAAGCGCCGAACACAGTCTGAACTCCGCACTGCGAGCGGGGAGGGGATCCTCGCTCCAGGGCGCAGCTGTGTCCGGCGCGTGAGAAAAGGAGCATCGAATGCGAAAGTCGATCGGTTTCGGTAGCTGGGGTCTTCAACTCGCGCTCGCCGCCGGTTTCATCGCCGTGCCCGGCGGAGCGCAGATCGTCAAGGAAGGGGGCGGCCCGCTCGCCGCTCTCGAGCGGAGCAGCGAGCGGCTGCGCACCACCCATGATTCGGTGACCGCCGAGAGCGCGGGCGGCTCGATCGCGGCGGACGTCCAGGCCGCCTGGGCCGCTTTCAACGACACCGTGGGCGGGCAGTGGACGGGGTATTTCGATCGGCGCACCGGCCGGCTCGATTACGCCGAGGGCTCCGGTCTCGCCTGGATTCCGGGCCGCGGCAACCGCCTGGCCGAGTCGGGCGGCACGGTGGACCTCGCGCGCCTCGAAGCGCTGGGGCGCGATTTCCTGCGCACCTTCGGACCGGCGATGGGCGTCGATCCCGCCGGCCTCGTGCTCGCGAAGGGCCGCTCCGGCCCGGTCTCGGACTACCTCTGGCTGGTCGACTTCGACGTCCTCTGGGGCGGGCTGCCGGTCGAAGGGGCGAGAGTGGTCTTCCGCGTCAACAACGGCAACCTGATCCAGGTCGGCACCGAGAACCTGCCGGCGCCGGGCTCGGTCATCCCGAAGGTCGCTCTCTCGCGGGAAGACGCCCTGGCCAAGCTCTCGGCCTACGTCGGCGGCTTCGGCTCGGCCGACACGTTCCTCGACACGGGCTCGCGGCATTTGATTCCGGTCGCCGTCGACAATTCCGGTTTCGCCGGCGGCTTCGAGCCCGGCAAGGGCCGGGGCCTGGCGCAGGTCTGGGAGCTCACGTTCCGGCGCGAGGGGGTGCTCGGGACCTGGCGCGGGCGCATCGACGCGACGACCGGTGAATTCCTCGAGCTGGCCGACGTCAACCATTACGCCAACGTCCGCGGCGGGATCTACGCCGACAACACCGTCGGCGAGGCCAACTGGCCGCTGCCCAACGCCGACATCTCGGTGGCGCCGTTCACCGCCAACTCGGCGGGCGTCTACGCCTGGCCGGGCGGCGTCGTGAATTCGACGCTCAACAGCAATTTCGTCAGCATCGTCGACAACTGCGGGCTGATCAGCAAGGGCTCGAACGGCGTCGGCGACATCCTGTTCGGGCTGTCGGGCGGCACCGACTGCACGACGCCCGGCTCGGGCGGCCTCGGCAACACCCATTCGTCCCGGACCCAGTTCTATTGGGTCAACCGGATCAAGGAGGTCGGCCGCGGCTGGCTGCCGGGCAACGCCTGGCTCAACGCCGATCTGACGGTCAACGTCAACCTGAACATGACCTGCAACGCCTATTGGAACGGCTTCAGCTTGAACTTCTTCAAGTCGAGCGGCTTCTGCGGCAACTCGGGCGAGATCCCGATGGTTTCTCTGCACGAGTACGGCCACGGCCTCGACAGCAACGACGGCAGCGCCGGCCACGATCAGGGCACGGGCGAGTTTTACGGCGACACCACGGCCTTCCTGCTCACCCACAACTCCTGCATCGGCAACGGCTTTTTTCTGACCGGCAACTGCAGCGGCTACGGCGACGGCTGCCTCGCCTGCTCGGGCATCCGCGACGTCGATTTCGCCAAGCACGTCTCGAACACCGCGGCGACGCCCGACAACTTCACGCGCACTCATTGCAACCCGTCGGGCTACGCCGGGCCCTGCGCCCGGGAAGGGCACTGCGAGTCCTACGTGCCTTCCGAAGCGGTCTGGGACCTCGCCAACCGCGATCTCCCCTCGCCGGGCACCAACTCGGCCTGGTCCGTCGTCGATCGCCTCTGGTACCTGTCGCGCTCGACCCAGACCAACTCGTTCGTCTGCAACACCGGCAGCATCCCCTGGATCTCGAACGGCTGCGCGACGGGCACCCTCTTCCGGGTGATGCGCGCGGTCGACGACGACGACGGCAACCTCGCGAACGGCACGCCCCACGGCGGCGCGATCTTCACCGCCCTCGACCGCCACGCCATCGCCTGCTCGACCGACGCCGGCGGCACCGTCACCCATGCCGCCTGCACGCCGCCGGTAGCGCCGACGGTGACCCTGACGCCGGGAGTGGGCTCGGTCACGATCGGCTGGGCCAGCCTGGGCGGCGGGATCGTCTACGACGTCTACAAGAACGAGACCGGTTGCGGCACCCAGTTCGCGAAGATCGCGAACGACGTCGCCGGCACGAGCCTGGTCGACAGCGTGGTCAACGGCTACTCGCTCTACTCCTACCAGGTGATCGCGCATCCGGCCGGCAACGAGGCCTGCTCGTCGCCGCCGTCGGCCTGCAAATCGACCACCCTCGCGCCCCACGTCAACGTCTGGAGCAAGGACAAGCCGTGGGACACCGGCCTCGAGCCCGATCCGGCGACCGCGGCCAACAACATGTGGGAGAGCGAGGACATCTGGGTGACGCCGACCTCGGCTCCGGGCGGCACGCACACCGATCCGACCGAGGGCATCAAGAGCTGGGTGCACGTCAAGGTCCGCAGCATGCCGACCCCCGCGATCACCGCGGAGAACGTCCCGGTGCGGGTCTACTATGCCGTCGCTTCGACCGGTCTCGCCTGGCCGATCAACTGGACGCTGATCGGCACCGGCATCGTCACGACCTTGGCGCCGGGAGGCACGGCGGAGGTCATCGTGCCGTGGATTCCTCTCGTCTCCGGCCACATCTGCATGGTCGCCCGGCTCGACACGGCGCAGGATCCGATGACCAATCCGGAAACCACGGACATCAACTTCAACACGCGGTTCAACAACAACATCGTCTGGCGCAACATGAACGTCATCCACCTGTTCGCGGGCGGCAACTCGGGCTTCAACTTCGTCACCCGCAACACCGAGCGCCAGACGGCGCGCGTCCGCCTGACGCTGCACGACCGTCTGGATCGCGGCGTCCAGCGGCCGTTCCTGACCCGCGGCGCCGTCGTCCTCGATCTCGGCCAGGATCTCTGGACCCGCTGGCAGGGCAGCGGCGGCGAGTCGGCCGGCATCGTGCTCCGCGAGGGCTACGAGATCGAAGTCCAAAAGGACGGTGCCTACCTGATCTTCAAGCAGGATCCGCAGGAGGCGTTCACGGTCAGGATGACGGTCTTCGACGGCAAGGTCGGAACCCCGACCGGGGACTCCGCGGCGCCCCAACCGATCCCGGTGGACAAGGACGAGCTCCACGTCCTCGAGATCGCCCAGGACGACGCGGACACCGGGTTCGTGATCGGCGGCATCACCTACCAGGTCTTCGTTTCCACGCTGCATCAGGCGCCGCCGGTCGAGACCGGCCGGTAGCCCGCCAAAGCCCGCTCGACGTCCGAGCGCAAGGAATCGATCGCGCCCTCTCCGGTCCGCCGGGGAGGGCGCTTTCTTCGCGACCCGGGCCCGGGGATAGGATTCCCGCCATGGCCGATCCGATTCCCTTCGCTCACGAGACCCCCGAAGGCGCCACGCTCCACGGTCTGGTCGATCTCCCCGCCGAGCCCGGCCTGAAGCCGGCGGTGGTGATCTGCCACGGCTTCAAGGGCTTCATGGAGTGCGCGTTCTTTCCCTACCTCGCCCACTTGCTCGCCGAGCGGGGCTTCGTCGCGGTGCGCTTCAACCTGTCGGGCAGCGGCCAGAAGCCGGGCGAGGACCGGGTCTCGGACCTCGCCGCCTTCCGCGCCAACACCCACTCCCGGGAGCTTCGGGACCTCCTCTCGGTGATCGGAGCGATCGGCGAAGGGATCGCGCCCGGGCGTGCCGACCGCGAGCGGATCGCCCTCTTCGGCCACAGCCGCGGGGGCGGCAACGCGCTCCTCGCCGCCGCCCGGCCGGAGCTCAAGGGCCGGGTGCGCGCCCTGGTCACCTGGGCGGCGATCGCGACCTTCGATCGTTACACCGAAGAGCAGAAGGGCCTCTGGCGGACGCTTCAGGAGTTTCCGGTCGTCAACGTCCGCACCCACCAGGAGCTCGCTCTCGGCCTCGGCCTGCTCGAGGACCTGGAAGCGAACCGCGAAGCGCTCGACCTCGAGCGCGCGGCGGGCGAAAGGGCCGCGCCCTGGCTGATCGTCCACGGCGACAAGGACGACTCGGTGTCCCCGAGCGACGGCGAGCGTCTCTACGCCGCGGCGGCGGATCCCAAAGAGCTGCTCTTAGTCCCCGGAGGCGACCACAGCTTCGGAGCCCGCCACCCCTTCCAGAACCCGACCCCGCAGCTGATCCAGGCGCTCAACGAGACGCAGAGATGGCTATTGCGCTGGGTCCGGAGCTGAGGGGAAGACCAGGAGATCGGCCGTGCTCCCGCAATCATCGGGAGCAACTCAGGTGCTCAGGAGGAGTACCAGTTCTCGAGGCGAAGGCCCGGGATCCTGGCGAAGTGCTTTGTGTTGTTCGAGATCAGGGTGATATTTAGAGCGAGTGCGTGGGCCGCGATCATGGTATCGAACTCGCCGATGGGCGACCCGGCGTGGGCGAGGGACGCCCCGAGGGTACCGAAGCCGACGGCCGCAGCCGCATCGAAGGGAACGACCTGGACGCCGGCCGTGAAGGCATCGATCAGGGCGTGAAGCTTGCGGGATCTCCGATAGTTCGCACCGAAGCGCAACTCGGCGAGAGTGATCGCGCTCAGGCACACCTGCGAGGGCTTGTTCGCCGCCAGGTGATCGGCGACGTGGCCCTGGCCCCGAAGGGCGAAACTCACCGTGTCCGTATCGAGCATGAAACGGGGGGTCATCGGAACGGATCCGGGAGTTTCGCGATCGGCTGCTGCGGAGGCCGCTCGATCGCGTCCGGCCAGGCGCCGAGAGCCGCGAGGAATTCTTCGGGCCATTCATCGACCGGTTCCAGGATGATCCGCCGCCCCCGGCGGTGGACGAGAACCTCGGTCTGATCTTCGGGGAAGCGGCAGTCCTTGGGCAGCCGAACCGCCTGACTGCCGCCGTTTTGGAAGAGCTTTGCGCGCACCGTCATGGAAGAAGTATAGACGGCCATATAGACTAAAGCAAGCGCAAGAGGCCCGCCCTGGCTGCGCAGTGGCCGCCCGGGGACGAGACACTGCTGTGAATAGACCTGGAGAGACCTACGAGCCCGAGGCCAGCGCCGCGCGCAGCTTGGCCTCGAAGCTCGCGGCGTCGTCCACCGAAAAGCCGACCCGCTCCACCCGCCGCCTCCGGCCGTAGGGCCCTTCGGCGACCAGCGGTTCGTTGAGCCGGAGCACGAAGAGCGTCCGCCGCCGCGCGGACCGGAAGCGTCTCCCGCGCCGCCGTGTGGATCCGCTCATAGGCGTCCGCGGGGCGACCGCCTCGCTCGGCGCGCGACCGGCGCACGGCCCGGGCGACCCGCCAGGCGACGACGGCGAGGAGGGCGAGCTCGACCGCGACGGCGAGGATCTCGAGAGGCTTCACGGCCGCGAGCTGTTGCGAGCGAAGCGGGGAAGGCGTCAGGCGAAAGCCAGCGCCCGCTCGCCTTGCAGGTTCGCGATCACCCGCTCCGCGCCCGCCGCGGTCAAGTGCTCGGCCGTGGTGCGGCCGGTCGCGACGGCGAGACAGGGGATGCCGTGGGCGTGGGCGCAGGCGACGTCGTGCACGCTGTCGCCCACGATCAGCGTGTCCTCTGACGTGAAGCGGCGGCCGAAGCGCTCTTCGGCGCGCGCGAGCGCGATCGGCGGCAGCTCGCAGCGATCGATGCCGTCGCAGCCGAAGGCGCCGATCTCGAAGAAGCGGTTGAGATCGAAGGGCGCGAGCTTGATCGCGGCGCACGGGCGCCAGTTGCCGGTCAGGAGGCCGAGCGCCACGTCGGCGCGTCCGGCGAGCCCTTCCAGGAGGTCGACGACGCCGGGGAGCAGCGTCATCCGCGCCGGATCGAGCCTCTCGGCGAGCCGTTCGGCATAGAGCGCGCGGACCTCGGCGATGCGGGGGAGCGCCTCGGCGCGCGGCACGCCGCCCGAGGCCGCCAGCTCGAGCACGATCGTCGGATCGGTCTTGCCCGCGAAGTCGTACGCCTCGAGCCTGCCCTCGGTGCCGAGGACGTCGAACAGCGCCGAGGCGAAGATCGGCCGCACCTGCGGGCCGCAGGAGAGGAGCGTGCCGTCGATGTCGAAGAGGATCAGGCGCATGAGGTGAGCGGGTCGTCTCTTCGGGCTGAATGCCCGTTGCCTATCGCCACTGGGGCGGCTTCTTGGTTTCGAGGAACGTCGCGATGCCGTGCTTGCAGTCGTCGGTGCCACGCGCCTGGGCGTTCGCCTCGGCGGCGCGGGCGAGAGCGTCGTCGAGCGGCCGGCCGAGCACGTCGAGGAGCAGCCGTTTCGTGCGCGCGATCGACTCGCCGCTCGCGTTGGCGAGGACCGCGGAGGCCAGCTCTTCGCCCGCGCGGTCGAGGCCCTCGGCGGGCACGACCCGGTTCGCAATGCCGATCTCGCGCGCTCTCTCCGCCGCGAGCGGCCGGGGGAAGAGGAGCAGCTCGCGCAGGTCCGAGCCCCGGACGCGCAGCGGCAGGTAGGTCGCGACGAGCGCCGCGACGAAGCCGATCCGGACCTCGCTGTAGAGGAAGGTCGCGTTCTCCGCGGCGATCACGAAGTCGCACGCGGTGGCGAGGCCGCAGCCGCCGGCGACGCACGCGCCCTGGACGAGGGCGATCGTCAGCGCTTCCTGGCGGAGGATCGACTCGAAGAGGACGCGTAGCTTCTCGGATTCGGCCCGGTTCTGCTCGATCTCGGCGTCTCGGAGCGCGCGCAGGTGCTCCAGATCCGCGCCCGCGGAGAAGTGCCTGCCGTTGCCGGCGAGCAGCACGGCGCGGATCCCCTCGGCGCGCAGGTCGCGCCAGTAGACCGCGGTCAGCTCGCGGACGAGAGCGGGCGAGAGAGCGTTCGCGCGCGCCGGGTCGTTCAGGCGAACCCAGAGCAGATCGCCGTCGCGGCGCGTTTCGAGGAGCGTCTCAGCCGCGGGGGACGAGCTCATCCGGAACCTCGATCTCCATCATCAGGAGACCCTGGGCGTGGGTCTTGCCTTGCGCGTCGGTCTTCAGGCTCTCGGTGCCGCCGCCGCCGAGCGAGTCGTGGAGAATGAAGTTGAGAGCGTGGAGGTTCGGCACGTCGTAGCGGTCGACCCGGCCGCGGCAGACTTGGGCGAAATGGGCTTTCACCCGCTCGGGCGTCACCTCGCGGCGGATCACCTCGTAGAGAGCCGCGGAGGTCGCGATCAGCCCGACGTTGCTCGCGTCCCCCTTGTCGCCCGAGCGGGCGTGGGCGATCCGTTCGAGCGCGACCCTCATGCCGATTCCTTCCGCTCGGCGGCGATCAGGGCGACGGCGCCCGCCGCTCCGAGGAAGACCGCGAGCGCGTCGTAGGTCCGCGGCTCGGCGAGCGGGAACCGGACGAGCGGCGCGGCGAACGCGCGGATGCCGAGATCGAGGGCCTCGGCATGGCGGCGGAGGACGACCGAGAAGGTGGCGAGCGCCAGGGCGGCGAAGAGCGCGAGGATCGCCTGCCGTTTTCCCGGCGACCAGGAGAGCGCGCGCCGGAGCGTCCAGACGTAGAGCGCGCCGAGCGCGAGCGCCCAGCCGGCGAAGGCGAGCCGGTCGGCGAGCGCGCTCGCGCCGAAGCCGAAGGCGAGAAGGGGCGCCAGGCCGAGCCAGATCCCCAGGTGCCAGGCGCGGGCGCCGCTCCTCGAATCGCTCGGCGCCACGCTCAGATCTCCTCCACGTCGACTTCGATCCGGCTCTCGATCTCCTCGCGGGCGAGGAGCGCGGGCCAGTAGGCGATCACTTCCTGCGGCTTCGGCCGGCCGCCGGCGAACCCGGTCACGCCCGGAGGGCCGGCGGTGATCAAAGGGGCGATCTCCTGGCCGAAGCGCTCGACGCGCGCGGGGTCCGGGTCGCGGACGCCGAGCCTCAGCACGACCTCCGAGGGCTCGGCGGGCGCCGGGATAATTCCGGGCAGGCAGGCCGACTGACCGAGCAGCTCGGTCGAGCGGTGCTCTTCGCCGAAGGCGAACCCGGCGCGCTCGAGCCGCTTCCAGACGATCTCGGCGGCGAGCTTCGCTTTCTCGACCGCGCGCGGGCCGGAGAGCGTGATCTGGCCGCTCGCCTTCCAGCCGGCGAGGTAGGAGGCCGAGAGCTTCAAGGTCGGCGTCCGCGGCCGGCCCCGGATGCCGGAGACGCGCACCCGATCCGGCCCGGCCTCTTCGAGGCGGATCGAGGTGAAGTCGGCGATGACGTCCGGCGTGACGTACGCGCTCGGATCGCCCATCTCGTAGACCAGCTGCTCGGAGATCGTGTCGACCGTCACCATGCCGCCCGTGCCCGCGTGCTTGGTGACGACGAAGGTGCCGTCCGGCGACGCCTCGACGATCGGATAGCCGGCGTTCCAGAGGTCGGGGACCTCCCAGAAGCGGCTGAAGTTGCCGCCCGTGCACTGGGCGCCGCACTCGAGGATGTGCCCGGCGATCGTGCCGGCTGCGAGGCGGTCCCAGTCGTCCGCGGCCCAGCCGAACTCGTGGACCATCGGCGCGAGCGCCAGGGCCGTGTCGGTGACCCGGCCGCAGAGGACGATCAGCGCCCCCTGGTCGAGCGCTTGGGCGACCGGCCGCGCGCCGAGGTAGGCGTTCGCGCTGCTCAAGCGCTGGGCCACGCTCTCGATCGGCTCGCCGGTGTCCATGTTCGCCATCTCATGGCCGGCGGCGATCAGCTCGGGCAGGCGGGGGAAGACGTCGTCGCCTAGGACGACGCCGATGCGGAAGCCCGAAACGCCGAGCTCGCGGGCGATCTCGAAGATCTTCTGCCGGCAGGCTTTCGGGTTCAGGCCCCCGGCGTTGGTGATGACGCGGACGTTCTTTTCCTTGAGCTCGGGGAGGACCCTGCGGACGAAGCTGACGAAGTCCGTGGCATAGCCGTGCAGCGGGTCCTTCCGCTTCTGGCGCATCATGATCGAGAGGGTGACCTCGGCGAGGTAGTCCATGCCGAGGTAGTCGATCGGGCCGCCGCGGAGCAACTCGACCGGAGCGTCGATGCTGTCTCCCCAGAAGCCCTGGCCGTTGGCGATCCGCACGGGTTTCATGAGCCCGGCAAGGTTAGCACGCGGCTCCGGTCCCTCGCCGCCCGAGGCGTCGCAATCCCGGCCTCATCGATTCGGGCCTCGCGCGTCTGTCCGGGCGCCGAGGCTCGCTACGAACGGCCCTGCCGTTCCAACCAGTACTCTCGGAACGAGCGCAGCCGCGGCAGGGATTCGAGATCCTTCGCACGGCCGCTCGCTTCCTTGCTGGCGATGATGTCGTCGGGATGGCACACGGAGAAGCCCTCGATCTCGACGCGCCGCTTCCAGGCATCCGCGAACCGTTCGATGCCGTCCGGCGCGAAGACCAGGTCGAGATCGAAAGGCCCATTCTTGAGCTGCACGAAATCCTTGCCTCGTTCGATTTCTGCCGCCTGGACCGAGTCGACGTCGAAACCGAGCTCGCGGAGGGCGGCGACGATCGCGCGGCCGTTGCCGGGACTCTTCTCGACGAAGAGGTCGGCGTCCTGCGTGGTGTCGGGGAAGCCGAGCAGAATCGCGCCGGACTTGCCGATGAAGAGATAGCGCACGCC
>DATMZM010000509.1:0-5965 GCA_035607445.1 Thermoanaerobaculia bacterium | reverse complement strand
GGGCCCTCCGGCGTTCGCGCCGGTCACGCAGTTCGTCACGGCGTTCCCGGTGCCGGCCGGACATCCGGGCGAGGTCTGATCGAGGACGTAGATCGCGACGTCGTAGCCCAAGGCCGGGGTGACCCGGATGTCGATCGTCGGGCTGCCGAACGCCACGATCGAGTTGAAGCTGTAGATCACGTCCGGACCCGGAACCGAGGTGACGCCGAAACAGCCGATGTTCACCTGGTCGACCGTGTCGTTGGCCCCCGCCGTCGTGCCTTGGTCGACGAACGAGCCGCCGATGCAGTTCGGAAACGGCGTCGGAGCCGCGCAGTCGGCGGTCCGCGCGGAGAAACGGAGCTCCTGCGCGAGGGCGGGAGCGGTGGTGAGAAGAAAGACGGCCAGCAAGGCGGAGATCCTCATCGGGCACCTCGCTTTCGTGGGGCCGTTCCTCGGCCGGTTCGAACGCTCCGTCCGCGTCCCGAGACCGCCGGGGCCCGCCCTACCAGGGATAGTCGTCGATCGGGCAGGCGGCGCCTTCGGTGCACGTCATCCCGCAAGAGCAGCTGCCGCAGCCGGAGGGCAGCTGGGTGGCTCCACGGATCTCGGCCAGCTTGACGGCGGTCAGCGGATGGAGCGATTCGCGGCGGAGGGTGAGCTTTCTGGCACGCTGGGTCATGATGCGCTCCTCGGGTCGGGTTCTCGCGCACTGAATCTTAAGACGGCGGCAAGCGCCTGGCTAGAGAAGTGGCGCGAGCGCGGGATCTGCAGCGGCGCGGGCGCGCAGGCCCGGGTTCGCGGCGACGGCCTGAGCGAGGAGGCGGCGGGCGTTGTCCTTGCGTCCGGCGGCGGCTTCCGCCCGCGCGAGCTGGAAGCGGGCGGCGGCGAGGTTCTCGCGCAGCTGCGCGTTGTCGGGCTCGATTGCGATGGCGCGCTCCAGGGCGTCGACTCCCTTTCTCAAATCGCCCGTCCGCGAGAAGGCCAGCCCGAGGTTCGACCAGGCGGCGGCGCGCCGCGGTTGAAGATGGACGGTCTCGAGCCACTCGGGGATCGATCCCTGCCAGTCGCCGCTTCTCGCCAGGGCGTCGGCGAGCGCGTAGCGAGCCTCGGCTTGCGCGGGATCGAGAGCGACGGCCTTCCGGAGCCGCTCGACCGCCGCTTTCGCCTCGCCCGCCTTGAGCAGGGCGACGCCGGACCGGAGCGTCGCGAAACGGTTCTTCGGATCGACCGCGAGCACGGCGTCGAAGCGGGCGAGGGCCTCGCGGAACCTGCCGCCGCGGAGCAGGACCTCGCCTTCCGAGAGCGCGTCGCGCTGCGCCAGGCGGTCCTTGGGATCGGCCAGTCCGGCCGGAGGGCGCCCGGCGCTCGAGCCGCTGCCGAGGTAGCCGAGCGAGCGCAGCGCGGCCACGGTCGCCGGGTCGTCGGCCACCGAGGATTTCGCCTCGGGGGTGGCCTCGGCAGCGCGCAGCCGCCGTTCGAGCTCGCGGGCGCGCGGGCGGTCGGCGTCGATCCGATTCCTGGTCTCCGAGGCATCGCGGGCGAGGTCGTAGAGCTCCGGCTTGGGCGCCGCGATCAGCTTCCAGGCGCCGGTCCGTAAGGCCGCGAGGGGCGCCCAGCCGTAGGAGATCCAGGGTTGCTGGCTCTCGACGTAGGCCGGCGCCGGATTAAACGGCCGGCCCGCGAAGAGCGCCCGGACGCTCCGGCCGTCGAGGCCCGGCCAGGGCGGCAGGCCGAGCAGGTCGAGGACGGTGGGCGCGACGTCGACCAGGCGAACGGGCGCCGCGCTCTGCCCCGGGCGGATGCGGCCGGGGAAGTGGAAGACGAGAGGCACCAGGATCGTCGCGTCGTAGACGAAGAAGCCGTGGCCGTGCTCGCCGTGCTCGCCGAGGCTCTCGCCATGGTCGCCGGAAAAGACGGTCAGCGTCGGCGCCTTGCCCTGGGGCGCGCTCGCGAGACCGCGCCTCAGAGCGCCGACCGCGTCGTCCGCGAACGCCACCTCGCCGTCGTACGCGCCGCGCGGCCCGGGCCGCCAGAAGGCGCGCGGCGGCGTGTAGGGATCGTGCGGATCGTAGAGGTGGACCCAGAGGAACCAGGGCTTGCCGGCCGGCACCGAGCGCCGCCAGGCGAGCGCCGCCTCGACGGTCTTCGGCCCGGGGCGCTCGAGCCACCCCTCCTCGCCCACCGGCAGCTCGTCGTCGTAGCGGTCGAACCCCCGGTCGAGACCGAACGGCGCGCGCAGCGGATAGCCCGAGACGAAAGCGCCGGTCGCGTAGCCGCGGGAGCGCAGCTCGGCGGCGAGAAGATGAAGGGCGCGGGGGACGACCTGGCCGTTATCGCGCACGCCGTGCCGGCGCGGCACGAGGCCGGAGAGGATCGAGGTGTGGGCGGGGAGCGTCAGCGGGACGGGCGACACCGCGCGCGGCAACCGGAAGCCCTCGCGCGCCAGCTCGTCGAGGCTCGGCGTCTCGTTCCTGCCCGCGACCCAGCCGAGGGCGTCGGGCCGGAGCGTGTCGATCGTGATCAGCAGGAGGTTCGCGCGCGCCGGGGCGGTGGGCTTCGCGGGACCCGCCGCGAAGGCGACGACCGCCACGAGGCCCGCGATCCCCAGGATTGCGGCGCCTGGGCGAAGGCGAAGGGCGAAGCCTCCGCGGTCCCGCCGATTACTGGGCATCCGGCGCGATCGTCCGCGCGAGGACGCCGGAGAACCGCCGCTTGATGCCGGAGAGGCTCACCGAGTCCAGGTAGTAGTAGTAGGTCTTGCCCGGCTCGGCCGTCGTATCGACGTACCGGTACTCGTTCGCGGGCGCGGAGCGGTCGGTCACCTTCACGACCTCCCGGCTGAGGCGGAGGAACGGGCCTTCGCGCCGCTCCGCCCGGTAGATCAGGTAGCCGTAGACCGGATCCTCCTTGGTCGCCTTCCAGCGGATCGAGACCGCGCGCTTCTTGGAAGGCTCCGAGGGCGCCGACTCGACGGGCTTCGGCGCGCCCGGGGGAGGCAGGAAGGGGAGCGCGACCTCGCCGTTCGCGATCATCGAGGCGACGTCCCTGACCTGCGCGTTCTCGGCGACGGCGAGCACGGCGTACGAGATCGGGATCGGCTCGCTCCGGCCGGCGAGATGGACGAGGAGCACGCCGGTCTGGTTGCCCAGCTCTTTCGGGGAGTAGCGGACGGAGATCTCCCGGCAGGAATCGCCCGCGCCGGCGGCCGTCCCCGTGCAGGGCCCGGCTTCGGGCGTCATCCCCGGGAGCGCGCCCTCGATCCGCTCGATCTCGAGCGGCGGCCCCGCGCGCCGCACGAGGCGGACGGCCGGGTGGACCTCCTGGCCGATGCGCACGAGCCCGAGGTCGAGATGGGCCGGGCTCGCGACGACGTCCTCGAAGATCGCGACCGACAGCTCGACGCGGAAGTCGTTCTGGCGCGGAAGGTCGGTGCGGATGCGGAAGGCGACCTGGCGCGAGCCGAGCGGAGCGCTCGGTTTGAGCGACACCCGGACCTTCAAGGCACCCTCGGCCGTCGCGCCGAGGCTCTCGACGGCGATCCAGTCGGGCGCGTCGAGCGCACCGAGGAACCGGAGCGCCGGAGCCTCCCGGGTCCCGATCGTGAAGTCCCGCCGCGCTCCGTCGTGGCGCGAGACCTCGCCGAAGGCGAGCAGAGCGGTCTCCGGATCGTAGGCGGACTGGACGAAGACCTTGAGCGCGAGCTTCTGCTCGGGGCCGCCGGGATCGTCCGTGGTCACCTTGATCCGGAAGGTCGCGACGCCGAGCTTGTCGCCGACCGGCTGGTGGACGGAGACCCGGCCTTCTCCGCCCGGCGGGAGGACCGCCGGCTCGAAGCGCACGGTCGCGGCGGTCGAGACCGGCTGGGCGGCAAGGATCCGGACCGGCCGCTCGCCGCGGTTGACGACCTGAAAGACGTGGTCGATCGCGCCGAACTGATAGGCCTCGCCCAGGTCGGCGATCGGCTGCTCGAACGCGAGGCGGGGCGGCGGCTGGAACGCCGGTTCGGCGAGCGCCAACCCGGCGGCGCCGCGGAGGAGCGCGAGTGCGAATGCGGCCGAGGGCAGGGACTCGCGCAGTCGGGAGGCGGGCATGGGCGGCATCATGCCCGAGGCGGCGGGTCCGGGGGAAGGGACGACAAAAAACCGGCGCCCCGAAGAGCGCCGGTTCGAAGTCCGCCCCGCGAGGGCGAGCGGAGGGCTTGTTCTCAGTCGATCTGGAAGTTCATCAGCTCGACCGGGAAGGGGCCGGTGCCGAAGGACAGGTTGTAGGTTCCGTCGCCGCACAGGCCGCCCTGCGGGCAGGAGGCGCCGGCCGCGTAGAACGAGTCGACGAACAGGAAGTAGTGGCCGGCGGCCATCGCGTCGGTCTCGGCGTCCGTGATCGTCTCCGGCGCGTTCGCGAGGCCGGAGTCGGCGCCGTTGACGCAGTTGGCGACGAGCGTCGCGCCGGTGCCGGCCGGGCAGCCGGGGGCCGCGGTCGAGAGCGTGTAGATCGCGGGGTCGAAGCTCGCGAGCGTCGGCGTGACCGTGATCGTCAGCGGGGTGCCGCGCGCGGCGACCGGGCCGAGGTCGAACTGGTAGATCACGTCCGGCCCGGCGGTCGTCGTGTAGTCCGAGCAACCGGCCCGGACCGACTGCACCGTGTTGTCCGCGCCGACCGTGGTGCCGCTGTCGGTGAACGTCGCGGCGCCCGGGTTCGCGATGGCGAGCGCCGCGGCGCAGGTGTTGCCGCCCACGCGCAGGGTCGGACCCGCCGGCGGATTGCCCGGGGTGAGGTGGCCGGCGCGCTCGTCCGCCTTCGACGCGAAGTAGCCGCTCTGCGCGGCCGCCAGGGGAAGAGCCAGGATCGCCAGCGTCAAACAGGTTGCAAGAGTTTTCGCCTTCATGTCATTGCCCTCGACGGAAGTGAGCTTCTTAGTGGCGGGAACCTACTCCATCTGGGGCTCGAATTCAACCGCCGTTCGCTCGCCGGGCCGATTTTCTCGCGGACGGCGCGCTCGCGAGCCCCCCTCAACGGTCGTCGCGGTCGCCTCCCCCCGACAGCTTGTGGGCGAGGAGGATGGGGATCGTCGTCACCGCGATGACGAAGAGCGCGGTGACGTTGGTCACCGGCCGGTCGCGCGGCTTGGTCAGCTGGTCGAGGATCCAGATCGGCAGCGTCCGCTGCTGGCCGGCGGTGAAGGTGGTGACGATCACCTCGTCGAACGAGAGCGAGAAGGCGAGCATGCCGCCGGCGAGGAGAGCCGTCGCGATGGCCGGCAGGACGATCCAGCGGAAGGTCTGGAACGAGTCGGCGCCGAGGTCCATCGAGGCCTCGATCTGGGACCGGCCGGTCCGGCGCAGGCGCGCCGCGACGTTGTTGTAGACCGCGACGATGCAGAAGGTCGCGTGGCCGGCCACGATCGTCCAGAAGCTGAACGGCAGGTCGAGGAGCGACAGCCCGGAGCGGAGCGCGATGCCGGTGACGATCCCGGGGAGAGCGATCGGCAGGAGGACGAGGAGCGTGATCGCCTCCCGCCCGAAGAACCGGCCGCGGACGACGGCGAGAGCGGCGAGCGTGCCGAGGAGGATCGCCATCGCGGTCGAGACCGCGGCGACCCCGAGCGAGAGCCGGAACGCCTGCCAGAGGTCGGTCCGCCCCCAGGCGACGCCGAACCATTGGAGCGTCAGCCCCGGCGGCGGGAAGCCGAGCGTCGCCTTGTCGGTCGTGAAGGCGTAGAGAGCGACGACGAGGAGCGGCAGGTGGAGGAACGCGATCGCCGCGCCGGCCGCGAGCTTGAGCCCGAGCGGCGCCCGCTCGGTCGAATCAGTCTGCATCGAAGGCCTCGAGAGGGAGGGGGGCTTCCTCCCCCGTGGGGGAGGATCGAGGAGGGGGCATGGGATCAAATCGCATGGGATCAGATCGCATCGAAGGCCCCGAACCGGCGCGCGACCGTCAGGTAGACCGCCATGATCGCCATCGGCACGACGGTCATCGCCGCGGC
>DATMZM010000113.1:0-8326 GCA_035607445.1 Thermoanaerobaculia bacterium | reverse complement strand
CCGGATCGGGAGGATTCGAACGCCCGCGGACGTCGTCTGGGGGGAGGCCGACGGGATCTTCCCCGTGGACGTGGGGCGCCGCTTCGCCCGCGAGCTGCCGCGCGCCCGCTTTCATCTGATCCCCGGCTGCGGCCACACGCCGCAGGCCGAATGCCCCGGGCGCTTCGCGAAGCTCCTCCTCTGGATCCTCGACGAGCCACCGCCCGAGCCGACCGTCGACGTGCCCGACGAGCCCTGGCGGGATCCGGTGGGAAAGCCGGCGGGTTGAGGCAATGGGCGGCTCTCCGGGAAGCGACTTCCCGGCCCTCAATCTGAGCGAAGCCCGAAGCCCGGTGTCCAAAGCGAGCGGACAGAAGAATGTCGATTACAATCTCAATCGAGGTGAATCATGGCCGAGCCCCAAACCGAACCCACGGCGCCTAGCCATCTCGATCCATTTTTTCGGCACGAGAGCTTCGAGTCGCTCGCGCGGGCCCAAGGAAAGCGCCCTGCGACCCGTCTCGAGGATTTCCAAGGCGGCTGGCCGGAGGATCAGCTCGACGATGGATTCGAGGAAGCCTTGCTCGCTTGGCGACAGGGCCAAGCCGGTTGAAAAGCCTGATCGTCGATACCTCCGTCGTCTCCTACCTCCTCAAAGGGCATTCTCTCGGACAGGCTATGACGATGCGATGAGTTGGGAATGGGCGAAGCTCATGAGCCGCAAGGGACGTCCGATTTCCGGCCTCGATGCTTGGATCGCGGCGACGGCTCTCACTTACGGCTCTCCGCTCGTCACCCACAACGTCAAGCACTTCTCGGGTATCGCAGGGCTCGAGATCCGGAGCATTCCCGCGTAGCGCCCGTCCCCTACTCCTCGAGATCGAACAACAGCTGAGGCCGCGGTTCCTCGGTCGACTCGCTTGCCGCAGCCTTCGGCGGTGCGGTCTCGAAGGCCGAGCGGAGGCTCGCGAGGGCTCCGAGCGTGGCGAGGGGCGGGCGGTTCGCGCTCCGCTCGGGGGCTGGGGGTGCGGGCGCCTGAGGCTGTCGTGCGGCTTCGAGGGGCTCGGGTGGAGCGGCCGGCTCGTCGCCGGGCAGCGCGGGGAGGTACATGAAGCGGCCGAGGCCCTTGAGATACGGCAGGCCGGGCTGGCTGTCGCGGGCGGAGCGGAGCTGATTGATCTTCGAGTCGAGGTCGTCGATGAAGTGGAGCGCGAGCGCCTCGGCGGTCATCGGCTCGACCGGCGAGGCGTACTCCTTCTTGCCCTGGTGCGAGAGGACGAGGTGCTCGAGGTGGAGGCGCAGGTCGTCGGGGAAATCGGGGATCGCGGCGCAGCGCTCGCGCAGGAGGTCGCGGCCGAGGACGACGTGGCCGACGAGGCGGCCGACGAGCGTGTAGTCGTTCGCCGGCATGGCGCCCAATTCCTGGAGCTTGCCGAGGTCGTGGAAGAGGACGCCGACGAGCAGCAGATCGAGGTCGAGCTCGCGGTAATGGCCGGCGACCTGGACCGCCAGCTCGCCCATCGAGACGACGTGCTCGAGGAGGCCGCCGCGGTAGGCGTGGTGCATCCCCTTGGCCGCCGGATGCTCGGAGAGCGCGAGGCCGTGGACGGCGAGCGTCTCGCTCGCGAGGCGCTTGAGCACCGGGCGCTCGACGACCTGGGTCATCAGATGATCGAGACGCCGTTGGAGGTCGCCGATGTCCTCGCGGGTGGACGGCACGAGGAGCGACTCGTCGAAGCCGTGGCGCCGGTCTTCGTCGTTCGCCTCGCGGCAGTCTTCGACCGAGAGCTGGAGCTGCTCCTTGTAGTTCTTGACCGCGCCGCGGAAGGCGATGAAACGGTGCGCCTCGTAGCTGCCGGTGAGCGCCGGGCTGTCGCCCCAGACCTTGCCGGTGATCGATCCGCTCGCGTCGACCAGCTCGAGGTCGATGAACGACTTGCCGTTGCGGTCCTGGCGCAGCTCCTTCTTGGTCAGCAGAGCGTAGCCCTGAACCGTGTCGCCCGCTTGCCAGGTGCGGATCGGCGCATTCTTTTTGGTGCTCATGCGGCGCGAAGATACCATCCGGCCGCGCCGAAACGGCGCGCGCGGGGCGGGTGGGTCGTGGCCCCGTTTGCCTCCTCGCTCCTTCGGGCGCCTCTGGGCGCAGCCAGTCGCTGCGGGACAAACGGAGCCAACGACCCTGGGAGAGAGCGATTGCTCGCCTGGCACCCGACCTGCAGAGAGGAATGGCGATGCGTCTCCTAGCGCGTTGGGTCGTCCTCGGGCTCGCCGCCGGCCTCGCCGGGCCGGCGGGGGCCCAGGATCCCACCCCCGTCGATCCCCTCTCCTTCCCCGAAGCGCAGCGCGCGTTCCTCCAGGACGGCCCCGGCCTCCTCCTGACCGCCGCGCAGCGCGAGAGCTTCCTCGCCGGAAGCGATGCCGAGCGCGACCGGTTCATCGCCGACTTCCTGCGCGATCCCGATCCGGCGACTCCGAGCAACGAGCTGACCGACGCGATCGAGCGCCGGCAGAGGCTGACGACCGCCGAGTTCGCGACGCCGCTCGACGTCCGCGCGAAGCTGATGTTCTTGAACGGCAAGCCGGACGAGCGGACGGTCGTCGCCTGCGCCCTCGTCTTCCGGCCGCTCGAGGTCTGGACCTATCGCGGCGAGCCGAACCAGAAGGGCATCGCTCTCCAA
Organism: Thermoanaerobaculia bacterium; assembly: GCA_035607445.1. GTDB lineage: Bacteria > Acidobacteriota > Thermoanaerobaculia > Multivoradales > UBA5704 > DASYKS01. The sequence continues at coordinate 5,669 of DATMZM010000113.1, read as the reverse complement.
GGCAGGGTGCTCCTCTACCAGCCCGCCGTGGGCGAGCCCTACCGCGCCTGGCGCCCGGTCGACGGCAAGCGGGTCCTCTATTCCGACGACATGGAATTCTGGATGAGCGAGTGGGAGGCCTACGGCGGCCGGTCGCCCCGGATCGACATCCAGGTCTGCAAGCAGGCGGAGCTGATCGATCGCGTGACCGGGATCGCGGCGTTGACCGGCCACAGCAAGGGCAGAGGGCGGGTCGAGACGCCGAACGGACCGGTGGTCAGCACGACGTGGAGCTATTCCCGTCCCTGGCCCTGGGGCCGCGCGACGGCGAAACCGGAGGGGTTCCTCGATCCTCCGAGCGATCGGGCCGGCTGGGCGAAGGCGGCTGCCGCGGGTTCGGCGCCCGGCCCTCTGCCCACCCTCGCCGCGAACGCCCTCGCGATGGACTTCCCGCGCCGCGACGGCCAGCGCCTGGTGGCGAGAAGCGTGATCCGCCTCCTCGCCGCGCCGCCGCTCGCCCCGGTGCTCGACGGCAACCGCTCGGTCTACAAGGTGACGGTCGCCGGGGTGGTCGAGCTCGACGGCAAGCCGTTCGAGGAGCTCCGCCTCCGCTTCCGGACTCCGGTCGGGGCCGGCAGAACCGGCGGCGAGCTGCCGCTCTCGATCGAAACGACCCTGCGGCCGGGCCAGACCTATCTCCTGCGCCTGCGGGTGACGGACGACGCGAGCGGCGGCGAGCTGCGGCAGGCGAAGGTCTTCTCGGTCCCCGCGGAGCCGGTCGAGACGCTCTCCCAGCTCGCGCCGGTGGCCGGCGAGGCGATCCCGGCTCCCTTGGCCGGCGCGAACGCGCTCGTCCTCCTGCCGCCTCCCGACGAGGTGGCGCTCGGCCTCTGGCGCGCCGAGGCTCTCGTCGCCGGCCCGCGGATCGCGAAGGTCGTCTTCTCGGTCGACGGCGAATCGCAGCTGGTCCGGACGCGCCCGCCCTACGAGGCCGAGCTGCGGCTCGCGAGCCCGCCCAAGGAGCAGACGATCCGCGCCGAGGGATTCGACGAGGCGGGCGTCCTCGTCGCCTCCGACCAGTTCGCGATCAACCATCCGCGCGGCGCTTTCGCCGCGGCGATCACCTCGCCGGCCGAGGGGGCTAAAGTCCCGCCGGGGCCGGTCCTGGTGCACGCCGAGGTCTCGGCCCCGGACGGTCACTCGATCGAGTCGGTCGAGTTCCATTTGGACGGCGCGACGCTTCAGACGCTCACCAAGCCGCCCTGGGAGGCGCGCGTGAATCTGCCCGCGGGCGGCGCTCTCGCCTACCTGACGGTCGTCGCGACGCTCGACGACGGCACGCGCACGGAGGCGGTGCGTCTCCTCAACGCGCCCGAGGACATGGCGCACGTCGACGTCGATCTGGTCGAGGTCTTCACCGCGGTGACCGACGGCGGAGGGGAGTACGTCCGCGGTCTCGCCGAATCGGACTTCTCGCTGCGCGAGAACGACCGCGAGCAGGCGATCCAGAAGTTCGAGCCGGTCGAGAACCTGCCGCTGATCCTCGGCTTCGCGATGGACGTCTCGGGCTCGATGGGCAGCTCGCTCGGCGAGGCCGAGAGGGCGGCGTCCGGCTTCCTGTCGAGCCTGGTCAAGCCGCGCGACAAGGTCTTCGCGCTCTCCTTCGCCGACCGCCCGACGCTCCTCGTCTCGCCCACCGACGACCTGGGCGCCGTGCGCGCGGCGCTCGACTCGCAGCGCGCTCTCGGCGGCACGGCGCTCCACGACGCGATCGTCTCCGCCCTCTTCTACTTCCGCGGCCAGCACGGGCAGAAGGCGCTGATCGTCCTCTCGGACGGCGACGACAACGACAGCAAGCTCAAATGGCCCGAGACTCTCGACTACGCGCGGCGCAGCGGGGTCGCGGTCTACACGATCGCGCTCGGGGTGCGGAAGATCGATTTCTCGATCCGCGGCAAGCTGGGCGATCTCGCGACGGCGACCGGCGGTCGCGCGTTCTTCATCGACAAGGCGGCGGAGCTCGTGGGCGTCTACGGCGAGATCGAGCGCGAGCTGCGCAGCCGCTACCTCCTGGCCTACGCCTCGGATCAGGCCGCCGCCTCGGGCGGCTTCCGCAAGATCGACGTCGAGGTCAAGAAGCGGGGCCTCAAAGCCCGCTCCGCCCGCGGCTACTACCCGTAGCCAGTGCCTGTACAATAGACGCTTCGGGGCGAGCCTCTTCGCCCCGCCCCTGCATTTCCAAACCGTAGCGGCCGGCGGCGCCCCGAATCGAAGGGCGCGACGAGAATCCGGCCCGAGGAACCCGAACGATGGCACGACGGATCAACAATCGACTGTACTACTTCACGATCGAGGACGAGAGCATCCTGAACGAGGCGTTCGCCCAGCTCGAGACGGATCTCTTCGCGATCGCCTACAAGGTCCAGGGCAGCGAGGACGTCTTCGTGACGACGAGCGAGACCCGGGACGCGATGGACCGGCACGACATCCCCTACAACCTGCTCGCCGAGGAGGACGGCGCGAAGATCGCGATCTACCAGTCGCCGCTCTCGCGCGAGGAGCTGTCGGACTACGAGGACGCGCTCAAGGCGCTCGCGCTCGCCACCCGCTCGATCGGCATGGCCTGCGTGGGAGTCAACGGCGAGTCGAATCTCGGCTTCGACCTGTCGGGCAACGGCGCGAAGAGCTTCACCTACTTCACCGCGCCCGCCGGCCATACCTTCATCTGGCGCACTTTCAAAGAGCGCCAGGAGGCCCTCGACTTCCTGACCAAGCTGACGGTCGGGGACAGGAAGGCGATCGAGTGGGCGGAGTCGATCCCGCTCACCTCGACCAAGGAGCTCAAGTCCTACCATTGAGGCCGGCTTGACGGGCCGCGATCCCTGAGACCTCGCGCCCCCTCGCCGCGCACCGCATCGGATGACCCTCCCTCTCTTCGAGCCGACCTACAGCGTCTCGGTGCTCTGCGCGGAGATCCGCGACCTGCTCGGCGAGGCGTTCGGCGCCGTCTGGGTCGCGGGCGAGGCGCAGCGCGTCCGCCTGTCCTCGCGCGGGCACCTCTACTTCGAGCTGATCGAAAAAGGGGAGCGCGACGAGGTCGCGGGCAAGCTCGAGGCGGTGGTCTGGAAGACCGACTGGCTGCGCCTGCGCCGGATGCTCGGCGCGAGCGGCCAGGAGATCGCGGACGGCCTGATGATCCGCTGTCGCGCGGCGCTCGACTTCTACGGCCCGGGCGGCAGGCTCCAGCTGACCGTCAAGGAGATCGATCCGGTCTTCTCGCTCGGCCACCTGGAGAGGCGGCGGCGCGAGACGCTGCAGGGCCTCGAAGCCGCGGGGCTCCTCGAGAGGAACCGCTCCCTGTTCCTCGCCGACCTGCCGCTCAAGATCGCCCTCGTCACCTCGGAGGGGAGCGCCGCGTTCCACGATTTCCTCTCCGGGCTGCGCGAGAGCGGCTACGGATTTCAGGTGCTCTTCTTCCACGCCGCGGTCCAGGGCAAGGAGGCGGAGCGGGAGATCGTCTCCGCCTTGGCCGCGCTCGCGGGGCTCGACCTCGACGCCGTGGTGCTGATCCGCGGCGGCGGCTCGCGCTCGGACCTCGCGGTGTTCGACGGACGCGCGGTCGCGGAAGCCGTGGCGCGCGCGGCCGTCCCGGTCCTGACCGGGCTCGGGCACGAGATCGACCAGGCGATCGCGGACGTCGTGGCGCACACGGCGCTCAAGACGCCGACCAAGGTGGCCGAGTTCCTGATCGAGAGGATGGCGCGCCAGGAGGCGCTGCTCCTGGCGGCCGAGCGAAGGCTCGGGCGCGAGGCGGAAGAGCCGCTCCTCCGCGCCCGCGAACGGCTCGGGCGTGCGGAACGGGGGATCGCGCTCGGCCGGATGCGCCTCGCCGCCTTCGACCGGCGCCTGGACGAGGTGGCGCGGACGCTGGCGCAGCTCGGCCGCGGCAGGGTGTGGGAGGCCTCCCGCCGGAGCCGGGCCGCCGAAGTCGCGCTCGTTCAGGCCGCGCCGGTCCGCCTCGCGCGGAACGAGGCGGCACGCCGGGCCTCCGCCGAGCGACTGGCCGGAGCGGCGCGCGCGAAGATCCGCGAGGTCGCGGCGCGCCTTTCCGGCATCGAGCGGCTGTGCGCGAGCCTCGGCCCCGAGAGAACGCTCGAGCGCGGCTTCAGCATCACGCGGGACGCGAAGGGCGTCCTGCTGCGCGATCCGGCGGGAGCGGCGGCCGGAGACCGATTGACCACCCGCCTCGCCCGCGGGACCCTGATCAGCCGAGTGGAGGAAGCATGAGCGACGCCCCCGACGCCCCAACCATCCCGGAGGGGCAGGAGGCCCCGAGCTTCCGCGCCGCGATGGACGAGCTCGAAGCGATCCTCGAGCGGATCGAGAGCGAGGAGATCGACGTCGACGAGCTGGCCGCCGAGCTCCGCCGCGCGACCGAGCTTCTAGAACTCTGCCGCGCGAAGATCCGCAAGGCGGAAGTCGAGGTCACCCAGATCGTTCAGAACCTGGAGGGGGAGGAGTAGGCGGGCTCGGCATCTCGGCGAGGATGCGCCGCCAGATGTCCTCGACATCGAGCTCCCGAGCCCAGCGGGAGATGTACTCTCGATCGACCTCCTGAGATATGCGCAGGATGCCAGCGATGTCGCGCAGGTGCTTTTCGGATCCTCCCTCACGGTAGTACTCCATCTTCTTGAGGATCACGTCCTCGGGCGAGGCGAAACGAACTAAGGTGCCGGGCGTAGGCGATACGTTTCGGACGCGAGCCATCCTCCCTCGATTGAACGGCGTGTCGGTCGGGATCATGACGTCGACTTTCAGGCCGGAGGACGGGAGGATGATGTTGAACTGGCTCCGATTCCGGAGTGCTCGGAGAAGGGCCTCCTCGCTCCAGTAGAACTCAGGGGCCGGGAAGGCGCCCGGGAGGCCTTGCGCCGTCCGAGGCGTCAAGGCCGCGACGACGTCGACGTCGTTCGTGAGGCGAGGCTCGCCATAGAACAAGGTTGCCATCGAGCCGGTGAAGAAGTGGGGGACACCCAGTCGTTCGAGCTGGCGGGACACGTGGAGCAGGAGGTCATCCTGATCCAAGGGCCAGCCTCCGCGAGACCTCCGTCTGAACTTGCTCGGTGGACCAGTCCCGATGCTCGGCGGTCAGGTGGCTCGTCAGCATGCGGCGCGCGGCGAGAAACATCCGGTTCGCCACCTGGAGCCGCTCGCTGCCAGACATCGCCTGGAGGAAGGGGAGCATCTCGTCGTCGATCGTTTCGATCTTCCGCGGCCAGGCTCTCTCCATGCCTCCATGGTACGTCTCCCGACGGCTCGAAGAAAGAATCTTTCTCGATTGACACACCGCGGCATCGATCCTACGATCAGGGCCGATTCATGCCGCGGAGCGGCATTCGGCCTCGCCGGAGGATTCCGTGCCTGTCTCTCTCGATTTCCCCGCTTCTCCCGACGCTCCTGACATCGAATCCGCGCCCGGCCGGCTGGTCTCGGAGGACGGCCTCGCCTGGCTCGTCCTCGACGATCCGGGCAAGAAAGTCAACGTCCTCTCGGCGCGATTCGTCCGTTGGTTCGGCGAGCAGCTCGAGGCGCTCGAAGCGGCGCCTCCCGCCGGCTTGATCCTGATCTCCGGCAAGCCCGATTCGTTCGTGGCGGGCGCGGACCTGACGGAGCTCGCGGCGCTCGAGAAT
>DATMZM010000487.1:0-2035 GCA_035607445.1 Thermoanaerobaculia bacterium | reverse complement strand
GCCGGCCGGGAGGTCCGCTTCGAGACCGCCGACATAGATCGCGGCCCCGGCGTTCAACGCCGAGATGTCCGCGAGCGGACCCGGCTCGCCCGCGAGCACCCTCCGCATCGCCGCCGCGTTCTCCTCCGGACCGCCGCCGAGGAGATCGGCGAGCGTGGCACGGGGCAACCCAAAGTCCTCCGGCGCGACGCGGAAGAGCCGCACGTCGCCGTCCCGGACCTCGGCGACCGAGCTCTCGCCCGTCGTCGACAGCTCGTCGAGCCCGTCCTCGCCGTGGACGACGAGGGCGTGCTCGGCGCCCAGCTCGGCGAGCACGCGGCCGAGCCGCTCGACGAGGGGGGCGGCGTAGACGCCGAGCACCTGCCGTTTGGCGCCGGCCGGATTGGTCAGCGGCCCGAGCACGTTGAACACCGTGCGCAACCCCAGCTCGCGGCGCACCGGCATCACCTCGCGCATCGCGGGGTGGAGCACCGGAGCGAACAGGAAGGCGATGCCGATCGCGTCGAGAGCGCGCCCCGCGACCTCCGGCGAGACGTCGATCTTGACCCCGAGCGCCGCGAGCACGTCGGCGCTCCCCGATTTGCTCGACACCGAGCGGTTGCCGTGCTTCGCGACCGGCACGCCGGCCGCGGCGGCGATCAGCGCCGCGGCGGTCGAGATGTTGAACGTCCCCTTGCCGTCGCCCCCCGTGCCGCAGGTGTCGACCACGCGCGAGCGCCCGTGCGGGATCGCGAGAGCCCGACGGCGCATCGCCGAGGCCGCCCCCGCGATCTCCGCCGGCTCCTCTCCTTTCATCCGCAGCGCGACGAGGAGAGCCGCCTTGAACGGATCGGTCAGCTCGCCGTCCATCAGGCGGCCGAACAGCCCTTCGACCTCGTCGCGGCTGAGCGCCCCGCCGCCGACCAACCGCTCGAGGGCGTGGCGCGGCTCGATCCCCGGTCGATCCGCTTCTCCGTCGCTCATCGCGCGCTCCCCTCTTGGCACAGGGCCAGGAAGTTGCCGACCAGCCGCGGCCCCGAGGCCGTCAGCACCGATTCGGGATGGAACTGCACGCCCCAGTAGGGCAGCTCGCGGTGGCGCAAGCCCATCAGCGTACCGTCCTCGTCGCACCAGGCGAGCGGCACGAGATCCTCCGGAAGCGTGTCCTCGCGCACGCACAGGCTGTGGTAGCGCGTCGCCTCGAACGGATCGTCGAGCCCCGCGAAGACGCCCTCCCCGCCGTGCCGCACGGCCGAGGTCTTGCCGTGCATCAGGCGCGGCGCGCGCTCGACCGTCGCGCCGAAGGCGACGCCCATCGCCTGGTGCCCGAGGCAGACGCCGAGGATCGGCACCTCGTGACGCGCGCGCAGGAGATCCAGGCAAACCCCCGCCTCCTCAGGCCGTCCCGGGCCGGGCGACAGCACGATCCCGGCCGGAGAGCGCGCGAAGAGATCCTCGACCGTCGCGGCGTCGTTGCGCACCACGTCGACCTCCGCCCCGGCCGCGGCGAGCATCTGGACGAGGTTCCAGGTGAACGAATCGTAGTTGTCGATCATCAGGATCATGCGCTCTCCTCGACCGCCCTGGCGACCCCGGCGACCGATTCCGTCGCCGCGATCCGCTCGGCCAGGGCGACCGCCGCGAGGAGCCCCGCCGCTTTGCTCTCGGTCTCCCTCTGCTCGGCGGCGGGATCCGAGTCCGCCACGATCCCCGCGCCGGCCGTCACCGACGTCTCCTCCGCGGTGACGACGAGCGTGCGAATCGCGATGCAGGTGTCGAGATCTCCCGAGAAGGAAAGATAGCCGACAGCGCCCGCGTACGGGCCGCGGGACTCGGGCTCCAAGTCGTCGATGATCTCCATCGCCCGGATCTTCGGCGCGCCGGAGACGGTTCCAGCCGGGAAACAGGCGAGGAGGGCGTCGAGGGCGTCGCGCCCGGGCGCGATCTCGGCCACGACGGAGGAGACCAGGTGCATGACGTGGCTGTAGCGCTCGACCGCCATGAACTCCGGCACCCGCACGCTGCCGGCCGTGGCCACGCGCCCCAGGTCGTTGCG
>DATMZM010000213.1:0-4350 GCA_035607445.1 Thermoanaerobaculia bacterium | reverse complement strand
CGACCGCGAGCGCTACCGGGTCTACGACCTCGCCGCCGAGTGGCGGAGCCTGACCGGCCTGCCGTTCGTCTTCGCGGTCTGGGCCGTCCGCCCGGAGGTCGAGTTCCCCGACCTCTCCTTCTACTTCAAGAGCAGCCTGCGCTACGGCCTCTCCTCGCTCGACATCCTGGTCCGCGAAGCCGCGGCGGACCTGGGGCTCGACACCTCCGAAGTGCGCTCCTACCTGACCGAGAACCTGAGCTTCTTCCTCCGCCAGGACGAGATCGCGGGCCTCGAGGAGTACTACCGCCGCGCCCACGCGAACGGTCTGATCCTCGAGCCGAAGCCGCTCGAATTCTGGGATTAGCGCCCGCGGCGTCGCTCCGCCGTCTCGGGGTGAGGGGAATCGCTCCCTCCGAACGTCCTCCTGTCATCAGCCGGCGTGGCGCCCTCCGGAATGGACCGGATTGGCACATCGCGGGCGCTTCCAGGAGATGTCCATGCCCACCCTCAAGCCCTTCCCGAGCCTCGCGGCTCTCGCCTTCGTCCTCCTGTCCCTGCCCGGGATCCCGAGCGTAGCGGCCGACCGCCCCACCGCTCTCGACTCGAGCGCCGAATCCGACGCCTACTACCGGGGCCTCCGGTCGCGTTTGACCGCGGGCGAGCCGGCCGATCGGGTGATCGACGACCTCCTCGGCAGGGTCCAGACCTCGGAGCTGGGAGACGTCATCACCTCGTGTCCGGCGACTCCCCCCGGCGGCTATCCCGGCGTGACCAACCAGGGTTTCTACTTCCTGACCGAGATCCTGCCGGCGGGCGTGGCCCTCGACAGCCCCGCCTGCGGCCAGTTCCTGCGTTGCTTCCTGGGCCAGATGGTCGCCCACCAGCAGAACCCCGCGGCGAATCCCCCCTCCCCGCACAGCGAGGCGACGTTGATCATCGATCGCCAGTGCGTCGTCAACACCACCCTGTTCCTGCCCAACCGCTTCGTCCTGGCGGGCGTCGGCACCGAGGGGCGCGGCGTGCTCGTCTTCGACCTGCCCGACGGCTGGCCGGCGATCCGCTTCGCGCCGTCCACCGACGCGGACCTCCGCTTCGTCACGATCCGGGATCTGAACCTGGTCAACGCCTCCTGCTGCGGCCAGGTGGGAATCGACGTCTCGCACAGCAGCCAGGTGAACCTCGAGCGCCTGCGGATCCACGACTTCGGGTTCGGCGTCCTCGGCTCGACCGCCTACTCGATCACGATCGAAGAGAGCGACATCCACAACAACGGCTTCAACCTCGTGCTGGGCGAGGACACGACCGCCTGGCGGGTGCGCGACACGGTGCTCAACCAGAGCGGCCTGATCGGCGCCGTCCTCTTGCCGACGTCAAGGGGCAATCTGATCTCCGGCGGGCGCGTCGAGTCGAACCCGATCACCGGCGTCTACCTTCGGGGCCCCCAGAACACGATCGAGAACGGCTGGTTCGAGGGCAACGGCATCGGTTTCGGCGACCACGGGATCCGCGTCGCCCCCTCGGCCGACCAGAGCCACGTCCTCTCGAACCTGTTCTCGACCGAAGACGTGCTCGACCAGGGGACCCGGACGAAGATCTGCTTCAACAGCGAGGACGAGGTCGCGAACAACTGCTTCTAGTTCCTTGGATCTAGACCGGCACGAAGCGCCCGCGGGCGAACGCGCGGAGCGCTTCGAGCTCCTCGGCCCGCGAGCGGGAGAGGGGGACCGTGGCCTCGATCTCGCCGATCAGGCGCGCGGTCGTAAGCTCGGCCCCCCTCTCCTCGAGCAGGCCGTAGAGCGCGGCGACGAGGGCCTGCTCGATCTCGGCTCCGCTCATCCCTTCGGTCGCGGCGACCAGAGCGTCGAGGTCGAAGGCCTCGGGAGCCTGGTGCCGCAAGCGCAGATGGATCCTCAGGATCTCCCGCCGTTCCTCCGCGCCCGGCAGATCGATGAAGAAGATCTCGTCGAACCGCCCCTTGCGCAGCAGCTCGGGGGGCAGGGCGCCGACGTCGTTCGCCGTGGCGACCGTGAACACGGGAGCGCGGTGCTCCTGGAGCCAGGTGAGGAACGTGCCGAACAGGCGCTTGCCGACCCCTCCGTCGGCCTCGCCCGCACCCCCCTCCGCGAACGCTTTCTCGATCTCGTCGATCCAGAGCACCAGGGGCGCCTGCGCTTCCACGGTCTCGAGCGCCAGGCGCAGGTTCTTCTCGGTCTCGCCGACGAACTTGTCGAACAGCCGAGCCGGGTCGAGCCGCGCGAGCGGCAGGCCGAAGCTCCGGGCGATCGCCTTCGCCGCCAGGCTCTTGCCGCACCCTTGGACGCCCAGGAGCAGCAGGCCGCGCGGGGCCGGCAGGCCGAGCTCTCGCGCCCGCTCGGAAAATCCGCTCTGCCCTCTGTGGAGCCAGCTCTTGAGCCGCGCGCAGCCGCCGAGCTCGGCGACCTCGCCGGTCACCTCGCACAGCTCGAGCACGCCCGTCCTCTCGATCTCTTCGCGCCGGGCCGCGAGGATCTGCGGCAGGTCCGCCCCGTCGAGAGCGCCGTCGTCCAAGGTCGCGCGCGTCACCAGCCGCCGGACTTCGGCGAGGGTGAGCCCGCGCAGGCTCTCGACCATCCGCTCGAGGTCGCCGCCGTGGAGGTCGAAACGGAGCGGCCGCGTCCGGCGCAGCGAGCGGAAGGTGTCGACGATCGCGGTGCGGACCTCGTCCTCGCTCGGCGATTCGAGCCGGTAGCGTGCGGCGGCCCGGCGCAGCTCGACCGGCAGGTCGAGGGCCGGAGCGGAGAGGACGATCGTCGAGAGCCTTTCCGGCCCCTCCTCGGCCGCCTCGCGCAGGGCGCGGACGACGCCCGGGTCCGAGAGGTAGGGATGGAAGTCCTGGAGCAGGAAGATCGCGGGCCAGGTGGTGCCGCGGATCGCGTCGAGCGCCTCGAGCGGCTTTCTCGCTTCAGGCGCCGAGGGTCGGGCGCCCTCGCAGACCAGCCCGCGCGTCACCGACCAGACGTACAGCGTCAGGCCGAGCTCGCGCGCCGCGGCCCGAAGGCGCAGGCGAAGCCGCTCCTCGTCGTAGGTTTCGACGTAGAGGATCGGGGTGCGGGACTTGAGGAGAAGCTGGAGGTCTGCCACGGATTGTGCTCCCAAGTCTCGCAGCCGGACCGCGAGCTTGCAAGGCTCGTGGCCGAGTCAGTTCGCGTCAGGGAGGTCTTCTTGCGCCGGCTGTCTCGGCGGCTGGGGGCCGAGGCGAATCTCGAAAAAGTTGAGAACCCCGTCGAGGAACCTCGCGAGCGCCCTCGATTCTTCGCAGAGCTGCTGCTCTTCTTTCGTGACCTCGGTGTATCGCGACGTTGCGGCGAGGATTCGAAAGAATCCTTGCGAATGCCGAAGGTCCGCGAGGCCAGCTCGAAGCTGTGCCTTCACCGGCGGTTCGCCGAAACCTGGACCCTGCTCTCGTTCGAGGGCCTCTTCCAGCAGGTGCTCGCCGAGTGCCTCGACCGCCGCGCGCTGCGGCCGAAGCCTGGTCCGCGTTCGCAGACAGACGGCTCTGGTTCGATGCCGGCCTCGCCGCGCTCGACCTGGCGGGCGTCGAGCTGGCCCGGGGGCGGACCGCGGAGGTCAAGATCCTGGCCTCGGCGTCGGCTCAGGTCTTCAGAAACCAGGCCCTGCCGCAGGACCTCCTCGCCGCGATCCGCCTGTTCTGGGAAGCCGCGGTCAAGGAGTCGGCATCCGCCGCGCGCGCGCAAGAGCTCGCCGGAGCCTTGCACGGCACTCGTCAACCTTGAAGCGATCATCAACGCTCCCGCGCCCCCGCTGCCGCCTCAGAAGGCACGGGAGCGAGCGGCCGAGCTGTGGGCAGGGCTCGAACCCTTGCCGCAGCACGTACGGAAGCTCGTCATCGAGCACGGCGAGGAGTATCAGGATTGGGCGATGTGCGAACGGCTCTGCGAGGAGTGCCTCGCCCTGGCGGGAACGGACCCGGCAAGAGCGCAAGAGGTTGCGGATCTTGCGGTTTCCATCGCCGAGATGGGGGCAGAGGGTCCAGCCCGCCGGCGCCTCACAGCGTACTCCTTGGCGTTTGCAGCCTCTGTCGACAGGGCTGCGGGAGACGACGAGGAAGCGGCCGAGAAGCTACGGGTGGCCAGGGAAACGTGGCAGGCCGGAGACGGGTCCGACCCCTTGGACTCAAAGCGGTTCGAGGCACTGGTCGCAGGTCAAGAATAGCTCCGGCGCCGCCCGTGACGTTTTGTTTTTCGACCCGCGGCTTTGCCGTCAGCGTTTGGCGCTGCGCCAGGCATGGCGGGGAATGCGGAAATGGAGCGGCTCCTCTTCGCTCAGCGGCAGCCCCTCGGGATTGAGCACCCGCAGGTAGAGGGAGTA
>DATMZM010000475.1:0-22315 GCA_035607445.1 Thermoanaerobaculia bacterium | reverse complement strand
GCTTTCTCTCCGGCGATCGTGATTAGCGTCGCGGGCGCGCGCTCGCACAGGCCAAGGCACAGGCTGCGCAGCCAAGTGGCCTCCACAAGGATGACCCCAGTCGACGCCAGCTCCTCGCACATCTCCCCCGCGCCATGGGCGAGGCAGGCGATGTCGTCGCAGACGTGGACGACGACGGGAGGCCGGGGCACCGTCGAGAAGAGGCCGTAGAACGTGGCGACGCCGTAGGTCTCGGCGGGCGGCAGCCCGAGCCGGAGGCTCGCGTAGTTGAGCGCTCCCGGGCTGATCCAGCCGATGCGCCCCTGGATCGCGTGGAGAGCAGGCAGCAGGAGGTGGCGCGCCTGCGCCGGGACGCCCCCTTCGGAGGTGCGTCCTTCGGTCTCGATCCGCCGCGCTCCACCCTCCCAGCCGCTGGCCGGCGTGCCGAGGAGGGAATCGACGGCGGCCCGCTCTTCAGGCGTCGGCTGGTCGTCCGTGAAATGCAGATCCAAGCTCGCTCTCCTCTCCCGCTGTCGCCTAGGGCCCTGCCGCTTCGGTCAAGCGGTCGAGCCGGATCGCGGTCGCCTTGAACTCCGCCGTCCCCGAGCGCGGATCGACGGAGTCGATCGTCAGGTCGTTGGTCGCGACCTGATCCGGGAAGTGGAGCGTCATGAACGCGAGACCGGGCCGCAAGCCCGGATCGAACCGGACCGGCGCGACGACCGAGCCGCGCCGCGAGGAGATGCGCACGATCTCCCCCTCTTCGACACCCCAGCGCACGCCGTCCTCCGGAGCGAGCTCGATGCCGCCGCCGCGACGGAGAGGCGAAGTGTAGCCGCCGCTCTGGACGCCGGTATTGTAGGACTCGAGCACCCTCCCGGTCGTCAGGCGGAGCGGATAGGTCTCGTCGAGCGGATCGGCGGGGTCGATCTGGTCGACGACGCTGAATGGCGCCCGCGGTCCGAGCACCGGCCGCTCCCAAAGCCGGGAGTGGAGGAACAGCTCGCCGGGGTGCGTCTCGTCGTAGCAGGGCCACGGGATGCCGCCCATCTCCTCGAGCCGCCTGTAGGTCATGCCGGCGTGCATCGGGCTCAGGGAGCGCAGCTCGTCCCAGACTTTCTCGGCGACCGGCTCGCCCCAGTCGTGGCCGAGCCGCTTCGCGAGATCGAACAGGACGTCGAGGTCGTCGCGCACCCCGTCGGGCGGCGCCACCGCGCGGCGCACTCTCTGGACTTTCCGCTCGCTGCTCGTGACCGTCCCTTCCGACTCGCACCAGCCGGCCGCGGCGGGCAGCACGACGTCCGCCATCTCGGCGGTCTTGGTGAACAGGATGTCCTGGACCACCAGCAGCTCGAGGCCGCGGAGGAGCTTGAGCGCGCGGTGGCGGTCGGCCTCCGAGTCGGCGGGGTTCTCGCCGATGACGTAGAGCGTGTCGAGGACGCCCCGCTCCATGGCGTCGAACATCTCGCTCAGGTGGAAGCCCTTCTTGGGCGGGATCTCAGCGCCCCAGGCGCGCTCGAACTTGGCGCGCAGCTCGTCGTTCTCGACGTGCTGCGTGCCGGGCAGTCGGTCGGGCAGCGCGCCCATGTCGCCGCCGCCCTGGACGTTGTTCTGGCCGCGCAGGGGATTGAGCCCCGAGCCGTAACGGCCGACGTGGCCGCAGAGGAGGGCGAGGTTGATCAGGGCGACGACGTTGTCCACTCCGTGGCGATGCTCGGTGATGCCGAGCGTCCAGCACAGCTCGGCCATCCCCGCCTTGGCGTACATCTCGGCCACCTGGCGGATCAGCGCCGCGGGCACTCCGGTCACCTGCTCGGCATGGTCGAGGGTGTAGCGCTCGACGTTCGCCCGGTAGGCTTCGAAGCCGCTCGTCGCGTTCTCGACGAAGTCGCGATGGTGCCAGCCGTTCGCGATGATCTCGCGCGCGATCGCGTTCGCGAGCGCGACGTCCGTTCCGACGTCGATCCCGAGCCAGAGATCGGCCCACTTGGCGGAGCTGGTCCGCCGCGGATCGACCACGATCAGCTTCGCCCCCTTGTGGAGGGCCTTGAGCACGTGGTGGAAGAAGATCGGATGCGTCTCGCGCGCGTTCGATCCCCAGAGGAGGATCAGGTCCGTATCCTCCACCTCGCGGTACGAGCTCGTGCTGCCACCTGCCCCCAGGACCGTCGCCAGACCGACGACGCTCGGGGCGTGTCACGTTCGGTTGCAGCTGTCGATGTTATTGCTGTGGAGGACCGTCCGGGCGAACTTCTGGGCCGTGAAGTTCATCTCGTTGGTCGTCTTCGAGCAGGAGAAAATCCCCGAGGCCTCGGGCCCCTTCTCGGCAGCCCGCCGAAGCCCCGCGGCGGTCCGCGCCAGGGCCTCCTCCCAGGTCGCCTCGCGGAGCGACCCGTTCTCGCGGATCCAAGGGGTGGTCAGTCGGGAATTGCGCGCTGGGATCATGGCTGCACCTCGCGTGTCGATGGCTACCCCGGAAGTATTCGCATCGGGGGGGAGGGGGTCAAGGCGCGGGGGGAAGCTCGCCCATCTCAAGCGAACCGGTGCCGGAAGCCGCCGCCTGCGCCCGTGTCCACGGGCTCGATCTGGTTCACCGAGACGGCCACTTTGATCGTTTGGCTTCCCTTCTGGATCACGTGACGTAGAGCTGGAAGCCCCTGCGGCTGCGACGATCAAAATCGAGTGAGCGCGCGCCGCGCTAAGATCTCTCGGCGCGATCCGCCCCGCCTTGTCGCGATCCCATGATCCGATCGATCCTCCGGCCCTTCTTCGATGCCTTCCGCGGCCTCGATCTCTTGCTCGACGGCGGCGTGGCCGCTCTCGCCCGCGTGTTCTTGGGGCTCGCGATCGGGTGGTGGCTCTACGTGCCGGTGCACGAGCTTCTCCACGCGGCGGCGTGCGTAACGGCGGGCGGCAGCGTCTCGCGGCTCGAGATCGATGCTCTCTACGGCGGCCGGTTGCTGGCGCGGATTTTCCCTTTCGTGGTGCCCGCGAGCGACTACGCTGGGCGCCTCTCGGGTTTCGACGCGCGGGGTTCCGATCTCATCTACTTGGCGACGGACCTCGGGCCCTTCGTGCTCGCGCTCCTCCCGGGCGTCTGGCTGCTGCGGCGGGCGGTCTCGCGACGATGGGCGTGCCTGTTCGGGCTCGCTCTCCCGATGGCGCTCGCTCCCCTCCTCTCGCTCACGGGCGACGCGTACGAGATCGGCTCGATCCTCGCGACGCACCTGCCGCCGTGGACGAGCGAGGCCGCGCGAAGCCTCTTGCGCGGCGATGATCTGATCAAGAAATTCGGCGAGCTTCAGGAGGCGAGCGGTGCGCCGCCCTGGGGTGGCTACGCGCTCTCGGCATCGCTCGGCGTGGCCTGGGCCCTCGCGACCTGTGCGCTCGGCGGCGCGATCGCCGGGGGGCTCGGCGAAAGGCCCGTGCCGCCTCGCTCGATCGCACTTTCGGAAGCTCCGGAAACGCGCGGCGCCTGACCTCGAAAGCGGAGGCTCCACGGCGATTTTGACTGGCCGTTTTGCCTCATTGACAACGCGCTCATAGGGGCGTAGCTTCGGGTTGTACGAACGTCCAAGGAGGCCTCTGATGAGCACTCCACCGGACCAGAAAAAGCCCCCGAGCACGTAGGGATTCGGTGTCTCGGGCTCGGGGGCAAGCCGCTCGGCTGCGGCGCGCGCTAGAGCGAGCAATCCCGACCGGTCGCAAAGACCGAGCCATGGAGAGTCATCGCAAAGCGAGCGAAGGCCAACACGCTCAGCCGAACAACGGGGAGGTGGACCGAACGCCTTCCCGTTTTTCTATTTCAGCGAGATCTCAGGTCGCCAGCCGTTCCCAGTCGCCGTCCGGGGCGTCCAAAGCGATCGCGAGACCGCCGTCGGAACCGACGAAGATGGGGTCGCGAACGACGCGCACCTTGCCGCCGCCCACGGCTTGCAGCTCGCGCTCGAGGCGGGGGCCGAGGCCGCGGATGAGACCCGTGCCGCCCGAGAGCACGACGTTCTGGCGCACCCTTTCCTGATACTCCGGCTCGACGCGCGACAGCAGAGCGAACATCGACTCGACGAGCGGCGGCAGGATGCCCTCGCAGGCCTGGCGCATTTCCGCGGTGATGTCGAGCTTGGTCGGCTTGCCGGCGACCGGCGCGTTGACGATCACCGGCGCGACCGGCTCGCCGACGAAGCTCGCCTCTTCCTTCCAGCCGCGCACGAGATGCGGCGACAGGCTCGCCTGCGGATGGCGCTCGCGGACGAGCCGGTGGAGCTGCTCGTCGATCCAGTCTCCGGCCTGGGTCAGCGTGCGCTGGTCCTCCTCGTTGGGCAGGCGACCCTTCATGACGCAGATGTCGGTCGTGCCGGCGCCGATGTCGATGATCATCGTGTGCAGCAGCTCTTCGAGCCCGTAGGCGACCGCGAAAGGCTCGGAGACGATGAGCAGGCTGTCGGCGATGCCCTGCATCGCTTTGCGCACCTGCTGCTTGTTGACCCGCAGCGCCTCGGCGGGCACGCCGACGACGGCGCGGATCTGGAGCTTCTTGCTCTCCGCCGCATCGACGCCCGTGAGCGCCACCAGATGGCGCAAGAGCTCGCGCACCGCCGCCTCGTCCTTCTCCGAGCCGTCCTTGATCAGGCCCTCCTCGAGCGGCCGGTGGAGGTCGAGCATCGTGCGCTTCTCGAGCGCCTCGCGACCGATCAGCACGCTCTTCTTGAGCACCTTCTTGGCGACCATGTCGAGCGGCCAGCCGACGTAGCTCTCGACCACGTGGCGCTGGCCGTTGGAGGCCGAGATCGAGCTGCGGGAGGTGCCGAGATCGATCCCGACGTGGAGGACGTTGCGTTCGGTCATGAGGGCTTCAGATTCCTTTCTCCGGAGCGCTCTCGGCGGCGAGCGCGTAGCGGCGGATGCCGCGCGCCAAGGCCTCGGCGATGTACTCGCGGTAGAGGGGCTTGGCGAGAAGGCCGGCCTCCTCGGGGTTCGACAGGCACGAGACCTCGGCGAGCACGGCCGGCATCTCGGTTCCGACCAGGACCAGGAACGGAGCGGTCTTGACGCCGCGGTTCGCGATCCCGTGGTCGACGCTCGTCAAGGACCGAAACAGCGAGCCGTTGATCGACTCGGCGAACCGGCGCGAGCTCCCCTCGCGGGCGTCGGCGTAGACGCCGTCCAAGAGGCGCCGGAAGTCGGCGACCGAATAGCCCGATTCGCGGTTCTCGAGCGCCGCCAGCCGGCTGAGCTCCGGGTCGTCGGTCGGGCCGAGGTAGTAGGTCTCGACGCCGCGCGTGTTGCCGCCGGCGATCCAGTTGAGGTGGATCGACAGGAAGAGATCGGAGCGCGCCTGGTTCGCGATCCGCGCCCGGTCCTTGAGCGAGACCTCGCGGTCCTGGTCGCGGGTCATCACGACCTCGAACGAGGCCCCCTCGAGATGGCGCTTCAATCGGCGGGCGATGTCGAGGGTGACCTCCTGCTCGGTCAGGCCCGACGGCGCGCGGGTGCCTCCCGACTTGCCGCCGTGGCCGGCGTCGATCGCGATCCGATGGACCGCAAGCGGGAAGACCGAGGGATCGATCGGACGCGGCGCCGGCAGGAAGGAGGACGGCGGCGGCGAGCTCACCGCCCGCGCCACCGGCCGCGCGGCCGACGCGGGCTCGGGAACGGGCTGGAAAGCGGGTGCCCAGAGGCGCGAGGAACCGAGAACGGCCATCGGCAGGAGGGTCAGGGCGAGCAGCGAGCTGCCCAGCCGGAAGCGCCGGCGCTGCTTCAGGTGCCGGTCGGGCGTGCCGCGGACGAGATCGACGTTCTGGGCGACGAGCTCGGCGATGAGGCGGCGCTTCAAGCGCTGGACGCGAGCCATACGACAGGGTTCCTGCCTCGGCGTCTCCGGACGGCGCACCGCGGGCGATCCTGACCGGTCCCCCGCAACGCCCCATCCTCGAAAAAGGGAGGCGATCTTACCCCAGGATGACCCGCCCGCGCGGCGAACCGAGTTTCGTCACCGGCCCTACCCCTTGCGGCGACCGAGACGCACCGTGAGCGCCGTCGCCGACTCCCCCATCTCGAGCACCCGCACCTGCGGGCTCGCGAGATCGAAGACGATGTGCAGCTCGTCCGGGCTGTGATAGCCGGTGCGGATGCGCAGCAGCTCCGGCGTGCCGACGGGAATCTCCGGCGTCGGGTACGGGTGGCGGGCGCCCTTGAACTTGACCAGCTCGCGCGGCGTTCCGGCGTCGATCCGAAACTGCGCGTAGTTCGAGGCGCGGAGGATGCCGTCGCCTTGAAGCGTCACTTCGGTTTCGCCGGGGAGGGCCCGGAACGAGATGCGCACGAGGTTCTGGAACACCGCGTGCTGGGATTCCGCCGCCGGGGGCGCAGGGGATGCAGCGGCGGGGGCCGAGGGCGCCGGAAGCGCCGCGGCCGGAGCCGCGGGGGGCACCGGAGACGGCGCGGCGCTCGCGGCGATCTGAACCGGCAGCTTGCCCGGCTCCGGTACGGCCGGCGCAGCGGGAGTCGGACCGGCCGAAGCCGAGAGGGCCGGCGCGGGCGAAGCGGCGACTCCGGCCGGCGGGCTCTCGTGCTTCGGCAGCGTGCGGTACATCGGCTCGCGCCCCGGATGGGCGAAGGCTGCAGGGAGCGGTTCGGGATCGGGGTCGCCGAAGAAGTCGTCCCACCAGAGGTCGCGCAAGCGCCAGGCCGCCGTGCTCGCGAGGGCGAGGAAGATCAACACGGCCAGGACCACCGTCCGCAGAGGCCGGCGCCGGCGCTCCGGCCGGGCGACCGCCGCAACTCCGCGCGCGGGCGGGACCGTGGCTTTGGGAGTGAGCGATGCGGTGTCCTCGAGCGCCTCTTGGCGAGGGCGAGGCGGCGGGGGCAAAAGCGGCCCGGTGCGGAACGGAACCTCCGGCGGCGGCGCGAGGAGCGGCGCGCGCGGGGAGTGGGTCGTCCGTTCGAGCGGCGGCGGCGCTGCTACGGTTGCGACGGGCACCGCGGGCGGCTCGACCGCTTGTGGGACGCGAGGCGGACCCGCGGGCGCCGGCCCGGGCGAGGGATCGGGCTCGCCGGCCTCCGCGCTCGCCTCTTCGAACAGGGAGAGCAGGCTCGAAGCGCTCCGGATCGGCGGCTCGCTCGCGCGCGGCCGCAGGAGAGGCGCCGGAGCCGCAGGTACCGGGGGCGCCGCCGCGAGGTCGAACGGGGTGCCACCGGACTGGATGTGGCGGTCGACGACCATGTAGATCAGATCGCGCCCCTGGGGCGTGATCTCCCGGAAGCGCAGCCCCATGCCGGCGGGGCGCTCGGGCCCGTCGTCCTCCGCGCGCACCCAGACCACCTCGCCCTGGCCGCGGATCAGCTCGAATCCGTCGTCGAGCCGGAACTCGAAGCCGACGAGGGTTCCGACCGGCTCGGGCCGGTCGGTGCGGATGAAGATGCCGCCCGGCGAGATGTTGGCGGAGAACTCGCTGATGAAGCCGCTGAAGCGCTCGAACTTGAGCTGGACGCGCGTTTCGAGCGGCACGCGCCGGGAGTCGCGGGGAATGGAAGGGTCGATCATCGCCGGCCGCACCTCACTGCTCGACGGCGCAGTCCAGCGCGCGGAGACGCGAAGGCCACCGTCGTTTCGATCTGTGGAGACACCTCCAATGATAGCAGCCCGGCCCGCGGCTGGATACAAGGCCCGCGCAATTTCTTCTTCTTCTCGCCGTCCCCCTTCCGCCCCAAGACGCCGCGAACGGCCCGTGCGTCAAATCCCGGGCGCCCGCTCCCGACGCAGAGACGCCGCGACCTGGCGCGCGAGCTCGACCGTCAAGCGCTCCTCCTCGGCCGCCCGCTGGAACAAAAAGAGAGCGGCCATCGCCTCCCGGTGGACGTCGCGCAGCTCGAACAGAGGCAGGATCTCGAGCGCCAAACGCTTGAGCTCGGCCGTTCGACCCTGCTCCGCCATCAGCACCCCGAGGTCGAGCGAGACGAGAGCCGCGTCGTAGCCCATTCGGCGCTCGAAGAACTCGGACTGAACTTCGCGGAAAACCTCTTCCGCTTCCTCGGCACGACCATACCCTGCAGCCACGAGCCCTTCGAAATAGCGGAGCCGCACGAGGTCGAGCGGGGAGCCATGATCCTGTAGCCGGTCTCTGAGGGTCGCGAGGAGAGGCTCCGCCTCCTGATGCCGGTTGGCGGCCATCAGGTAGTAGGCGAGGTTCTGTTGCGCATACGCCAAGAGCCTCGACTCCCCCGGGTCAACGTCGCCGAGGATCGCCTGAAGCTCCGAGATCGCGCCTTCGAGATCGCCAGCCTCATCGCGCACCTGGGCGCGCGTCAGGCGCACCCGAAACCTTCCCAGTGGATCCTCGGCCTCCTCGTAGGCGGAAAACGCGCGGTCGAGCACCTCTCGAGCCTCGTCCAACCGCCGCTGAGCGCGGCGCAGGGCTCCCAGGTAGTGCAGGACCTCGGCTCGGACGAGAGGATCGCCGGTCTGGCTCTTTTCGAGCCGCGAGAACGCCTCACGCAGCGCGGCCTCGGCTCCCCGCAGCTCGCCGAGAACGCGGCAGGAATTGCCCAGCGCCGCCCAGGCGCGCACTTGCAGGTCGAGCACCCACGCCGGGTCGTAAGCCGTTTCGTTGAGGCGCTCCGCCACGTGCACGGCGATCTCGGCCAGGGCGACCGCCTTCTCCGGCTGATCGAAGAGCTGCTGCCGGCTCTCGCTGAGCAGCAGCTGGCAGAATCCCCAGGTCTGGAGACTCTCGTCCTGCTCGACCCTGCGCAGCTGCTCGTCGACAGGGAGCGGCTCGAGCTCCGCCAGCTGCCGTGGGGCCTCCCGCCCCTCGAACAGCGCGACGGACTCGCTCCAGTGGCCGACGGCCCGCTGGAGAGATCGGAGCTCTTCGAGCCGCTCCCGACACACGGCGCAGTGGGCGACCACGTGGGGCACGATCCGGTTGACCACCGTCTCGTGGGGAAGATCCCCGGTCAGCCACCACGCCCAATCCTCTAACGAGAGGTGCTTCTCCATGCGGCGATCTCCTTCCTGATCGAGTCGAGCCAGCGGTCTCTTCAGAAATAGAGTTGCCGAAAGAGAGAATCTAGAGACAAGAAATTCTTCCTCGGCGAAATTTCACCGAGAAACGGCCATTGATCCTACGAATCTCCGGAGTGATCGGAATTCGAGCTGGGCGCGGTCCGGCCGATCGGATCGATGAGCACCCCTTCCTCGCTCCAGATCACCCGCGGCTTCTGCACCGGAGTGGCTGCAGCGCCTCTCTCCGGAGCCTGGACGGGAACCCGAGTCCAGAGCTGGGCGAAGAGGCTGTCGAGCCAGCCGAAGTCGAAGAACCGGGGAGCGGCAGAGGCGGCGCTCGGCGACAGCAGGACGAACCCGAGGAGGACGAGGAGGGCGAGACGGCGCGAAAGCTTCGAAAGCATGACGAGTCTCCTTACTCGACGACTCGTGGGCGACTCCATGTCGCGCAGAGTCATCTCTAAGAGGAATAGTTTTACTTTTTTCGACAACCGGGACAGGAATTTTTATGGATTCGCGGACTTCCTCGCTGCGTCGCGCCAACCGCAGCACCTCGGACGATCTCGAAGCAGCACCGGAAATCGACCCGGAAATCCCCTCAAGTCGCTGATGTCAATCGCTTTAACAGATCTGAAGACGACGGATGATCGGCTCGGACGGACGCCGCTAGCCGGCCCAAGATGAATGACCGCGCCGGCCCCCGACCGCCTCAGCGGACCGCTGCGGGCAGCCAGGCCTCGTCGCCGGGATTGTGGAGCTTCCAGTAGGGGATCCGCTCGCACTTGGCGAGCTCGTAGAGGGTGCCGCCGTCCTTGGACTCACCGGCGAAGCGGATCAGGCGGTGGGGGGAGTCGGTCTCGAAGCTGTAGGACAGGGTCGAATCCGGAGCGGAGAGGTGCAGCTCGACGGCCTGGAACCGCCCGGCCGGCACCTCGACGGCGCCCGCCGCGCGACGCTCGAGCCGGTAGGTCAGCGGCTCCGAACGGGTCGCCTGCGAGCTCATCAGGCTCGGAAAGACCGAGAGCGTTGCCGGCACCGGGCCGGTCACGTAGTCGCGCAGCTCGGCCGGCAGGCCGTCCTCCGCCAGGGCGCCGGCCGGCCAGGGAATCTCGCGGTCGCCCTGGCCGTCGAAGTAGCTGTGGGTCGCGAGCCGGCCGCGCACCATCGAGGCTGTCGTGACGCCGCAGGCCTCCGAGCTGGTGGCCGCGATCTTCCGCACCAAGGCGTCGTCGCGACGGAGGTAGACGCTCGCCATCTGGTGGTAGGTGTAGATGCCGGTCGCGACGTCCCGGACGTGGTTGAGCTTCAAGACGTCGAAGCCGTCCGCCCGCGGCCGGTCGGCCTTGACGTCGAGATCGGGAGCCCAGGGCTCCTTGACCAGGACGAGCAGCGCCCGGCCCGCGAACGCGTGGCCGTAGCGGGGCCAGCGGACCTCGTAGGCGCAGAACTCGGCGTTGCCGTCGTCCCAGAGGGCGGCCCGGCGCCAGGAAGCGTCCCCCGGCGGGGGTCCCGGCATCGAGGCCGCGCTCGCCGGCGAGCCGCCCGGATCCGAACGGATCAGCCAGACGGCCAGGCCGAAGAAGACCACGACGGCGGCGAGCTTCAGGTAGAGCTTCATGCGGGCTCCGACGCTTGGGGTGCAGGCGAGTATACGGCCTCCGGGCGGCCTCCGTCGGAGCGGGGCGCCCTAGCCCCCAACCAGCTTCGCGTCGAGAGAGATCTCGACCCCGGTCAGGGCGGCCGAGACCGGGCAGCCTTCCTTCGCCGCCTTCGCCTGCGCCTGGAACGTCGCCTCGTCGATGCCGGGGATCTCGGCCTCGGTCGAAAGCTCGATGCGGGTGATGCGGAACGCCTCGCCGACCTTCTCGAGATGGACCTTCGCCGCGGTCGCGATCCGCTTCGGGCCGAAGCCCGCCCGGCCGAGCCCGGCAGAGAGCGCCATCGAGAAGCAGCCGGCGTGGGCCGCGCCGATCAGCTCTTCCGGGTTCGTGCCGCCCGCCTCCTCGAAGCGGGAGCCGAACGAGTAGCGCCCTTCGAAGGCGCCGCTGCCGAGGGCCACGTGCCCCTGGCCGTCCTTCAATCCGCCTTCCCAAACCGCTTTCGCGCTGCGTACGGGCATGATCGAGCCTCCTCGCGTTTCGTTGGATTTGCCAGGAAGCGTAGCATGCGCTCCCGGGCGGTTCCGGTCGGGTAGAGTGTCCGCCGAGGGAGGGATTTGGCGATGAGCGGAACGCGGGAGACCTGGAATCTGGGCGCGCTCGGCGCGGCGGTCGAGGCGCGGCTCGACGCGTGGCAGAAGGCCGAGGTCGGCCGCCGGCTTTGGGCGAAGGACCCGACGATCTGGGCCGAGCCCGGCACGCCGGAGGTGGTCGACCGGCTCGGCTGGCTGACGCTGCCGGGTGAGATGGCCGCCCGCCTGCCCGAGCTCGAATCGTTCGGCGCTCTGCTCGCCGAAGACGAGATGCGCCACGCCCTCGTGCTCGGCATGGGCGGCTCGAGCCTGGCGCCCGAGGTGTTCCAGGAGACGTTCGACAACCGGGGCGGCTACCCCGAGCTGCGCGTCCTCGACAGCACGCACCCGGAGGCGGTGCTCGCGCTCGCCGGCACGATCGACGCCACCCGGAGCGTCTTCCTGGTGTCGTCGAAGTCCGGCGGCACGACGGAGACGATGAGCTATTACCGCTACTTCTGGCAGAGCGTCGTCCAGGTGAGCGAAACCCCCGGCGCCGCGTTCGCCGCGGTGACCGATCCCGGAACCTCGCTCGAGAAGCTCGCCCGCGACCGGGGCTTCCGCTGGCTGTTCTCGGCGCAGGCGGACGTCGGCGGGCGCTACAGCGCGCTCACGCCGTTCGGGCTCGCGCCGGCCGCGGCGATCGGGGTCGATCTCTCGGGCCTCCTCGCGCGCGCAGCGGCGATGGCCGCAACGTGCGGAGGGGAAGTGGCGGCGGCCGACAACCCGGGCCTCCGCCTGGGCGCCGCGCTCGGCGAGCTCGCTCGCGCCGGGCGCGACAAGGTGACGTTCCTCACCTCCCCCGCGCTCCACGCCTTCCCGGACTGGCTCGAGCAGCTGGTCGCCGAGAGCACGGGCAAGCACGGCCAGGGCATCGTGCCGGTCGCGGGCGAGGCGCCGGCCGAGCCGGCCGCCTACGGCGCCGACCGCTTCTTCGTCGGTCTGAGCCTGGCCGGCGAGGAAGGGCCGCTCGCGGATCGCCTGGCGGAGCTCGCCGGCGCCGGGC
The DNA here is from genome assembly GCA_035607445.1 of Thermoanaerobaculia bacterium. GTDB lineage: Bacteria > Acidobacteriota > Thermoanaerobaculia > Multivoradales > UBA5704 > DASYKS01. The sequence continues at coordinate 10,096 of DATMZM010000475.1, read as the reverse complement.
ATCCGACCGCACACTTCGCGCTCGGCGAGCGCCTCGATCTCGGCGCCGAGATGTTCCGCTGGGAGGTCGCCGTCGCGATGGCTGGCGCGGTGCTCGGCATCCAGCCGTTCGACCAGCCGGACGTCCAGCTCGCGAAGGATTTGTCGGCCCGGGCGATGAAGGGGGAGCTGCCGGCGGGAGAGGCCGGAGAGGAGGCGGGCGTCGCGGCCCCCGATCTCGCCGCGACCCTCGGCCGATTCCTGGGCGGCGCCCAGACCGGCGACTACCTGGGCATCCACGCCTATCTCGCGCCCTCGCCCGAACGGACGGCGACGCTCCGCCGCCTGCAGGCGCTCGCCCGCGACCGGACCCGGCTCGCGACCACCCTCGGCTACGGGCCGCGGTTCCTCCACTCGACCGGCCAGCTGCACAAGGGCGGTCCGGCGATCTGCCGGTTCCTCCAGCTGGTCGACCGGCCCGCGGAGGCCGTGCCGGTGCCGGAGACCGACTACACCTTCGCCAAGCTGATTCGCGCCCAGGCCGACGGCGACCGCCAGGCTCTCGCCGGCCGCGGCCGGCCGGTCCTCAGGATCGATCTCGGAGCCGACGCGACCGCCGGCCTCGCCGCTCTCGAAGCGGCGCTCGCGGGCGAAGCCCCGTGATCCTCGCGGGCGACGTCGGCGGAACGCACACGCGGCTCGGGCTCTTTCGTTCGGGCGTCCAAGGAGAGCTCGAGCCCGCCGGTCCGTTCGCCGAATTCCCGAGCCCGGGCTACCCGGGGCTCGCGGACGTCGCCCTCGAGTTCCTCGGCGCGGCGCGCGGGCAGCGCGGCTCGATCGAGGCCGCCTGTTTCGGCATTCCGGGCCCGGTCGTGCTGAACCGGGCGAAGGCCCCGAACCTCCCCTGGCCGGAGCTCGATGGCGCCGAGATCGCCGAGCGGCTCGGCCTCGCGCCCGAGCGCGCGATCCTGGTCAACGACCTCGCGGCGGCGGCCGCAGGTCTCGACCGCTTGGGCCCCGGACAGCTCGAGGAGCTGCAGGCGGGCGTCGGGGCGAGCGCCCAGGGCAGCCGGGCGCTCGTCTCGGCCGGTACGGGGCTCGGGATTGCCCTCCAAGGCCGGGCCGCGGACGGCGGCTGGACGACGCTGCCGACCGAAGGCGGGCACGTGGACTTCGCGCCGCGCGACGAAGAGGAGTGGCAGCTCTGCCGCTACGTGGCCGTCCTGCCTCCGGTCGCCGCGAAGAGCGCCGGACACGTCAGCGTCGAGCGCCTGGTCTCGGGGCCGGGCCTCGCGAATCTCTATTCGTTCCTGCGCGACGCCCGGGGCTTACCCGCAGAGCCGGAGGTCGAGCGGGCTCTCGCCGAGCACGCGGCGGGAACGCCTGGCGCCGACCCGTCCGCCGCGATCGCCGCGGCGGGGGCCGCCGGACATCCGACCTGCGACCGGGCGCTCGCGCGCTTCGTCTCGATCTACGGCGCCGTCGCCGGCAACGTGGCCTTGGTGGCGGGCGCCACGGCGGGCATCTACTTGGGCGGCGGAGTGGCGCCGAAGCTCCGCGCCCGGCTCGGGGACGGGACCTTTCTCACCGCCTTCCGGGCCAAGGGGCGCTTCGCCGGCTACCTCGAGCGGATCCCGGTGCGGATCGTGCTCGAAGAGCGCGCGGGCCTGCTCGGCGCCGCGGAGATCGCCCGCGCCCTGGTCCCGGATGATCCCACCTCTAGATCAGTCCTCCGGCACCCGTAGGACCAGGATCGTCAGGTCGTCCTCCTGCGGCTGGGCGCCGGTGAACTTCCTGAGGTCGGCGAGCACGCAGTCGCGGAGCCTCTCGACCGACTCCACGGCATGGCGGGCGAGGCTCCGCTCCAGGCGGTCGAAGCCGTACAGCTCGTCGGAGCTCCCGCCGCGCGCCTCGACCAGGCCGTCGCTGAAGACGAAGAGGGCGTCGCCAGGGCGAACCTTCGCGGTGCGGGGAAAGATCGGCAGTTCGCCGCGTACCCCGAGCGGATAGGCGATCGATTCGAGCGGCTCGACCCGGCCGTCGCGCGAGACGACGTAGGGGTAGAGGTGCCCGGCGCTCGCGTAGAGGATCTCGCGCCGCACCGGGTCGATCAGGGCGTAGCTCAGGGTCGCGAGCAGCCGCTTCCTCGCGGTCTGAAAGACCGTGCGATTCAAGGTGCGAAAGACCGCCTCGACGCCGGGATCGAAGGTGACCTGCACGGCGAGCGCCGACCGCGCCATCGACATCACGAGGCCCGAGGAGACGCCGTGCCCTGCCACGTCGCCGACCGCGACGGCGACGCGGCCGTCCTCGAGCGCGAGCACGTCGTAAAAGTCGCCGCCGACCTCGCTCGCCGGCAAGTAGACGTGCGCGACGTCGACCCCGCCGAGCCGCGGCGGCAGGTCGGGTAGGATCGAGCTCTGGATCTTGCGCGCGGTCTCGAGCTCGACCCTCTGGCGCTCGCGGTCGGCGATCCGGCGCACGTGGGGCGGGATGTCCGCGTAGCGATAGACGAACTCCACCTCCGAGCCGAGGAAGCGCAGGCTCGCGAGGAGCGGCACGGTGGCGAGCGCGAGCGCCGCCCAACCATGGGCTTCGAGGCTCACGTCGGAGGCCAGGAAGAGCGGCACGCCGTTGACCAGAACGTGGACGACGAGCGCCGCCAGGACGGCGGTCAGGAGATCCCTGGTCGCGAAGAGGGCCACCAAGCCGAGCGCGAACAGGAAGGCGAGGAGGAAGGACGCGGAGATCGGGATCGGAAATCCGTTCTCGGTCAGGAACGGCGTCAGGGCGATCGCGGCGACGAGGCCGGCGGGCCACTTTCCGATCCGCCGCGCGAGCGCCGGAAACAGACCGAGGAGAACCCCGAGCAGGACGGCGGGAAAACCCCAGAGGAAGGTCGCGACGAGCTCGACCGAGGGCGCCACGGAGCCGACGGTCGAGGGGAGGGTGAAGGCGACGAGCGGCCAGGCACCGAAGCGCCCGAGCGCGACGCCGAGCATCAGGAGACCGCCCGCAAGCGCGATCCCGGAAGAGATCCCGGCGAGCGACGAGCGGGCGACCGTCGCGTTGCCCCAGGCGCCTTGGAAGAGGGCGTCGAACGCCGCGAGCTTGTGGCCCCAGCGCTCCCGGCACATCGATTCGCCGACCGCCCAGGCGAAGAAGGCGGCGATCGCGCTCGGCAGCACGTTGAACAGGAGGATGAAGAGAACGACGAGCCAGGTCATCTGCTCGCGGGTCGCGATGCCGAAGCTCGACCCTTGCGCGGACGAGCGCGCGGCCAGACCGACCGCGACGACCCCGCCCGCGAGCACGACCCCGAAGATCTGCACCGCCCGCCGGACGCCGACCTCGCCCTCGTGATACCGCTTGAGGAACGGCGGCGCGACGGCGAAGAGGAGCGCGAAGAGGAGGACCAGCCCGCCGAAACCGGCCAGGGTGGCCCCGCGCACCACCTTCTGGACCGGCGCCTTGTCCGCATCCTCGAACCAGGGCCCGAAGCCGGTCAGGCGATCCCCGGCGAACGTGACCTCGATTCCGCGGGAGGTCCCGGCCGGCCCCGGCCGGCGCGCGGAGTAGCGGACGGCGAGGTCGGTGCGGGCGGCGAGCTGCTGGCTGCGGACCTCCACCGGGCCGAAGGCGGCGAGGTCGACGTGGCGAGCCCGCAGGAAGGCATCGGCCTGTTCGCGCGCCGCGGCGGCCGAGATCGCCCCGCCCGGCGCCCGCGGATCCACCCGGCGGCGCAGCGCGAGGATCTCCCCATCCAAGGCCACCTCCGCCTGATAGGTCCACTCGTCGCTGGTGACGCCGCGCGGGTAGACCACCACCAGCCAATCGACGGTTCGTTTCAGAAGATCGGGAGCGGGCGCCCCGCCGGCGATCTGGAGGCGCCGCTCGAGCAGGGACTCGCCGTCGAGCCGCACGACGACGTAGGGATCGGGCACGGGGTCGCCGAGGTCGCGGATCCCTTCGAGCCCGATCGCGGCGGCTTCCGCTCGCGTCACCTTCCAGGGGCGCGGGAGGGTGGGCAGAGCGCGCGGCGCGGCCCACGCCACGGCGAGCGCCCCGAGGACACCCGCCAGCAGCCAACCGAGCCAGCTCACTTTGCGCATTGGGATCGCCTTCCGCCCCCGCGGGGCGGGATCTGTCCTCTCGCCGGTCGCCTTGGAGTACGAAACCGGGGCCGTCAGGTTGCGGCCCCTTCACTTTCTTTAGGCGGGCAGCTTCTCGACCAGCTCGCGGACCGCCTCGGCGGACTTGGCAAGGGCCGCTCTCTCGTCGTCCGCGAGAGCGAGCTCGATCACCTTCTCCATCCCGCCCCGGCCGAGCTGCGCGGGGACGCCGACGAAGAGCCCGTCGAGGCCGTACTCGCCTTCGAGCAGCACGGCGCAGGGGAGGATCTTCTTCTTGTCGTGAAGGATCGCCGCCACCATCTCGAAGGATGCGGCCGACGGCGCGTAGTACGCCGAGCCGGTCTTGTAGTAGTTGACGATCTCGATCCCGCCGTTCTTCGTCCGCTCGTTGATCGCCGCGATGCGATCGGCGGCCAGCAGCTGCGGCAACGGGATGCCGTTGACCGTCGAGTAGCGCGGCATCGGCACCATCGTGTCGCCGTGGCCGCCGAGGACGAAGGCATCGACGTCCTCGACCGAGACACCGAGCTCGGCGGCGATGAAGTAGCGCATGCGGGCGGCGTCGAGCACGCCCGCCATGCCGAAGACCCGCGAGCGCGCGAATCCGGAGGCGCGGCGCGCGACCTCGCACATCGCGTCGAGCGGATTCGTGACCAGGATCAGGATCGCCTCCGGCGAATGCGCGACCAGCTGCTCGGTGACCCCTTTGACGATCTCGGCGTTCTTCGCCAGCAGGTCGTCGCGCGACATGCCGGGCTTGCGGGCCAGGCCCGCGGTGATGACGCAGACGTCCGAACCGGCGGTCGCGGCGTAGTCGCCGCCGCCCGTGATCTTGGCGTTGAAGCCGAGGACCGGCGCCGCTTCCATCATGTCGAGCGCTTTGCCGGTCGCGAGCTCCGCAGCGACGTCGACCATCGCGACGTCGGCCAGATCGGCTTCGGCGATCCGCTGGGCGAGGGTCGCGCCGACGTTGCCCGCCCCCACCACCGTGACTTTGTGTTGCATCGGAAATCTCTCCGTCTGTTCGTCTATGAGAGGTTGTCGACGATCGCCGCCGCGAATTCGGACGTCTTCAACAGGGTCGCGCCCGCCATCTGGCGCTCGAGGTCGTAGGTGACGCGCTTCTGCGCGATCGTCCGGCCGAGCGCCGCCTCGAGAGCGTCCGCGGCCTCGACCCAGCCGAGCCAGCGCAGCATCATCCCGCCCGAGAGGATCAGCGAGCCCGGATTGATCTTGTCCAGGTTCGCGTACTTGGGCGCCGTGCCGTGGGTCGCCTCGAAGACGGCGTAGCCGTCCCCTTCGTTGCTGCCGGGCGCCATGCCGAGGCCGCCGACCTGCGCCGCGAGCGCGTCCGAAAGGTAATCGCCGTTCAGGTTGGTGGTCGCGAGGACGTCGTACTCGTCGGGCCGCAGGAGCGCCTGCTGGAACATCGAGTCGGCGATCCGGTCCTTGACGACGAGCTTTCCGGCCGGGACCTTGCCGCCGTGCTCGTCCCAGAGCGCGGCTTCGCTGACCGTCCGGTCGCCGAACCGCTCGCGGGCGACGTCGTAGCCCCAGTCCTTGAACGCCCCCTCGGTGAACTTCATGATGTTGCCCTTGTGCACCAGGGTGACGCTCCGCCGGCCGTTCGCGAGCGCGTAGCGGATCGCCTTGACGACCAGGCGCTGGCTGCCGAACTGCGAGATCGGCTTGATGCCGATGCCGCTGCCCGCGCGCACCGTCTTGCCGTGCTGGGCCAGAAATTCGATCAGCGCGTTGGCATCTTCCGAGTTGGCCGGCCATTCGATGCCGGAGTAGACGTCCTCGATGTTCTCCCGGAACAGCACCATGTCGACCTTCTCGGGCTCCTTGACCGGCGACGGCACGCCCGGAAAGTACTTGACCGGACGGACGCAGGCGTAGAGGTCGAGGATCTGGCGCAGGGCCACGTTCAGGCTCCGGATGCCGCCGCCGACCGGCGTCGTGAGCGGCCCCTTGAGCGCGACGCGATAATGGCGGATCGCGTCGACGGTGCCGTCCGGCAGCCACTCGCCGCGGGCCTGCCACGCCTTCTCGCCCGCGAGCACCTCGAACCAGGCGATCGAGCGGGAACCGCCGTAGGTCTTCGCGACGGCGCCGTCGAGGGCGGTCTTCGTCGCGCGCCAGATGTCGGGCCCGGTGCCGTCCCCTTCGATGAAGGGCACGATCGGCCGATCGGGCACTTCGAGCCGCGATTCGGCCTCGTGCCAGTGGATCTCTCCCCCGTCGGCGGGCGGCGTCATGTCGTTGAATCGGCGGTCCACGACCCCTCCTGGTGCGATTTGGAATGTGCAAAGACCGCCGGCCGGCGGTCCCCGGCGGAAGCTATCACAGCGATTCGAGGCCGAGAGCTGACACGAAGAGCCCCGGCGGGACCACCACCGGGGCTCTTCGCTACGACGACTGCGGGACGAGGCTTAGAAGCGCAGGCCGACCGAGACGCGGAAGGTGCGCGGGGTCTGGAAGCCGGTCTGGCTGATCGGCTTGCCGAAGTTCGGGCCCCGCTGCCAGTGCACGCCTTCGACCGGCGTCGTGGTGAACGGGTTGAAGGTCTGGCAGGGGCCGGCGATGCCCGCGCCGCCGCCGTTCGCGCACGACCTGGTCCCCGTGTTCGCCGCCGTGAAGATCGACTGATCGAGATAGCGGGTATCGGTCGTGTCGACGCCCGAGGCCTTGAACAGGTTGAGGATCTGCGGGTTGACGAACAGCCCGACGCCGCGGAACTTGAAGCTGTAGTTGAGCGCCAGGTCCGTGCGCAGAATGCTGTTGGTCCGGAAGGCGTCGCGCGAGGTGAAGAAGTAGGTCACCCGGGTCGGCGGCGAGATGTAGCCCGGATTGGCGATGAAGGTCGGGAGGATGCGGATCAGGCCGGAGGCACCGTAGGCGAGCCCCGAAGTGTAGCTCTCGATCACGGAGACCGAGATCGCCTGGCGGTCGGACGAGAGGACGTTGTAGACGCCGTAGAAGGAGGCCTTGTGCCGCTGGTCGGCGGCGAGGTCGCCGGACGGGCGGTTCCACCTGGCCAGCTTGTACTCCGGATAGGTCAGGTCGCCGGTAATCGGCCCGTTGTTGCGGGTCTCGCCGTCGAAGTTCCCCCGCAGGTGCGAGAAGGTGTAGTTGCCGCCGAGATTGAGATGCTGCCCGGCGCGATAGCGGAACGAAGTCTGGATCGCGTCGTACGAGCGCTCGAAGGCCGAGTCGTTGTTCTCGATCAAGGACAGGTCGACCAGCGAGCCCGTCGCCGAGCGCACCGTACCGGTCGAAAGGTCGCCGCGCTGGGCGTAGAAATCCGCCCAGTCGCGGTGGATGTAGTCGGCGCGGAAGCTGCCCGAGCTGCCGAGCTGGCGGCTGACGCCGACCGAGTACTCCTGGACGTTCGGCGAGTCGAGCGACTGGCGGATCTGGACGTTGCCGCCTGGGATGCTGGTGAAGATCCGGAAGGAGGTGTCGCTCGGTCCGCCGATGCTGTTGAACCAGGCGAAGAGGGTGCGCAAGGCGTCGTCTTGCGAGACCGGGTTCGCCGGGTTGCCGGTGTTGACGTTCGGCCCGCCGTAGGCCCACTGGAAGGTGGCCGGCTGGCCGGCGACCGAGGTCGAATCGCCGACGCCGTTCGCGAGCGCCGCGACGTAGGTGCCGTAGCTGGCGTTGAACACCCAGCGGCCGTCGCCCTTGGCGTCCCAGGTGGCGGCCAGCCGCGGGCTGATCTTCGAATCCTTGGCGACCTTGGTGCCCTGGGCGTTCTTGCCGTCGTTCTTGTCGTAGCGCGCCCCGAGGTTCAGGCTCAAGCGATCGTTCAAGCGCCAGCGATCGTTGACGTAGAGCGCGTCGGTGACGAAGTTCGTGCCGTTGCTCGACTGGAAGATCGGGTTGAACTGGATCACGGTGTTGCTGTCGAACACCGGGAAGATGTTGGTGCCGGCGATGATCGCCTGCGTGCCGAAGACGCGGTAGTCGCTGCCGGACTGGTGGTTGTCCGAGATCCGGATGTCGTTGTAGTGGTCGTAGCCGCCGACCAGGTCGTGCGAGCCCGCGCTCTTGGTGGTCAGGAAGTACGACATCTTGGCGAGGTAGTTCTCGTTGTTGCGCCCTTCGTTCTTGCACACGCCGCAGAAGGTCGCCGAGTGGTAGCGCGCGTTGCCGCGCGACTGGTCGAGCAGGAGCGTGCCGAGGATCAGGTCGGTGCTCTTCGCCCCGGCGCCGACGAAGGTGAATTCGCGCTTCGAGTACTGGCCTTCGATCAGCAGGTTGGGCGTCAGGACGCCGCTGTAGTTGATCGACTTGAGCTCCTGCGGCGTCTCGCGGTTGTTGAGGCTCTTGGTGTCCAGGATGGTGCCGAAGAAGTCGCCGTTCTGCTTGTCGTCGATCTTGATGTAGGAAGCGATCAGGCGATGCGACTCGCTCGCCGAGAGGGTGAGCTTGCCTTCGTAGCGCTTCTGGTCCTGCTCGACCTGGAAGGGGACGAGCGTCGGCGCCGCGGTGTTCTGCGTCGTGTTGGTGTCGAACTTGCGGCCGGCGAGGAAGAACCAGAGCCGGTCCTTCAAGATCGGGCCGCCCAAGGTGGCCTCGTAGGTCGGGATCACCTCGTCCGTCTGGATCGTCGTCCGACTCGTCTTCGCCGACCAGTCCTGGTTGGTGAAGGAGGTCCGGAACGAGCCCGAGAAATCGTTGCCGCCCGACTTGGTCACGACGTTGACGACGCCGCCCGAGAAGCGCCCGTACTCGGCCGAGACGCCGGCCGTCGAGCTCGTCGTCTCCTGGACCGCGTCCTCGATGAACAGGTCGAACGCCTGGCCGCGGATGTTCTCGTTGGCGACGACGCCGTTGATCAGGAACAGGTTCTCGAACGACGGCGCGCCCGAGAGCGTGATGCTCGCGATGCCGGTCACGCTGCTCTTCGCCGGGCCGGTCGCGGAGACGCCCGGCGCCAGGTTCGCGATCTCCGAGATCGAACGGCCGATCGGCAGCTCGTCGACCAGCTTCTTGGTGTAGGTCGTCGCCGCCTGGCTGTTGCCCGAGATCGTCTCGTACGAACCTTCACCCGTGACCACGATCTCCTCGGTGATCGCCGAGATCGTCATCGGCACGTCGAGCTGCAGCGACTGAGCCGCCGCGAGCGCCACGTTGCGGGTGACCTTCTCCATGCCTTCGAACTCGAACGTCACCGTGTAATCGCCGGAGGGGAGCGAGGGCAGGAGGTAGTCCCCGTTCGCCGCCGTCACCGTGGTGCGCCGCCCTTGCAGGTTGTCCGACGTCACCGTCACCGTGGCGCCGGCGAGCCCTTCCCCTTCGTTGGTGACCTTGCCGGTCAGCTTGCCCGTCGGAACTCCCTGGGCGAGCACCGGCGCGGCCAACAGCAGTGCGCAGACGATGCCTGTCAATGCCAGTGAAAATCTTCGAATCGACATACACATTCTCCTCGTGACTTCGTTACGTTCCAGTATCCGGATCGAGCCGCGGAGCGGGCTGCGCCTGTCGCGGCCCAACCGCGAGACCGTTGTCTGGACCTAGAGCATTCGCCTAAAAAGCTGCCCTAGCATAGCAGCCCTGCCGCGGGCGGGCCAAGGATTGGGACGAGGTCCCGGCATGGTAGGTTTTGCCGATGCGAGAAGTCCCCTGGGAGGAGCTGAAGCGCGCCGCGGAGACCGCCCGCGAGCAGGCCTATGCGCCCTACAGCCGGTACGCCGTGGGGGCGGCCCTCCTCATGGAGGACGGCTCGATCGAGGCGGCGGGCAACGTCGAGAACGGCATCCCCGCCCTCTCGATCTGCGCCGAAAGGAACGCCATATCCCGCGCGGTGAACCGGGGCCTGCGCCATCCTCAGGCGCTCGCGGTGGTGACCGAATCCTCGCCCCCGGCCTTCCCCTGCGGCCTCTGCCGCCAGACCCTCGCCGAGTTCGCCGACGACCTCCCCATCCTGGTCGTCAACCCCCAGGGCGAGAGCGAGCTGTCGAGCCTGGCCGAGCTGTT
>DATMZM010000472.1:0-2989 GCA_035607445.1 Thermoanaerobaculia bacterium | reverse complement strand
AGCTGCTACCGCGGACCTTCGAGTTCGGGTTGGAGCGCTGCGACCGGATGGTGGCCACCGTCCTCGCCCGGCTCGAAATCCTTCCGAGCTGATCGGCTCGCTCGGAGAAGCTCAGCCCGCCGCCACCCGCCGATATTCGATGTACCTAGCCGTCTCGTCCGCGACCTCGCGGCCGAGCCAGCGCTCGACGAGGTGGAAGGCCATGTCGATTCCCGAGGCGACCCCGGCCGAGGTGACGATCCGCCCTTCGTCGACCACGCGGCTCTCGCGATCGACCTGGACCCCCCGGTCGAGCGATTCGAGCAGGTCGAGGGCCGCCCAGTGGGTGGTCGCCCGCTGGCCGTCAAGGAGGCCGGCCTGGGCGAGAAGGAGGGCCCCGGTGCAGACCGAGGCGGTCTGCTCGGCCTCGCCCGCCACCTCGCGGATCCAGGCGAGGGTCGGCTCGTCGTTCAGGAGGCGGCGGGTGCCGAAGCCTCCGGGGACGACCAGGACGTCGATCCGCGGCGCGTCCTCGAACGAGTGCCGGGGGATGACCGTGAGGCCGCCCGTCGCCGTGACGGGATCGCGGGTGCGCGCGATCGTGAAGACGTGGAAGGGCGCGCCTTCGTCCGAGCGGCGGGACTCGACTCCGGATTCGAGCCGGGTGCGCGAGAAGACCTCGAACGGACCCGCGAAATCGAGCACCTCGACGTTGTCGAAGATCAGGATGGCGACGTTGCGGGTCATTGAGAGCCTCCCGTCCGCCGATGCCGGGACACGCTCGCGAGTATAGCTTTCGGGTCCGCCGCGCCTCTCGCGGGACGTTTCCGCAGCGCCGGCGCACTCTGGAAGCGGGGGTGCGACCCGCCCGAGACCGCCGGACGGCGGATGCTATTCTCGCGCCCGCTCGACCCCGGGAGCTTCGATGAGCGCAGATCCGACCGCCAAGACCCCGCCCACGGCCCGCTCCGGCCTCTACGGCGGGCTCGTCTCTTCGCGCCGCTTCGCGGCGGCGAAGGACGCGGCGAGCGCGGAGGCGAAAAAGCGCAAGGCCCCGCCGCTCAAGCTGGTCTACCGCGACGCCCTGAACCTGGTCGCCGCGCGCAAGGGGCGCCTCGCTCTCGGTCTCGGCCTGATGCTGGTGAGCCGGCTCTCCGGGCTGGTCCTGCCCGGGATGACCAAGTTCCTGCTCGACGACGTGATCGGCAAGAGCAACCGGGCGCTGCTCCTGCCGCTCGTCATCGCGGCGGCGGCGGCCACCGCCCTCCAGGCGATGACCTCGTTTTCCCTCTCGCAGGTGCTCGGCCGGGCCGCGCAGCGCTCGATCACCGACATGCGGCGCAAGATCCAGCGCCACGTCGGCCGGCTGACCGTCTCCTATTACGACCAGACGAAGTCGGGCACGCTTCTGGCCCGTGTCATGAACGACGCCGAGGGGCTGCGCAACCTCGTCGGCACGGGCCTCGTCGATCTGACCGGCGGCCTGGTGACGGCGGTCTTCGCGCTCGCGATCCTCCTGGCGCTCAACGCCAAGCTGACCTTCTACGTCCTCGGCGTGCTGTCGCTCTTCGGCGCCATCCTCTACTTCGCGTTCACCCGGCTCCGGCCGCTGTTTCGCGAGCGGTCGAAGATCAACGCCGAGGTCACCGGGCGGCTCTCGGAGTCGCTCTCGGGCGCGCGCGTCGTCAAGGCCTACGGCGCCGAGCGGCGCGAGGCGCTGGTCTTCGCCAAGGGCGCGCACCTTTTGTTCCGCAACATCGCGCGGACGCTCGTCAGCGTCTCGGCGATCGGCATGGCCTCGACGCTCCTCGTCGGACTCGCGAGCGTGATCATCATGTGGGTGGGCGGCAGCGACGTGCTGGCCGGTCGGATGACCGTCGGCTCCTTCTTCTCGTTCACCCTCTACCTCGGCCTCCTGGTCGGGCCGGTCGCCCAGATCGTCGGCATCGGGAGTCAGATCACCGAGGCGTTCGCCGGTCTCGAGCGGATCCGCGAGATCCTCAACGAGACCCGCGAGGACGAGGGCGACGAGGGGCGCCGGCGGCTCGGCGCAATCGTCGGCCGGGTCGAGCTCGACCGGGTCTCGTTCGAGTACAAGGCCGGCAGCCCGGTCCTCCACGACGTTTCGTTCGTCGCCGAGCCGGGCACCTCGACCGCGCTCGTCGGCCACTCGGGCTCCGGCAAGAGCACGCTGATCGGGCTGGTCGCCGCCTTCCACAAGCCGACTTCGGGGAGGATCCTGGTCGACGGCGAGGACCTCTCGGAGGTCCGCCTGGCGGATTACCGGTCGCAGCTCGGCGTCGTCTTCCAGGACAACTTCCTGTTCGACGGCACCGTGCTCGAGAACATCGCCTACGCCCGCCCCGACGCTTCGGAGGAGGCGATCCTCGCCGCCGCGCGGATCGCCCGCTGCGAGGAGTTCGCGGCGCGCCTTCCGGACGGCTACCAGACGGTGGTCGGCGAGCGCGGCGTCAAGCTCTCGGGCGGCGAGCGCCAGAGGGTGGCGATCGCGCGGGCGATCCTCGCCGATCCGCGGATCCTGATCCTCGACGAGGCGACCTCCTCGCTCGACAGCGAGAGCGAGCACCTGATCCAGGAGGGTCTCAACGAGCTGATGAAGGGGCGGACGACCTTCGTCATCGCCCACCGGCTGTCGACGATCCGCCGCGCGGACACGATCCTGGTGCTCGAAGAGGGGCGGATCATCGAGCGCGGCCGGCACCAGGAGCTGCTCGCGCTCGGCGGGCGCTATCACGCCCTCTACACCCGTCAGTACGATCTCCAGGCGAACCTGTTCAGGAACCCGGGCGAGATCGCGGAGAGCGAGAAGGAGGCCGCCGTCGAGAGCGAAGAGCCCGAGGAAGAGCCTTCGCCGCTCGCGCTCCGCGCCGACTGAAAGCGTCGCCTCCGGAAGCTCGGCGGGCGCCCCGGCCCGGGCCGCGCTATGATCGGCGGTCAAGAAGGAGCTTCAAACGTGCTGGGCTCGCGGTTCCCGGGCGCTCTTTGAGGA
>DATMZM010000318.1:0-2999 GCA_035607445.1 Thermoanaerobaculia bacterium | reverse complement strand
AGCGACGAGTACCAGGCGATGGCAAAGATGGCCTCTCTCGTCACTCTCGACCAGCTGAAGGAAGACTGGGAGCCGGTGATGAGCATCGAGGACGCGGTTGCCTGAGCTCCGGATCTTCCATCGCACGTGGGACGATCGCCGATGGCATGAAGGACTCCAAAGGCTCACCCCCTCGGCACAATTTGTCCTGAAAAACAGTCTCAGAAGCCTGCTGGAGAGCTTGGTTGCCTGCCGAGATCCAAAACTCGACGGAGGCCTTCAGCGGTGGTCGCCGTCGAGGTGGGACGTGCCGCGCGTTCAAGCCACCAAGGGAGAATGGATCGAGTATCGGCTTGGGGACGACGACAACCGGGGGCGGGTGATCGTCTGCTACGACCGCAAAGATCAGGCGGTCTATCTGGTCGCACGAACGGCGATTCACGATCATGGTTCACTCCGCGAGCTGGTAGCAAGATTCTCGTAGGGCAAGACACCTGGCGAGGGGCCGCCGATCCTCGTCCCGCTGCGAGCCTACGTGCGAACGTACCAAGTGCCAACGGTCATCGAGTCCACGGACCGCGCCCCGGAATCCCGGGATGGACTCCGCCGAACGCCGGAGGCGGTCCCCCGGTTCCCGGGACCGATTTCGGAGTCGGCGAACGCCTTTCGTCAAACGACGGAAGCCTTTCCCCGATTGGCGGAAGCTTTCCCCCGGTTGGCGGAAGCCTTCCCCCAATTGAAGTAAGCCTTTCCCCGATTGAAGGAAGCCTTCCGCGGTACGGCGGACCGTTTTCCCCGATCGGTGGAAGGCTCCCGTGGTACGGCGGACTGAATACTCGGTACGGCGGAGTGAATCCTCCGTACGGCGGGCCGGATTCCCCGATCGGGGGAAGGCTTCCGCGGATCGGGGGGCGAGTGACCCGGAAGAGGCTGCCGGCCCTCGCCCGGCCCCGGGGGGATCGAACGTCCTGACCTCTGCCCCGCCCCGTTGATAGACGCTACGCGCTTTCAGGTCGCCTGCGCCCGGGCTTAGCCGCGAATCGTGAAGACGGATCGGAATCCCGCCTGGGCGAAGTGATCGTCGAAAGCCAAGGCTTCTTCAACCCCGGCGTTGCGCATGACGACGAAAGAGAGGCAGTCGACCAATCCCCAGCTCTTGTCGATACGAGAGCGGTAAAGCTCGAAGGCACGTTCGAACCCCTCGGGGGTGAGTCGGATCACTTCGACGTCTGGCGAGGTGAGGAAATGTTCGATGACCTCGGTAGCTTGGCGCTTGAATCCGCGGGCTAGGGCGTTGCCGAGCTCCAAGAGGATCGCATCCGTCGTAAGCAGTTGCCTTCCCGCGTTCGCGTCGGCGATTCGCCCGGCCAGCTCGTGATAGCGATCCCGTTGGTTGATGAGAGCGACAACGAAGGAAGTGTCAACGAAGATCCGGCTCACCGTCGACTCGCCTCTCGCCGTTCAGGTACGAATCGAGGTTCGCGGCGAAATCTTCCGGTCCTTCGATCTTCACTTGTTTGAGCTTGGCGAAAAGACTTGGCGCCGAGTCGGCCTGCTCGGTCCGCTCGGAGGAAAGCGCTCTCGCAGTGGCGAGCAGCCGCGCGAGCTCATCGTCGGTCAGGTGGTCGAGCTCTTCCTTGATCAGTTCTTTGGTGGTCACGGCGATCAGATCCTCTTCTGGAATTATCGCACAAGGCCGGTTGGAAGCTCCTCCTGGTCCCGGGACCAGCCGGTCAGCAGCCCGCCGGCCCTCGCCCCGCCCGTTGACACCCCCGGGAGCGCGGGACACAATCCGGCAGCTCAAACGGGGAGGCTCACAAGGATCGGGCTCGGAGGCGCATGGCCAACTACCTGCCTATCCTCGTCTTCGTGGTCATCGCCGCCGGTTTCCTGGCGGTGACCCTCCTCGCGGCGCGCTTCCTGCGGCATCGCGGGTTCGGGCGCACCAACCTCGATCCGTACGAGTGCGGCAACGAGGCGGTGACCTTCGCGCACGATCACCGCTCGTCCGTGCGCTACTACCTGATCGCGGTCCTGTTCGTGGTCTTCGACGTCGAGACCGTCTTCCTCCTGCCCTGGGCCGTGATGTTCGACCGGCTCGCCCTCTTCGGCTTCGTCGAGATGGTCGTCTTTTTGGCCATCCTCGTCGGCGGCTACGTCTACGTCTGGAACCGGGGGGCCCTCACTTGGGCCTGAACGTCCTCGGCGGCGGGGCTTCCGCGGGCCGAGTGAGCCCGGCGGGGGAGGGGGAGGGGTCGAACGTCCTGACCACGACCTACGACAAGATCTTCAACTGGGCGCGGCGCTCGGCGATCTGGCCGATGCAGTTCGGCCTCGCCTGCTGCGCGATCGAGATGATGGCCGTGCTCGATCCCCGCCACGACATGTCGCGCTTCGGCGCCGAGGTCTTCCGGGCGACGCCGCGCCAGAGCGACCTGATGATCGTCGCCGGCACGGTGACCGAGAAGATGGCGCCGATCGTCCGCCGGCTCTGGGACCAGATGCCCGAGCCCAAGTGGTCGATCGCGATGGGCGCGTGCGCGACCTGCGGCGGGCCCTACCGCACCTACGCCGTGACGCAAGGGGTCGACCGGATCATTCCGGTCGACGTCTACGTGCCGGGCTGCCCGCCGCGGCCGGAGGCGCTCCTGTGGGGGCTCCTTCACCTGCAGCGGAAGATCGACCGGATGTCGATCACGAACGCCGCCGCGGGCGAGGTGCGCTCGTGAGCGACCCGACGGACGACCCGATCCCGCCCGCGGATCCCGGTCCCCACGCCCCTCCGGAGGAGCCGAAACCGAAGCCCGCCGAGCCGCCGGCCGAAAAGCCTCCTTGGGAGCGCGATCCCGTCGCCCCGGTCTGGCACGACGCTCTCGAGGGGGATGCTCCGGACGCTCTCGCCGTGGCGCTCAAGGAAGCGCTGCCGGAGGCGATCCTCGGCGCGCGCAGGTCCGGCGGCGAGCCCGGGTCGGACCTCGTGCTCGACGTCGCGCGGGAGGCGATCGCCGAGGTCGCGCGCC
>DATMZM010000444.1:0-2966 GCA_035607445.1 Thermoanaerobaculia bacterium | reverse complement strand
CGCGCCTGGTCGACGTTGAAGACCGGCATGCCGTAGATCGCGCTGCCGGGATTGTTCTTGGCGGCGGGGTTGACGACGTCGTTCGCGCCGACCACGAGCACCGCGTCGGTGCGCGCGAACTCGTCGTTGATCTCGTCGATGTCGAAGATCTGGTCGTAGGGGATGTTGGCCTCGGCGAGCAGCACGTTCATGTGCCCCGGCATGCGCCCTGCGACCGGGTGGACGGCGTAGGAGACCTTCGTTCCCTTCGCTTCGAGCGCGGAGGTCAGGTCGCGGAGCGCGTGCTGCGCCTGGGAGACCGCCATACCGTAGCCCGGCACCACGATCAGCGTCTGCGCCGCGTCGAGCACGCCCTCGGCGTCCTCGACGGTCGCCAGGTTGTAGCGCGCGGTCGAGGCTCCCGCCGCGGGGCCGGACGCCGCGGCGTCCCCCGTGCCGAAGGCGCCGAACAGGACGTTCGCGAAGGAGCGGTTCATCGCCTTGCTCATCTTGAGCGAGAGGAGGAAGCCCGAGGTGCCGTCGAGAGCGCCGGCGATGATCAGCACGTAGTTGCCGAGCGCGAAGCCGGTCGCGGCGGCGGCTAAGCCGGCATAGGAGTTGAGGAGCGAGACGACGACCGGCATGTCGGCGCCGCCGATCGGCAGCACGGCGAGCACGCCGACCGCGAGGCCGAGAACGCCCATGCCGTAGAACAGGGCGGCCTGGGTGGGATGGAGGACGAAGAGGACGAGCAGCACGAGAGCGCCCGTGAACAGCGAGATGTTGGTCGCGTTCTGCCCTTTGTAGGTCACCGGCGCGCCGGTGATGAAACCCTGGAGCTTGCCGAACGCCATCAGGCTGCCGGTGAAGGTCAGGAAGCCGAGGAAGACTTCGAGGCCGAGCGCGGCGATCGTCACGCTGCCCAGGGTCGCGCCGCGGTGGGTGTATTCGGAGACGCCGACGAGCGCGGCGGCGAGGCCGCCGAAGGAATGCGAGAGCGCGATCCGCTCCGGCATCTTGGTCATCGGGATCCAGATCGACATCGCACCGCCGATCAGGGAGCCGAGGATCAACCCGGCAGCGATCCACTGATAGGTGATGATCTCGCGGTGGAGGAGGGTGCCGACGACGGCGATCAGCATGCCGACCGCGCCGATCAGGTTGCCGCGCCGCGCGTGCTTGGGCGAGGAGAGGCCCTGGAGCGCGAAGATGAAGCAGACCGAGGCGATCAGGTAGGCGAGGGGAAGGATCGATCCCGTCATGACTTCGGGCCGCCGCGCTTCGTCTTGAACATCCGGAGCATCCGGTCGGTGATCAGGAAGCCGCCAACGGTGTTGATCGTCGCGCAGGTCACGGCGACGAAGCCGAGGATCGTCGAGAGCGTACCGTAGTGCGCCCCGGCGGCGACCAGCGAGCCGACGAGCGAGATGCCCGAGATCGCGTTGGTGCCCGCCATCAGAGGGGTGTGGAGAAGCGGCGGCACCTTCGAGATCACGTGGTGACCCAAAAAGCCGGCGAGAACGAAGATGTAAAGGCCGAACAGGAGCTCGCTCGACATCGTGCGCGATCCTTCCTTCCTGGTGCCGAATGGACGACCGGTTCGAAGTCGCGCGATGGTAGCACGCGCTCAGGGAGCGGCCGAAGCGCGGCGGGCGTGGAAGGTCGCGCGGAGGCTCAGCGCGGCCATCGCCGCGAGGAGGCCCACATCGAGGGCGAGGAGCGCGGGCGGGACCTCCGGGTAGCGCCAGGCTGTGGCGAGGGCGGCGGCGAGCCAGGCGGCGGCGAGGGCCGCGCGAAAGCGGGAGCGGGCGGCGTCGCGGGTCGGGTAGGCGAAGCGGATCGGCACGAAATGGAGCACCGCGACGAGGCCGACCGCGGCGCGGTTCCAGGCGGGGGCCAGATCGAGCAGCAAGAGATAGAAGGCGACCAGGTTCCAGAACGCGGGAAAGCCGACGAACTCCTGGGTCTCGGACACGGCGTCCCGGTTGCCGAAGTGGTACGCCGCCGAAAAGAGGATCAGCGCGATCCAGGGGAGGCCCTCGACGCCGAGCCGTCCGGAGCGGTAGAGGAGGAGGGCGGGCAGGAAGACGAAGTTGAGGAAATCGGCGACGAAGTCGAGCATCCTGCCGTCGTAGCGCGGCAGGATCTCCGCGACGCGGGCCGCGCGGGCGAGGGCGCCGTCCAGGCAGTCGACGGCGAGCGCCGCGCCGAGCCAGAGGAGAGCGGCCCGAAAGTCGCGCCGTTCCGTGGCGAGGAGGGCGAGGAAGGCGCAGAAAAGACCGCTCGCCGTGAACGCGTGGACGCCCCAGGCGAGGACGCGAGCGAAGGCGGAAGGACCGCGGGCACCCTCGGACCGATCGCCCTCAGACCCCATCGGAGTCGGCTCCGAGCTCCGTTCCGGCGAGGCGCTCGAGCGCTTTGATCATCGCCGAAGCGTTCTCCTCGCCGTGCCCGAGCGCGACCGCGGCCTTGATCATCTCGCGCGCCACCGCGAGGCCGGGAACGGGCGCTGTGAGCTCGCCGGCGAGTTGCGCGACCTGATCGACGTCCTTGCGCAGGTGCTCGAGCGAGAAGACGGGCCGGAAGTCGCGCCGGATCACGCTTTCCCCCATCACCGCGAACAGCGGCGAGCGGAAATCGGGGAGGCTCAAGAGGTGGACGACCTCGGCGAGGTCCAGGCCGGCGCGGCGGGCGAGGAGCAGCCCTTCGCCCAGGGCTTGCAGTTGATGCGCGACGATCAGGCTGCCGATCAGGCCCATCGTGGCGCCGGAGCCGGTCGGCCCGAGGAAGTGGGTCGAGGCGGCCAGCGGGGCGAAGATCTCGCGGGCTCGCTCGTAGGCGGCGCGCTCGCCGCCGACCGGGATCCAGAGGCCACCGGCCTCCGCTTCGGGCCGGCTGCCGAAGACCGGGGCGTCGAGGAAATCGACTCCCCGCGCGGCGTAGGCGCTCCCCTCGGCCCGGCTGGTCGCGGGGTGGACCGTGGCGAG
>DATMZM010000451.1:0-6544 GCA_035607445.1 Thermoanaerobaculia bacterium | reverse complement strand
GCGCGCCGAGAACGAGCTCGGGCCGTTCCTGCTCCTGCTCCGATCCGTCCGCCTCGCCCGCCGCGGCGAAGCGAGGCGCATGGGGGACGGGGCGCCCGCGGGGCGGCGGGAGGGACGGGAAGACCTCTGGTGAGAAAGCCGCGCCGCCCCGTTCCGGCCAACACCCCTCGCGAAGCGGCTCCTGGCGAGAAAAAATTGCCGGCCCAACGCCCGCTTCCCCCGGGGCGAGGACGGTGGCACGCACGCTGCAGAACCCTATCGGCGAGCCGGTCGCAGTGGAAGCCGGCAGATCGAAGCCCGAAAGGAGTTCTCGATATGCGGAAACTGACGATTCCTACACTCGCCCTCCTCGCGATGGCGCTCTTGACGATCCCGGCGCAGGCGGCCGGCACGCAGGCCAAGCCCATGGCAATGAGTCCCGACGCTCAGAGCTGGGTCGGTTGGATCACCGACAACTGCGATGGCGTCCATGGCGCCAGGCCGGACAATACGAAGGCGAAGGTTCAGCGGTGCAAGGAAGCCGGCGGCCGGGTGGTCCTGTACAACCTCGCCACCAAGAGCTTCTACGACCTCGACAAGCTCGATCTCGCGCTCGACAACGTCGGCCGCCAGGTGACGGTGACCGGCACCCTCGACGGGCGGACGATCAAGGTGGAGTCGATCGTGCCCACTCCGAGCTAACGGCTCGGAGACGAGCCTCTCGTTTCGAGGACGAGCGCGGTGCCCCAGGGCACCGCGCTTTTTTGTGTGCTCGCCGTCCTCCCCGGACTTGTTCTCCTCCTCGCCCTGCCCTATATTGCGGAACAAAGAAGGAACGACAGATCGGTGAAATCGGGCGCGAAAATTCGCTCGAAGAGGAGATCCCGAATGCCTCCGCTCTCGTTGTGCGCCCGCCGTTTCGTCCTCGGGCTGCGAACTATCGCGAACGCCCTCTCGCCGCGGCCTCTCCACCTTCTCTCGGTGGCTCTGCTCCTGGCGACCGCGATGCCGGCTGGCCGGGCCCAGGCGCAACCGCCCGAACCGGAGGAGCCGGAGCCGTTCATCGAGCCGGCCGAAAGCCACGACATGACGGAGGTCCGGGCCGTCGTCGAAGCGCAGCCCGCGAAGAACGGTCGGTGGGACACCCTCCATTTCCGCATGCCGATCAACCCCGTGCACGTCGCCCTGATGCGCAACGGCAAGGTGCTGGTCATCGCGGGCTCCGGCAACGATCCCGACAACCGGCGCTGGCAGGCCGCGGTTTGGGAGCCGACGGGCAATACGGTCCGGACCTTCAACCTGACCTGGGACATGTTCTGCAACGGCATGGTCATCCTGCCCGACGGCCGGCCGTTCGTCCTGGGCGGCACGCTCAAGTACGACCCGTTCATCGGCGAGCCCCGGACCTCCGCCTTCGATCCCGCGACCGAGAAGTTCTCGGCGCTGCCCAAGATGAGCGGCGGCCGCTGGTATCCCACGGGCACGGTGCTGGGCGACGGTTCCGTCCTGGTCGACTCGGGCTTGAACGATGCCAACGGCAAGATGAACCGCACGGTTCAGATCTGGAAGCGAGGAGCCTGGACCGCCGCGGGCACCATCTTCTCCGGAGTGCCCCTCTATCCCCGCCAGCACCTGTTGCCGAACGGGAAGGTCTTCCTCTCCGGCGCCAGCCGCGACTCGAGGATCTACGACCCGAGGGCCCACACCTTCACGACGATCGCCACGACCCTGTTCGACCGCCCGCGGGACTACGGCACCTCGGTGCTGCTGCCGCTCACGCCCGCGCAAGGCTGGAAGCCCAAGGTGATGATCCTGGGCGGATCGGGACCGATGGCGACGGACACGACCGAGCTGATCGATCTCTCGGTCGCGACGCCGAAATGGGTCGCGGGGCCGAAGATGGTCAAGGGGAGGATCCACCTCAACGCGACGCTCCTGCCCAACGGCAAGGTCCTCGTGTCGGGCGGATCGGAAAAGGACGAGGACGGCGCGACCGCGGTCGAGGAGGCCCAGCTCTACGACCCGGAGAGCGATTCCTTCGCCCCGGCCAGCACGATGGAGCTCCCGCGGCTCTATCACTCGACCACCCTCCTCCTGCCGGACGCGACGGTGGCGGCTCTCGGTGGCAATCCGCGGCGCCGGCGCTACCAGAGCGAGGTCGAGATCTACTCGCCGCCCTATCTGTTCAACGCCGACGGCAGCCCCGCGAAACGGCCGACCCTCGGCCGGATCACCCCGGCCGGCGCCCTTCGCTACGGCGCGCCGCTTCAGGTCCGTACGCCGGACGCGCTGCACGTCTCGTCCCTCGTGCTGGTTCGGGCCGGCGCGGTCACCCACGCCTTCGACATGGAGCAGCGGCTCGTCGGCCTGTCGTTCACCGCCGAGGCGGGTGTGCTCAAGGCCAAGGCGCCCGCGAACGGCAACCTCGCGCCGCCCGGCTACTACCTGTTGTTCATCGTGGGCGACAAGGGCGTGCCTTCGATGGCGAAGTTCGTGCGCCTGATGTAGCGGAGAGGTGAGGCGCGCACCGCCGGCAGGTCTTGCGACCGTACCGGCGGTGCGGGGATGCTGGTCTGACTCTCGACTACTCGACCTCGAAGTCGATCAGAGTGGCCGGGGTCAGCGGGGTCAGGCTCCACATGCCGCGGCCGTGGGTGGCGGCGACGATCTGGCCGGCCGCAGCCGGGATGGTGGCGGCCTTCAAGTCCATCACCGCGACGTTGGGCAGCCCGGTGCCGTAGGGAGCCCAGGTCGTTCCGCTGTTGAGCGAGAGATAGACGCCGACGTCGGTGCCGGCCCAGACGTGGGTGTGGTCGGTCGGATCGACCACGATGGCGTTGACCGGGATGTTTGGAATGCCGGTGCCCGAGGGGGCCCAGGTGCCGCCGCCGTCGGTCGACTTGCGGACGTTCAGGCCCGAGCTGCCCGAGAAACCGGAGAGCGACGAATAGACGATCGTCGTGTTCGTCGTGTCGACGGCGACGTCCGAGACGTAGAGTCCCGGCGCGTCGACCTGGGTGAAGGTCGCACCGGTGTCGGTCGAGCGGAAGACCCGCCCGTCGGACGAGCCCGTGTAGAGGATCGCGGCGTGGGTTCCGCCATGCGCGGGCGCTTGGGCGGCCACGGTTTCGATCGCGCTGATCGCCCCCCCGCCCGCGGTCAGGTCCTGTCCGCCGCCGGTACCCAGCGCGTTGAAGATCACGGTCGTCGGCGTGGCCGCCGCGGCGGCGGTGAAGAAGGTGTCGGACCGGTAGAGCTTCTGGGTGCCGAAGTAGAGCGTGTCGGTGGCGCCGCGGTCCAAGTGCATCGGGGCATAGAAGAGCGTGCGGTCGGTGAGCGGGATGCCGTTGTTGGTCAGGACGCCGCAGGTCGCCGCCGAGCAGGCGCCGACGAGGATCTGGTAGTCGTTCGGCTGCGAGGCGGTGCCGAGGAACGCCGGAGCCGCGCCGATCAGGGCGTTGGTCTGGTTGAAATAGGTGTGGACGACGTTGGCCGGGGTGGTCTGGTCGATCAGCGCGAAGCCGCCGTCGCCGTCGTCCGAGTGGCTCCAGCCGAAGGTGCCGCTGCCCGAGTTGGTGCCGTTGTCCTGCGTGCCGCCGTAGGCGATGCTCGCGTTGGTCGGATGCAGGTCGACGCCGGTGAACTGGACCGAATTGATGGTGGCGTTGCGGTTCTGCCAGTTCGTGCCGCGGTCGATCGAGCGCCAGATGCCGCCGTCGGAGGCGACCCACAGGGTGGTCGGCGTCGTCGGATCGGTGACCAGGAAGTGGGTGTCGGAGTGCACGGCGGTCGTGGCGTCGGCGCTGATCATGATGTCGCCGAAGGTGGTGCCGCCGTCGGTCGATCGGCGGACGTTCGAGCGGGTGTTGCCCGCCGAAGCGACCGCCCCCGCGCCGCCGTGATAGACGATGGTCGGGTTGGTCGGCTCGGCCCAGACCGGCTGGTCGTAGAAGCACTGTCCGCCGCAATAGCCGTTGGCCGCCGCGAGTTGGGTCCAGGTGCCCCCGCCGTCGGTCGACTTGTAGATCCGGCCCGGGTTCTGGCCGGCGTTGGTGAAGGCGTTGCCCAGGTAGTAGGTGGCCATCGGGTCGGCCGGCGCTTTCGCCACGGCGATGGACGCGCGACCCCAGGTGGCGGACACGGCGGGCAAGCCGCTCGCGCCGCCCGCCACCTGCGTCCAGGTCAACCCGTTGTCGGTCGACTTGACGAGGCCGCCGTTCAAAGTCCCCGCGCCGAGGCCCGACTGCCAGCCGGCCGCGAACCAGGTGGCCGGGGTCACGGGATCCTGCACCAGGCCCGAGTAGCGGTTGTTGTCGGTCCCGGCGCCGCAGGTCGTGCACGCCCAGGTCGCTCCGGAGTCCGTCGAGCGGTAGATGCCGCGCGGCGCGATGATTGCCGGCTGGACCTGGCCCGCGCCGAAGACGCCGGACGCGGTCGTCGCGATCAGGATGCTCGTGTTGGTGCGGTCGATGCCGATCGTGCTGATCGTCCGGCCCAGGAACTGGGCGCTGCCGAACGGGCCGCTCCAGGTCGCGCCGGAGTCCGTCGACTTGTAGATGCCGACGCCCGCGTAGCTGTCGCCCGAGCCGTTGGCCTCGCCGGTGCCGAGGTAGATCGTCGCCGTGGCCGGGGTGTGCGCGCCAGGGTCGAGGGTGAGCGCGCCGACCGCGAGCGAGCCCAGGAAATCGGTGATCGGAGCCCAGGTGACGCCGTCGTCGATGCTCTTCCAGACGCCGCCCTGGGCGGTGCCGAGGTAGACCGGACGGGGCGCGGCGACCGCGCCGTCGATCAGGATCACGTTCGCGCGACCGCTGCAATCGCTGCGGTTGGCGCCGTTTTGCGGCGTCTGGCCGTTGTTGATCGGCTGCGGGCCGAGGGGGCTCCAGACCAGGCCGGTCCGCAGCGTCGCGGGCTGCTGGGAGGACTTCTCCTGGATCGCCTGGAAGCGGGCCGCGGCGGCGTTGAACTCGCCCCCGCCCAACTTCTGATGGCGCAGCTGGTAGTAGGCGTCGCGCAGCGCGACGTTCGCCTCTTCCTTGACCCCCTCGCGGGCCTCGGTGGGCAACTGCGACGCGCTGGCGGCTGCTTGCGTCCCCTGGGGCAGGGTCGGGCCGGGGGCGGCGATCGCGGCGGTCGCGGCCATGGCGGCCATCGCGACGACGGACGGGAGGATCAGGCGGAAAACTGGCGAGGGTGACGCGTTGACCAAGGGCTTTCTCCTTCTTCGAGCTTTCGTGCCGAGTGGGTCTGGGGCGGCGGAATGCGGGAACGTCTGAACCTAGCCCGGGCGGGGGGCCCAGGTCAAGGGTCGGGACCCGCATCAGCATTCGCGTGGAAGGTGGCCAACGGCGGGTCGCCGCTACCCTCGCCGAGCTGCCTCGATCGCCGCGACGTCGATCTTCTGCATCGACATCATGGCCGAGAAGGCACGCTTCGCCTCCTCGCCCCCAGCGGCCATCGCCTCCGTGAGCGCACGCGGGGTGATCTGCCACGAGAGGCCCCAGCGGTCCTTGCACCAACCGCACGCGCTTTCTTGACCGCCGTTGCCGACGATCGCGTTCCAGTAGCGGTCCGTTTCTTCCTGATCGTCCGTGGCGATTTGGAAGGAGAACGCCTCGCTGTGCTGGAACGCCGGGCCGCCGTTGAGACCGAGACACGGGATGCCCAAAACGGTGAAATCCACCGTCAGCACATCGCCTTCCTTGCCGTCCGGAAAGTCGCCCGGCGCCTTGTGAACCGCGGTCACTTCACTGTTCGGGAAGGTGGCGGCGTAAAAGCGCGCCGCCTCTTCCGCGTCCTTGTCGTACCAGAGGCAGATTGTGTTCTTCTCGATCATGGTGTGCTCCTCGTGTTCGGATCCAACGCGAGATCTGCGATCGCACGGGCGATGCGGCCGTTGTCACGAACCAGAGCCCCGGAGGTACGGGCTCTTTCGCCGCATATCGTGCGGTGATTGTACCAGCCAATCACCGCACTCCCCTCGCCGCCGTGCGTTCGATCCAGGCGCTGGCAGGCCAGAGGCCATCCAACCGGGCGGCCAGCTGTGTTATGACCTTGGGCCTTCGAATTGAGCAGGAGCGACTTCTATTGCCTCGCGAATGGCCTTCCTGGTGGGGAGTGGGACCTCGGTTTGAGCGTACACCTTTTGAAGCGAATGGTGGACCCGCGACTTTTCCGAGGTCGACCTCCGGCGTATGCTTGAGCATGCGATGAGGTTGCGCGCGGATGTCGTTGACGGGCGATGGGTTGTCGAAACCTCGCAAGCGAGGAGTCCTTGGGAGGTCATCGTCGAGCCGGATGAAGAGGTCCGGCTCTTGGTCATCGTTACTGCCTACCCTGTGAGCTGACGCATGAACGAACCCTATCTAGAGATCACTTTCCGTCATGGCCGGCCGCTTGCGGCCTATCTCTACCTCCCGCGAGCGGGAAAAGAGAACAGTGCTCGGACCGAGCAGGTCGCTCCGGGTCTGCTGGTCGACTTCACGGCAGGCGGACGGCCGATGGGCTTGGAGATTACGGCGCCGGGAATGGTCTCGGCTGCCACGATCAACCGCGTTCTGGCAGA
>DATMZM010000372.1:0-11174 GCA_035607445.1 Thermoanaerobaculia bacterium | reverse complement strand
CTACAAGATCCGCGATTTCTCCTCCGCCATCCTCCAGCAGGGCGCGTTCGCGCTGGACGCGCTCCGCCGCGGACATCTTTCCCTTCCCACGGGATCGGAGATCGACCCGGCGATCCTCGATCGCTGGTGCGTCGCCGCGGTCGAGGCTCTCGCGCGCCAGGTCCGCCGAGACGGGAGCGTCGACGAGTACTACCCCTATGAGCGGAGCTACCCGGCCGCCGCGTTCGGTCTTTACGCCGCGGCGCGGCTGCTCGCCAACTGGAAGCGCGAGGCGCCGCATTTGTTCGCGGCGATTGGGCCCGCCGCCTGGCGGGGGCTGTCGCGCCTCGCCGATCATCTCGACCGGCGGGTCGAAGTCCAGGCGGCGAACCAGCAAGCCGCGGGGCTTGCCGGGCTCGCTCTCGCGTCGTTGATTCCCGAGATCTCTCCCCGGCCGTCGCAGATCGGCGCGCTCGCCGATCGTTGGCTCGCCGGGCAGCATCCGGAGGGGTGGTTCGACGAGTACGGCGGCCCCGATTTCGGCTATCTCGCGGTGACGATCGACGCGCTCATGGATTACGGAGAGGCGACCGGCGATCCGCGCGCCGAGTCGGCTGCGGACCGCGCGATCGATTTTCTGGCGGACCTGGTGGGCGCGGACGGCCGGCTCCCTTCGACGCTCAACAGCCGCAACACCGACTACGTGGTGCCCTACGGCCTCGCGCGGCGGGCGGCGGAAAATCCGCGCGCCGCGTGGCTGGTCGAGACGCTCTTCCGGGATGCCGACTCTCCCGGCCATTTCCTCGCGGCGACCGACGATCGCTATCTCTCCCACTACGTCTACGCGAGCTGCGTGCGGGCGCTGCCGCACCTTTCGAACATGCGGCCCCCCGAGCCGCCGCAAGAGAGGCGATCGGTCTGGTTGCCCGGGGCGGGCTATCGGATCGCGTGGGCAGAGGACCGCTCGTGGAGCGCGGCGATCGGCGCCCGCAAGGGCGGCCTGGTGCGGATCCACCGGCGCGACGCCCCTCCCGTTCTCGATCACGGCTGGCGGATCGAGGCGGGCGGCGCGCTCTGGACGACCAACTGGTGGCAGGGCGCGGAGGCGCGGTTCGACATCGACGAGGAGCGGCTCGCGATCCACGGCGCCTGCCGGCGCGCGGGGTTCCTGGTGCCCCGGCCCTGGAAGCACGCTGCCTTGCGGCTCGCGGCCTGGCTGCTCGGCGCACGCTTGCTCGCGCCGCTCCGGCGCCTCTTGATCTTCAAGCCGCAGCGGCCCGATCCGAACGATCCGAGCATTCCCCGGTTCGAGCGCGAGATCGAGATCGGTCCGCAGGGGATCGCCATCCGCGATCGCCTCGAGTTTCCCCAGGGAGCCAAAGCACGGCGCGGCCCGCGGCAGAACCTGCGCCACGTGGCGAGCGCCGAGAGCTTCCATCCGGAGGATCTCGCGGCGCCGGTCGCCGCCCGGATCGACGAGGAGCCCGGCGGCTTGCGCGCGGAGTGGCGGTTTCCCGCGGAGGACGCCGGATGACCGCGAGCGAGCCCGCGAGCGGACCGCCGGGCGACGCCGCACCTCCGGCAGCGATTGCCTCCGGAAAGCGTCGCCCGTCGCCGGTCCTCCTCGCGCTCCTCGCCGGGTCGGGATTCCTCTTCCTGCTCGGCCTTCACTGGGGCCTGCCGAGCTGGCACGGTTGGGCGGGGGACGAGATCCTGCCGCGGCACGTCGGGGTCGGCCTCGGCCGGTGGTTCTCGGGCGGCTGGCACACCAAGTACCCGCCGTTTCACTACTACGTGCTGGCGCTCGTCCAGGCGCCGTTGCGCATCCTGAGCCGGCTTCGTTGGATTCCCGCGGGGGGCTCTGGCATCTACGAGGTCTACTTCGTCCTCGACCGCCTGGTGAGCGTCGCGATGGCGCTCGGCGCCGTGCTCGCGATCGCGCGGGTGGGGCGCACGGTGTCGGGCGAGCGGGCCGGCCTCTTCGCCGGGGCGCTGGTCGCTTGCGGCGCGCCGTTCGTCTACTTCGCGAAGACGGCGAACGTCGAGATGCCATTCCTCTTCTGGTTCGCGCTCTCGCTCGTCTTCTACGTTCGGCTGCTCGACGAGCACCGCCTGCGCGATTACCTCTGGTTCGCCGTCTGCGCGGTCCTCGCGATCACGTCCAAGGACCAAGCGTACGGGCTCTACGTCCTGGCGCCGCTCGCCATCGTTCCCTCCCTCGCCAGGGCGCGGAGCATCGAAGGGGCGCGGCCCGGCAGGCTGTCCTGGCTCGCGGCCCTCGGCGATCGGCGGATCCTCGCCGTGCTCGGCCTCGGGCTCGTGCTCGCGGCGGCGATCTACAACTGGCCGGCGAACTGGCGGGGCTTTCTCGCCCACGTCCATACGCTCCTCGGTCCGCAGTCGCAGGAGGCGAAGGCGTTTCCTCCCACGCTCCTCGGATATCTCGAGACCGTGGGCCAGAACGTCGTCCATCTCCGGTTCTGCATGGGCTGGCCGGGCTTCCTGGCCGGCGTCGCGGGCGCGGGCTGGGCGGCGGCTCGCGCGCGGGGGCGGGAAGGCCGGCGGCTCGCGTCGATCGCTCTCCTCGGGCTCTCGTACGAGCTGACGTTCCTGGCGCCGATCCTGTTCTCCCGCGACCGCTACGTGCTGCCGCTCGCTCTCCTGCTCGCGCTCTCCGGCGGGCGCCTGCTCGCCGCTCTCATCGAACCGGGGCGCTTGCGGACGATTCGGATCGCGCTCGTCGCCGCCGTTCTCGCGTACGGCTTTCTCTATGCCCTTTCGGTCGACCTCCGGATGATCCAGGACGGGCGCTACGCGGCCGAGGAGTGGATCCGCGCGCGGGGCGTTCCGCCCGGCCGCGCCGTGGCGATCGGCCGGGTCAAGCACGCGCCGCGGTTGCCGGTCGTCAAATGGCACGGGTTCGAGCGCACCCTCGCCCGGCGCCGGCCGGAGGTCGTGGCGGTGAACCGGATCGACCTGCGCTCGAAGAGCGAACGCGCGGCCTTCGATCGCCTGCTCTCGGGGGCGCTCGGCTATCGCCTGGCCGCGCGCTGCCAAGGGCGCTCGCGCTGGGACCTGCTCGACACCGAGGGGAGCCTCTCGAGCCTGATCTTCGTCGATCCGGAGATCGACCTCTTCGCGCGCACCGGAGCGCCCGCGGGCCCGGCGCTCGGGATGGCGCCGGGAACACCCGCGAACGACGAAGGGGGCCCGGCCGGCGAGACGAGCGACGACTTCGACTCTGACGAGGGCGACGAATGAACGCCCGGAGGGACTCTTCGATGCTCGAACGGATCTTCGGCATCCGCGCCGCCGGCTCGACCCCCGCGCGCGAGGCGCTGGGCGGCCTCGCGACGTTTCTGACCATGGCCTACATCCTGGTCGTCAATCCGGTGATCCTCAAGGATTCCGGCATGCCGCTCGAAGGCGCGATCGCGGCGACCGCGCTCGCCGCGGGGGTCGCCACCCTGCTGATGGCCTTCCTCGCCAACTACCCCGTGGCGCTCGCCCCGGGCATGGGGCTCAACGCGTTCTTCACCTACGGCATCTGCCTGGGCGCCCACGTGCCCTGGCCGACCGCTCTCGGCATCATCTTCTGGACCGGGATCCTGTTCGTGCTCCTGACGCTCACCGGCGCGCGGGCGTTTCTGGTGCGCGCGGTGCCTCGGGTGCTCGCGCTCGCCGGAGCCACGGGGATCGGGCTCTTCATCGCGTTCATCGGCTTCGAGCAGGGAGGGCTCCTGCGCGCCGATCCGAACACCCTCGTGGCCTTGGGCGACCTCTCGACCCGGCCGGCCCTCCTGACCCTCTTCGGCCTCGGGCTCACCCTCGTCCTCTTCGCGCGCCGGATGCCGACGGCGATCTTCTGGGGCCTGGCGGCTTCGATCGCCGCCGCCCTCGCGATCGGAGCCGTCGCGCCGCCCGCGAGCCTCGTGCGGCTGCCGCGCTTCGACCTGCCCGGGCTCTCGATCGACCTCAAGGGCGCGCTTGCGCTCCGCTACCTGCCGCTCGTCTTGACGACGCTCTTCTTCGCCCTCTTCGACACCCTCGGAACGCTGCTCGGAATCGCCCACCAGGCGAAGCTCGCCTCGCCGTCGGGCGAGATCCCGCGGCTCGACCGGGCGCTCGCGGCGGACGCGACGGGGATGGTCGCGGGCGCTCTCGTCGGGACGTCCGCGGTGACCTCGTACATCGAGAGCGGGGCCGGGGTCGCGGTCGGCGCGCGGACCGGCTTCGCGACCGTGGTGACCGGGGCGCTCCTCCTCGGCTCGCTCTTCTTCGCGCCGCTCGCCGAGGTGGTGGGCCAAGGGGTCGACGGCAAGTATCCGGTCACCGCGCCCGCGCTCGTCCTGGTCGGAATTCTGATGATCGGCGCCGTGCGCGAGATCGACTGGAGCGATCCGACCGAGGCAGCGCCCGCGTTCCTGACCGCGGTCGCGATGCCGCTCACCTTCAACATCGCCCACGGCCTCGCGGCGGGGTTCGTCGTCTATCCGCTGGTCAAGGCGGCGGCGGGACGCTGGCGCGAGGTCCACCCGATGCTCTGGGGGCTCGCGGTCCTCCTGATCCTGCGCTACGCGCTGCTGCCGGTCTGACGGGCGCGCCGGGAGGCGCGGGGTAGCGACGCCGGGGAGACGCGGGACCGGCCTTCAATCCTTGTCCGGGTCGGTCTCGTCCCGCGCCTCGGCGAGCGCTCCGCCCCGGTGCAGGAAGCGCAGCAGCCGGTAAAAGCCCGTCAGCATCTCGCCGAGAGCCTGCTCCTTCTCGACCGGCAGGGGGCGCTCGATCCCGAGGGTCCGATAGACGTCGACCGGCGGACCGTCCGCGGAGCTTCCGCGCCCGGCCCCGGACCAACCGCCCTGCGCGTCCGGGCGCCGCATCGCGAGTGGCCGCTCGTTGACGATCTGCAGCGCGTTGTGCAGGTCGTTCAAGTCGCAGCCGAGCGCCTCGAGGATCTTCTCGAGGGTGTCGAGCGAGGGCTTCTGTTTCCCCGTCTCGTAGGCGGAGAGCATGGCCTTGGTGACGCCCGCGGTCTCCGCGACCTGATACTGCCGCTTGCCTTGGCGGTCTCTGAGCCAGCGCAAGGCCCTCCCTAGACCATGAAAGATTGGCATGCCGCGAACATATCGCGCGAGGCCGGAGTTCGCAACCGTAAGCTCTGTTCTTTCAATAACTTACATCCTAGCCTGAAGTAGCTTACGAGCGCAACTTGTTGCTTGACAAAGACAAGAAGAAGCACCTAGAGTTGTCATTGGAGAGAACAATTTTCTCCGAAACGCCGCCGATCGACACCCTTTTTCACTTCTTTTGGCGTTGAGTTTCCGCTGCGCGGGGGCCCAGCGAATCGGCGGCCAGGAGGCCAGGCGATGAAGAACCATCCGGATTCCGAGCTCCTCGAGCGATTCCTCCGCGGCAAGCTCAAGCCGGCGGAGCGGCGTCGGGTGGTCCGCCACCTCCTCGCCGGGTGCGAGCGCTGCCGTACCCTCGCCGGGCAGCTCTGGGCCGGGGCCGCGGAGCGCCCTCTCGCGCCGGAGTCTCCGGAAGGGATCGAAAGCCCCGTGTACCAGGGCGCTCTCGACCGCGCGATCGAGCTCGCCCGCGAGCGCCGCGGGGAGCTCGCCGCCTGGCGCCGGGAGGCCCCGGGCCTGCTGGCCGAGCTGCTCGACCTCGAACCGGCGAGCCGTCTGGACCGCGCCCGCGGCGAGCCGCGGTACGCGAGCCTCCCCCTGTGCGAGCTGATCCTCGCCCGGCGCGCCGCCTCGGCGTCCTCGAGCGAGTCGAGCCGGCCGCTCGCGGAGCTCGCGCTCGCCGTCGTGGAGCGCCTCGATCCGAACCGTTGGGGAATCTCGATCGTCCACGACGCGCAGGCGCGCGCTTCGGCCCACTTCGCGGACGCCCTCCGCGCGGCGGGCGACTTAGAAGGCGCGACG
The DNA here is from genome assembly GCA_035607445.1 of Thermoanaerobaculia bacterium. Classification (GTDB taxonomy): domain Bacteria; phylum Acidobacteriota; class Thermoanaerobaculia; order Multivoradales; family UBA5704; genus DASYKS01. The sequence goes on along the minus strand of DATMZM010000372.1, from coordinate 5,265 downwards.
GAGGCCTTCCAGAGGGCGCGCGCCCTCTCCGCCCTGGGGACGCAGGACGCAGGAGAATGGGCCGAGATCGTCCGCTTCGAGGCGCGCCTCGAAGTGGCGCGGCGGCGGTTCGACGGCGCCTTCACCCTGGCCTCCGAGGCGGCGGCGATCTACCGCAAGCTCGGCGAGCGCGAGCTGCTCGCCGAGACCCTCGCCGAGATCGGCCCCTTCGCCGCCCGCTCGGGCCGGCTCGAGGCGGCGATCGAGGCGCTTTCGGAGGCCGTCCGGATGTTCGGTCCCGGGCGCGATGCCGGGCGCCTCGCCTGCGCTCTGATGTGGCTGGGCGCGCTCCTCGCCGAGGCCGGGCGGGGACGCGAGGCGCTCGCGCCGCTGTGGCGCGCGCGCTCGTTGTACGAGCGCCTGGGCGACCCGATCGAGATCCTCCGCATCCGCTGGCTCGAGGCGCGGGCGACGGTCGCCGCCGGCTCTCTCGAGCAGGGCGAGGCCGCCCTCCTCGCGGTGCGGCCCCAGCTGCTCGAAGCGGGGCTCGGCCGCGAGGCCGCGGGCGCTCTGCTCGATCTCGCGCAGATCTACCTCCCGCAGGGTCGGGGCCGGGAGATGCGCGAGCTGACCGGCGAGCTGTTCTTTCCCTTCCGCAGCCGCGACCTGCACACCGGCACGGTCGCGGCGATGCTCTTTCTGCGCCGCGCGGTCGAGACCGGGAACGCGACGCTCGATCTCGTGCGCGAGCTCGCGACCTACGTCGCGGCCAGCCGGCCGAGCTGCCAGCCGGCTTGAGCCGCGACCGTCGAGGGTGAGCCGAGGGCGGACGGCCCGATCCCTACTTCTTCTGCTTCGCCTCCCACTCCTCGCGCGTCTGCACCTTGATCGGCTCGAGCTTGCGCGCCGCGAGCTGGCGGTTGATCGCCTCGACCTCGTGGCCGTGGAACGAGTCGAGCTTGGCGGCCGCCTCGTCGAGCTGCTTTTCGAGCACCGCCTTCGCGGCCAGCTGCGACCGGGTCGGCCGCCCCTCGTAGCTGTTCAGGCCGCCGTAGACTGAGGTGAGCTTTTCGCGCAGCTGCTCCTCGCCCGAGAGCCAGCCGCCCGGACCTGTAGCGACCAGGGTCTTGCGCAGGTCCTCGACCTTTTGGGCCAGCTGATCGAGCTGCTTCTTGAGCGCGTCGCCGCCCTTGAGCTCGCGGCTCCGCGCCTCGGCCTGCGCGCGGACGTCGGCCAGGGTCTCGGCGACGTAGGTCAGGCGGGCGAGCGAGCCGTAGGCCTCGACGACCGCCTTGTACTGCGCGGCGCGGTCCTCGGGGGTGTGGTCGGAGCGCGGATCGGGGACCAGCACGACCTGGGTCGTGACCGTCTGGCTTCCCTTGGTCAGCTTGACGGTGTAGGTCCCGGGAAGGACCCTCGGCCCCTGGAAGGCGTTGCCGCCCCCGAGGACCAGCGAGGCGCCGGCCGGCAGCTTGGGCGGAGGCAGGCGCATCGGCCACGAGACCCGGTTGATCCCCTTGCGCTTGCCGGCCGAGAGCGTCGTGATCAGCTTGCCCTCCGCGTCGTCGACCTCGATCTTGAAATCGCCGACCACGTGGCGCTTCTTGAGGTAGTAGACGATCGGCGCCGATTCGTCCGGGTTGTCGCCCGAGAACTCGTCGTCGCCCGCGAAGTCCTGGATGCCGGCCTGGATCGAGAGCTCTTTCGGCCGGGTCGGCAGGACCGCGAGATCGGAGTCGAGGACCTCCGGCGTGAGGGCCCGGAGCGGCGTCAGGTCGTCGACGATGTAGAGGCCGCGGCCGTGGGTCGCGATGATCAGGTCCAAATCGCGCGGATGGATCGCGACGTCGCGGACCGCCGCCTTGGGCAGGCGGCCCGAAAACCGCGCCCACTCCTTGCCGCCGTCGACCGAGAGGAAGAGACCGAATTCGGTGCCGACGAAGAGCAGGCTCGGATTGACCGGATCCTGCCGGACGACGTGGGCGTAGCCCGACAGCGCATCGGAGCCGAGCGAAACCCAGGTCTGGCCGAAGTCCTTCGTCTCGTAGACGTAGGTCTTCATGTCGCCCGTGGTGTGGTCGTCGAAGGTGGCGAACGCCGTCGCGGCGTCGTACGGGCTCGCCTCCACGGTCGTCACCCACGCGTTCTTGGGCAGGCCCGGCACGTTCTTGGCCAGGTTCGTCCAGGTCTTCCCGGCGTCCTGGGTCAGCTGGACGTTGCCGTCGTCGGTCCCGACCCAGATCACGTTCGGGTCCTTGGGCGACTCGGCGATGGTGAAGATCGTGGTGTGGTTCTCGGCGCTCGAGTTGTCGATCGAGAGACCGCCCGACTGCCGCTGCTTCTGCTTGGCGGGATCGTTCGTCGTCAGGTCCGGGGAGATCTTGTCCCACGACTCGCCGTGATCGAGGCTCCGGAACAGGAACTGCGAGCCGAGATAGAGGACGCCCGGCCGGGTCGGCGACTGGTGGATCGGCGTGTTCCAGTTGAACCGGTACTCCGGGTCGCCCGCGACCGGGAACGGCTTGATGTCGCGCGACTCGCCGGTCTTGACGTTGATCCGCGAGATCGATCCGCCCTGCGATTCGGAGTAGACGTAGTCCGGATCCGCGCTGTCGCGCATCGCCCAGAAGCCGTCCCCGCCGCCGATGTTCTTCCAGCTCTTGTTCCGGATGCCGCCGACCGCCTGCGACGGCCCCATCCACGAGCCGTTGTCCTGGAGGCCGCCGTAGACGTTGTAGGGCCGGTCCATGTCGTAGGTGACGTGGTAGAACTGCGAGACGGGCAGCGCGCCGACGAAGCGCCAGTGGTTCGCCTGGTCGGAGCTGATGTAGACGCCGCCGTCCGTGCCCAGGATCAGGTGCTTCGAATCGCGCGGGTCGATCCAGAGCGCGTGGTGGTCGGAGTGGGGTCCGCCGCCGAAGCCTCCGCTCGAAAAGGTCTTGCCGCCGTCCTCGGACACCGTGAGCGAAAGGCCCGGCTTGTAGACCGTGTTGAAGTCGGTCGGGTCGACGATCAGGTGGGCGAAGTAAAACGGCCGCACCTGCAGGTTGAACGCGGAGCTCATCTCGGTCCACGAGGCGCCGGCGTCGTCCGACCGGTAGAGGGCGGTCGACGCCGATTCGACGAGGGCGTAGACGACGCTCGGCCGCGACGGCGCGACGGCCACCGCGACGCGCCCCTTCAAGCCGGCGGGCAAGCCCTCCGCGAGCGGCTTCCAGGTCTCGCCGCCGTCGATCGATTTGTAGAGGCCGCTCCCCTTGCCGCCGGAGGAGAACGACCAAGCGGTGCGGCGGAAGGTCCACATGCCGGCGTAGAGGATCCGCGAGTCCTGCGGATCGACCGCGATGTCCGAGCACCCCGTGTCGGCGTCGACGTAGAGCGTGCGCTTCCAGGTCTTGCCGCCGTCCGTCGTCTTGTAGACGCCGCGCTCTTCACTCGCGTTCCAGAGGTGGCCGGTGGCGCAGACCCAGACCGTGGAGCCGTTCTTCGGATCGACCTGGATGCGCGCGATGCGCTCGCTGTTCTCGAGCCCGACGCGCTGCCAGGAGTCGCCGCCGTCCGTCGTCTTGTAGACGCCGTCTCCGATCGAGGTGCTGTTGCGGGTCCAGGCCTCGCCGGTTCCGACCCAGATCGTCTTCGGGTTCGTCGGATCGACGCGGATGGCGCCGATCGACTGGGTGTAGTCATCGAAGATGGGCTTGTAGGAGACGCCGCCGTCGGTCGATTTCCAGACGCCGCCGCCCGCCGCGCCGACGTAGATCGTCAGCGGGTAGGCCGGTACGGCGTCGATCGCGGCGATCCGGCCGCCCGTCGCCGCCGTGCCGATCGCGCGCGCCTCGAGGCCGCCGAGCATGCTCGAATCGAGCTTGGGCGCCGTCTCGGCCCGCGCGGCGTCCGCGGCAAACACCGCCGCCAGACCCAAGACCGCGATGGTCATGCGCTGTGAGGACATAGTTTTCCCTTCCGAGGAATGATCGTCGTCGAAGCCGGCGAGCCCTTACTGCTGCGGTTTGGCCGGCGCCGGAGCGGGGGCGCCCTCCGGCTTGCCGAAGCGATCGGCCGCGAGCTGCGGGTTGACCTCGACCTTTTCGATCGTCATGACGAAGGAGCCCTGGCCCGCCGCCGCGCCCTTCGGCTTCGACTGGATCGAGAAGGGGAAGAGGACGCCCTGGACCTCCTTGTAGTCGCCGATCGAGGTGACGGTCTCGACCTCCTGGCCGCGGACCATGTTCTTGCCCTCGGACTGGATCTCCAAGAACGAGTCGGCGTCGAGATAGACGATCTCCGTGTCGCCGCTCTTCTTGGTCACCTTGAGCTTGTAGGCGGGCGTACCCTCGACCTCTTCCTTGCCGACCAGCTCGACCTGATTGCCCTTGTCCTTGTAGTCGACGAAGGAGCCGTCGAACTCGGCCTGGTCCTGGGCCTGCTTCAAGTCGTCGGCCGACATCTGCTCGGCCTCCTTCTTGCCGAGGAACGGCATCAGCTGCCAACCGGCCGTGCCGTCGTAGCTCGTGACCGCGGTCATGCCCTGGATCACGAACTCCATCCGCATCTTGTTGGGGCGCGCCTGCTCGAGGACGAACGGCGCCTCGAGACCCGGGCCGACGAGCATCTTGCCGGTCAGGCGGCGCGTCTGCACGGCCTTCAGCTTCTCGCGGCCGCCCTTGGCCTGGATGTTCTTCTCGATCAGCTCGTCGACGGTGGGATTCGCGGCCTGCGCGAAGGCCGCCGAGGCCACTGCAGCGACCGCGACGAAGGAAAGGAGCGATTTGCGAAGCATTCTGGAATCTCCTGTTGGGTACTGCGGGTCGGCCAGCGAGGATACCGGACGCGGGCGGTCTGCGACCACCCGGGTCCGGAGCGCCGCCTTTTCCATACGCCGCGGCCGGGCGAAGGTTGCGCCCCGCCGCACCGCTCCCCGCGCTTGCTCCCCTCTGCGCTCCCCGCTACGCTTGCCTCCCCAGCCGTCCCCCCAGATGGAGGTCCCGATGCACCGGAACGTCTCTCTCTCGCTCGCCGTCGCGGCTCTCGCCGGAACCCTCGCGCTTCCCTCGTGGGGCCAGAAGGGTCCTCCGAGCGCTCGTTCCGCCTCCGCGGGCGGCCTCGATCCGATGCTGCTCTCAGGCCTTGCGGCGCGGTCGATCGGGCCCGCCGCGATGAGCGGACGGGTCGCGGCGATCGACGCCTTTCCCGGCAACCCGGACATCGTCTGGGTCGGCACCGCGTCGGGAGGGGTCTGGAAATCGGCGAACGCCGGCCTGACCTGGACGCCGGTCTTCGACGACC
>DATMZM010000345.1:0-2758 GCA_035607445.1 Thermoanaerobaculia bacterium | reverse complement strand
CGCGCGAGCGCGCCGCGGCCTGCTCCACGTAAGGCAGGGCCTGCTGCCACAGCTCGGCTTGCGTGTAGTGGATCGCGAGCTCTTCGACGAAACGCTCCCGCCGATCTCCGAGCGCTCTCTCGAGGGCGAGGCCGGCGCGGGCGTCGAGGGAACGCTGGCGATCGGGTCCGACCGCCGAGGCGAACGCCTGGCGGACCCTCTGGTGGGCGAACTCGAAGGTGCCGCGGCGTGCACCGCGCTCCCACAGGACGACGTCCGGAGTCCGCCCATAGCTCGACCAGTGCCGCATGCTCTGGCGGATCAACCAGCGCTTCAAGAGCAGCTCGAGACCGATCTCGACCACCGCCGGATGCTCGTCCGCGGCGTTCTGGAGCAGCCCTGCCTCGAAGCTCGGGCCCATGTAAGCGGCCTGGATCGCGAGGCGGCGGACGGAGGAGGGGAGGCGGCGGACGCGCTCGCGCAGCAGCTCGTCGAGGTCGCCGCTCGCGGCCGGCGCCGTCGCGCCGCCGAGCGACGCGGCCAAGTTCCAATTGCCGGAGTCGCTCGCGACGAGGATCCCCTCGTCCCAGAGCAGGTTGATCAGCTCCGCGATCGCGAACGGCAGTCCGCCGCTCTTTTGATCGAGCCAGCGCGCGAGCTCGACCGCTCGGTCGTCTCCGACCAGCGAGACGGAAATCTCCTCGATGGCCGCCGACTCGAGGCGCCCGACTTCGATCCGGGCGGCGCGCCCGGCGAGTCTCGCGAGCGGATGCCGAGCGGGCAGCTCGTCGAGGCATGCGCTGGCCAAGACCCAGCAGGGCCGGCCGCGCATCCGAGCGAGGACGATCTCGAGCAGGTCGAAGGAATCGCCATCGGCCAGGTGCAGGTCGTCGACGAACAGCACGAGCGGCACGCTCGCGAGCCCGCCGGCGGTCGAGCAGAGACCGGACAGGAAGTCCGAGACCGTCTCGAACATCCGGCGCCGATCCGCGACGCGCTTCAAGGGCGGCGGCGCTCCGAGCTCGAGCCGGCGCTCGGCGAGGTCGGGCACCAAGCGCACGAGATCGAGGAAGCGGTCGGGTGGCAGAGCGATCGGCTCGGGACCCGCGCCTTCGGCCGCCTCGTCGATCGCAGAGCGCAGCAGCTCGGTCCAGGGCAGAAAGGGCATCGGCAGGGACGAGGCGCGACCGGCGCCGCGCAGCACGACGGTCCGGCGCGAACCGCTGACGGCGTCCAAGAAGGTGCGCAGGAGCCGGGTCTTGCCGGCGCCGGTCTCGCCGGTGACGAGGGTCACCTGCACCTCACCGGCGACGACGCGGCGCCAGCTTTCCCGCAGCTGCTCCCAGGCGCCCCGCCGGCCCGCGAGCGGGATGATCGGACCGATCGGCTCGCCGTCGGCGAGCGCCACGCCCTGGGTCGGCACTTCGTCGCGGATCGCTTCGTAGAGTCCGCGCGACTCGGCGAGCGGCTCGACGCCGAGCTCGCGATCCAAGAGCGAGACGAGATCCTCGTACTCCGAGAGCGCCTGATTGCGCCGTCCGGTCTGCGCGTACAGCCGCATCAGGTCGCGGCGCGCCTCCTCGGCGAGCGGCTCCAGAACGACGAGCCGCCGGGCGTAGTGGATTCCGAAGCGGTATTCACCGCGCCGCCGGTAGCTCTCGATCAGCGAGCGCAGCGCCTCCACCGCCACTTCGCGCAGCCGCTCCTGCTCGGCGACCAGCCATTCCTCGAACTCGGAGCAATCGCGCACGAAGAACCCGGCGAGGAAGTCCCCGCGATAGAGCTGGACGGCGATCGCGAGATGATACGGATCCGTGCCGTCGCGACCCGTGCCGCGGCGGAGCGCCTCTTCGAACGCTTGGATGTCGAGCCAGAGTCCGGCCTCGGGATTGATCCGGATGTCGCCGTGGCTGACCAAGAGGGGCGGCGTCTCGGAGTCGCGCCCCGGCAACGCGGACCGCAGGTTGTAGAGCGCCTGGCGCAGAGCGTGCCGCGCACCGTCGGCACCCTGCTCGGGCCAGAACAGTCCGGCGAGACGGTCGCGGCTGAACGGGCGGCCGGGCTGGCAGGCCAGATACGCGAAGAGCGCGCGGACCTTCTGGGATTCGAAACCGCGCAGCTGTCGGTCGGCGTGCCAGACCTCGAAACCACCGAAGAGACGGACCCGGATCATTCGAAACGTCCCCCGGCACCTGCGCCCTCGGTTGGCGAGCCGCCCCGCGAATCGCGCCTGGTTGCCTGCCCTCGATTCGCCGGATCACTCTTCGGAGTCTGATTTCGCACGGAATCTTACCCTACCGACTCACGAAGTGATCGCGAAACAAGCCCTGCTTCCGGCGATCTCCTGACGATTCCCTGACGCTCTTGGGAGATGATCCCCCCAGATCTGTTCCGAGAACCGTCTTCGAGGAGTGGGACCTTGGCGCGAGAGATGCTCCGAGAGAGAAACGATCGAACCTTGCGGCCGCGCGAATCGGCCTCTGGCGCGTCCTCGCGCGGTCCGGAAGCGCTGGCCGGCCTGGATGCCCATGGCAGTGCATCTTCATCAGAGCTTATTGACGATCTCCTGACGCCCAGGGTTCAGAATCGCGGTACTTCGTGACTCTTAAGCTCGCCGGTGCTTCGGCCCGGCCTTAGATCCAGGGATTGTTCGCAACGACTTTTGGGCGCTCCGAGAGCGCCCACAGGGAAAGGGATCAAACGATGAAAACCGTACGGCAGGTCTTCTTGCTCGCGGTCCTCGCGGCCGTCTTCGGCCTCGGAGCCGCGACCGCCCAGA
>DATMZM010000260.1:0-2552 GCA_035607445.1 Thermoanaerobaculia bacterium | reverse complement strand
CGCAAGGCGTTCTTCGTCGCCGCGGATTGCCATCCGCAGACGATCGCCGTCGTCCAGACCCGGGCCGAGGCGCTCGGCATCGAGGTCCGCCTCGGCGATCCGGAGACTGCGGATTTCGGGGGCGCGGACCTGATCGGCGTCCTCCTCCAGTATCCGACGAGCGACGGCCGGGTGGTCGATGTCTCGGGCGTCGCCGAACGGGCGCACGCGGGCGGCGCTCTCGTGGTCGTGGCGGCCGACCTCCTGGCTCTCGCCCTCCTGCGCCCGCCCGGGGAATTCGGCGCCGACGTCGCGGTCGGCTCGGCCCAGCGTTTCGGCGTGCCGCTCGGCTACGGCGGGCCGCATGCGGCGTACCTCTCGACGCGCGAGGAATTCAAGCGCCAGATGCCGGGGCGGTTGATCGGCGTCTCGCGCGACCGCGCGGGCAAGGTCGCCTTCCGCATGGCGCTCCAGACCCGCGAGCAGCACATCCGCCGCGAGAAGGCGACGAGCAACATCTGCACCGCGCAGGTGCTGCTCGCCGTGATGGCCGGCATGTACGCGGTCTACCACGGCCCGGAGGGGCTCAAGCGCATCGCGGAGCGCGTCCACGCCTTGACCGGAGTGCTCGCCGCGGGCCTCGCGCGCCTCGGCTGCCGGCTGCCCGACGCGCCCTTCTTCGACACCCTCCGCGTCGGGCTCCCGGCCGGGCGGACCGCCGGCGAGGTGATCGCCGCGGCAGCGGCGGCCCGGGTCAACCTCCGCCGGCTCGACGACCGGACGGTCGGCATCGCGCTCGACGAGGCGACGACCGAGGCGGAGCTCGATCTGCTGCTCGAGATCGTCGCGGGAGGGGATCCGGGCTTCCGGGCGAGGGAGCTGGCGCTCGACATCGCTCCGGGCGGCCCCGCCTACGAGGCGCCGCACGCGCGCACGTCCCCCTACCTGACGCACGAGATCTTCCACCGCCATCACACCGAGCACGAGATGCTGCGCTACATCAAGCGGCTCGAGGGGCGGGACCTCTCGCTCACGACCTCGATGATCGCTCTCGGCTCGTGCACCATGAAGCTCAACGCGACGAGCGAGATGCTGCCGCTGTCGTGGCCCGAGGTCTCGGCGATCCACCCCTTCGCGCCGGTCGGGCAGGTGGCGGGCTACCAGGCGCTGTTCGAGACGCTCGAGCGCTGGCTGTGCGAGATCACCGGTTTCGCCGCCTGCTCGCTGCAGCCGAACGCGGGCTCGCAGGGCGAGTACGCGGGGCTCCTGGTGATCCGCGCCTACCATCGGAGCCGCGGCGAAGGGGCGCGCAACGTCTGCCTGATCCCGGTCTCCGCCCACGGCACGAACCCCGCCTCGGCGGTGATGGCCGGCATGAAGGTGGTCATCGTCGCTTGCGACGAGAAGGGCAACATCGACCTCGGGGACCTTCGCGTCAAGGCGGAGAAGCACGCGGCAGAGCTCGCCGCGCTGATGGTCACCTACCCCTCGACCCACGGCGTCTTCGAGACGGCGATCCGCGAGATCTGCGACGTCGTCCATGCCCACGGCGGCCAGGTCTACATGGACGGTGCGAACATGAACGCCCAGGTCGGCCTCTGCCGGCCGGGCGACTTCGGCGCCGACGTCTGCCACCTGAACCTGCACAAGACCTTCTGCATCCCGCACGGCGGCGGCGGTCCGGGCATGGGACCGATCTGCACCGCGCCTCACCTCGCGCCGTTCCTGCCCGGCCACCCGGTGATCCCGACCGGCGGGGAGCGGGGGATCGGCCCGGTCTCCGCGGCCCCTTGGGGCAGCGCGAGCATCCTCACCATCTCGTGGATCTACATCGCCCTGATGGGCGCCGAGGGTCTCACCGAGGCGACCCGTCTCGCGATCCTCCACGCCAACTACATGGCGGCGCGCTTGGGCGAGCACTTCCCGGTCCTCTACTCCGGCGCCTCGGGCCGGGTGGCCCACGAGTTCATCCTCGACCTGCGCCCGCTCAAGGCGAGCGCCGGGATCGAGGCCGAGGACGTGGCGAAGCGGCTGATGGACTACGGCTTCCACGCCCCGACGCTCTCCTTCCCGGTCGTCGGCACGCTGATGATCGAGCCGACGGAGAGCGAATCGAAGGCCGAGCTCGACCGCTTCTGCGACGCCCTGATCGCGATCCGCGAGGAGGCGCGGGCGATCGAAGAGGGCAGGCTGGACCGCCACGACAACCCGCTCAAGAACGCGCCGCACACCGCGGAATCGATCGCCGCGGACGAGTGGCCCCACCCCTACGGCCGGGAGCAGGCGGTGTTCCCCTTGCCGTGGGTGCGCGAGAGGAAGTTCTGGCCCCACGTCGGCCGGATCGACAACGTCTGGGGGGACCGGAACCTCGTTTGCGCCTGCCCGCCGATCGAGTCCTATGCCTGAGCGGCGGCGGGAGGCGCCCTGAGCCGGCTCGGGGTCGTCTTCGCGGGGTTGTTCCTCGCCTGCTGGACGGTCGTCCTCCTCGAGCGCCTGGGCGTCGTGGCGCTCGCCGGCAACCTCCCGCTCGGCCTCTATCCCTTTTACAGCCTCGCCGCCGCGCTCGGCTGGGC
>DATMZM010000175.1:0-9988 GCA_035607445.1 Thermoanaerobaculia bacterium | reverse complement strand
GGGCGACCAGCTCGCGCTGCCGGGGGCCGCCGTCTTCGAGCAGCGAGATGCCGCGCGCGAGCGAGCGCGGCTCGCGGCGGAGCAGGCGGGGGAGGAGATCGCCCAGATCCTCCTCGCCGCGGGGGCGCAGCGGCCGCGGCTCCGGGGATGCCTGGGGGACTCCGGACCTCAACTAGTGCTCCCGGAGCAGCTCGCGCGCGATGACCAGGCGCTGGATCTCGCTCGTGCCCTCGCCGATGGTGCAGATCTTGGCGTCGCGGTAGTACTTCTCGGCGCGGTAGTCCTTGATGAAGCCGTAGCCGCCATGGATCTGGACGCCGCGCTCGGAGCAGAAGACGGCGGCCTCGCCCGCGTAGAGCTTGGCTTCGGAAGCGAGCTGGCTGAACTTCTGGCCCCGGTCGTTCGCCTCGGCCGCGGCGAAGGTGAGGATCTCCGCCGCGGCGATCTTGGTCGCCATGTCGGCCAGGTGGAACTGGATCGCCTGGAAGGCGGCGATCGCCTGGCCGAACTGCTCGCGCTCCTTGGCGTAGGCGAGAGCGGTCTCGTAGGCGCCGATCGCCGTGCCGAGGCCGAGAGCGGCGATCGAGATCCGGCCACCGTCGAGCACCGCGAGCGCCTGCTTGAACCCCTCGCCGGGCTCGCCGAGGAGGTTCTCGTCCGGCACGAAGCAGTCCTCGAAGACGACCTCCGCGGTGTCCGAAGCGCGGATGCCGAGCTTGTTCTCCTTCTTGCCCGGGCGGAAGCCGGGGGTGCCCTTCTCGACCACGAAGGCCGAGACGTTGCGCCCGCGCTTGCCTTCCGGATCGGTGACCGCCATGGCGACGCAGACGTCGCCCACCGAGCCGTGGGTGATGAACGCCTTCGAGCCGTTGAGCACCCAGCCGCCGTCCGCCTTCCGGGCGGTCGTCCGCATGCCGGCGGCGTCCGATCCCGAGCCGGCCTCGGTGAGCCCCCAGGCGCCGATCTTTTGGCCGCTCGCGAGCGGGGTGACGAAGCGCTTCTTCTGCTCGTCGTTGCCGAACTTGTAGATGTGGTTGGTGCAGAGAGAGTTGTGGGCGGCGATCGAGATGCCGACGGAGGGGTCGACCTTCGACAGCTCGGTGATCACGAGCACGTATTCGAGGTAGCCGAGCCCGGCGCCGCCGAGCTCCTCCGGAAAGATGACGCCGAGGAAGCCGAGCTCGCCCGCCTTCTGGATCACGTCGAGCGGGAACTTCTGGTGCTCGTCGATCTCGTCGACGATCGGATCGACCTCGCGGAGCGCGAACTCGCGCGCGGTGTCGCGGATCTGAATCTGCTCGGGCGTCAGGGCGAAATCCAAGGCGCTCTCCTGAGAAGGAAGACCAGGCTTCGAGGTCGGGGCGGATGGTATCGCGGGGGGGACGGGGTCGCAAACCGCAGGATGCCGCGCGGCAAGGGCCGGCGAGACGCCGGCGTTCCCAGGAAAAGCTCCCCGCGAGATCCTTTCCTCGCTCAGTCGTTGACCAGGATCCCGCCTCCCATGCCTCCGCTCGAGGGGGGCGGGCCCTTGGGTCCCCCGAAACCGTGGAAGGACGGATCGGCCTCGTCCTCGTCGGGCAGGTCGAGCGGCTCTTCGTCGGATTCCTCGTCCTCGCCGTGGAGCTGGGAGAGGATCTCGTCCATCTGTTTCTTGTTCGGCACGCCGCGGAAGGCGCGCATCGCGAGCACCGCCTTGCGTGGGATGCGACCGCGGACGCCGACCACCCCCTCGCCCTTGTGGGTGTTGTACATGTTCTTGTACTTGCCGTAGCTTTGATTAAATTCGTTCTCGACCTCCGGTGTGCCGAGGTCCATGACGTCGTCCTGCGGCAGGCGGCCGGTATCGACCGCCACCATTGCGAACTTCGGGCCGCGCGAGGAGCGGGTCTGGCGATCGCCCCGCATCTTGCCGAGGACGTTGCGGACGATCCTGTTCCGGCCCGGGGTCGGGCGGTGGAAGCCCTGGATGCCGGCACCGCCGTACTTCCGCATGAACGAGTAGAGACCGCTCATCCGGCTCGTCGATCTGCCGCTCGGGGTCAGGTGCTCGGGGAGGTTGCGCTCGAGCGAGCGCTTCGAGAACCGCACGCTGTTGGTGCCGATGTTGCGGCGGGAGAGCTGGTCTTGACGCAGGATGCGGGTGACGACCTGGCCGCGGGCGCGGCGCCGCTTCTTGCGCTTCTCGTTTTGGTTGGTTCGGCCTCGCTGGATCGGCGCCGGGCGGGCGGCGAGGTTCTCGAAGCGATGGCCGAGGCGCGTCGCGGACGCGAGGTCCGGACCGGGAGAGGGAGGAGCGAAGGCGCGCCCGGTCGTCGCGTCGAGGGAGTGCCCGGAGGGCACCCCGGCGGGCACGCAGAGGGCGCGCTCGGAGGTGAGCATGGCGCGGAGACTTTAAGGGGAACGAGAACCGCGCGGCAACCGGTTCCGCGCGGCCGGCGGCGCGATGTGGGCGCTCCGCTTCAAAATGTTTGACACGCCCGAAACTCCGCCACATACTCACCTCCGTCTCACGAAGACCTTTGACGAGCGCGCCGGTCGGCGGGACGAGGATTCGTCTCGGCGCTTCCGCGCCGTCGGCGTCGGGCTCGCGGATCGGGCGGGCCGCTTCCGGAGGGTGGTCGCATGAGCATGACCCTGGCGTCTCCCGGCATCTACATCCAAGAGATCCCGAGCACCCCCCAAGGCATCGTCGGCGCCAGCACCTCGGCGACGGCGTTCCTCGACTACTTCCCGCGCGGTCCCGTCAACCTCGCGACGCTGGTGCAGAGCTGGAACGCCTTCCAGCGCCTGTTCGGCGGCATCGACCCGCGGAGCGAGGCGAGCTACGGCGTCTACCAGTTCTTCCTGAACGGGGGCGGCAGCGCCTGGATCATCCGCCTGGTCGATCCGGCCTCCGTGGCGGCGGTTCCCGTGGTCGCCCTCTCGGTCACCTCGCCCGGCGGCGGGGCGCAGGCGAGCGGCGCGACGGTCACGGTCGACTGGAATCTCCAAGGCACGGCGCCGACGGGCGCGACCACCACCATCCTCCTCTCGAACAACGGCGGCCAGAGCTTCACCCCCGTCTCTCCTCAGCCCACGATCACGGCTTCGGGAACGACGGGCTCGGCACCCATCGTCCTGCCGACGGTCACCGCGGGATTCGTGAACGCGGCGGTGCAGGTGCTGGTGAAGGATTCCTCGGGTAATTTCATCTCGAGCGGCACGAGCGAAACCTTCCCGATCCTCCCGACCGCCGCGGCCACGGCGATCACGGTCACCGCGCAGACCTCGCCGGTCAACCTGCCCGAGCCGGTCCCGGTCGCCTGGACCAAGCTGACCACGACCCCGCCCGCCGCCGCGCCCGCGTCCTACGCGGTGCTGATGTCGGTCGACGGCGGCAAGACCTTCGCGCCGGTCACCACGAATCCCCAGGTCATCGACGCCTCGGTCGCCACGGCGTCGATCGTGAACCTGCCGCTCCCGAACCAGCCGATCACGACGGCGATGATCCAGGTCCAGGCGTTCGATTCCTCGTTCAACCTGCTCGGCGCCGGCAACGGGGCGGCGTTCACGCTCCAGGCGACCCCGATCACCATCTCGGCGCCCGCCGCGAACGCATCGGTCGCGATCCCGTTGGCCGCGCCTTCGAACCAGGTTTCCTGGACGGCACCCACGGTCGCGGCCGGCGCCACGATCGCTTCCTATCGGATCGACGCCTCGCTCGACGGCGGAGTGACGTTCGCTCCCGCTTCTCCGGCGAGCGTTCCGGCCAGCACGGCTCCCCTTCAGGCCACCCTCACCGCCCTTCCGGCCACCGTCGAGGCGTCGACGCTCGGCGCGATCCGGATCTCCGCGCTCGACGCCGCGGGGAACGTCCTCGCGCTCGGCACGGTCGACGTGACCTTCGCGCCCGCGGCGGCGGGCGGGGTGACCCCGCCGGTCGTCCCGCCGGCCGGGAGCTTCCAGCTCGCGGCGGCGAGCCAGGGGGCCTGGGGCAACAGCGTCCAGGTGACGCTCTCGCCGGGCGGTTCCTCCGGCTCGTTCAACATCGTGGCGCTCGATACCTCGACCGGACGCTCGGAGAACTGGCCGAACCTGACGTCGCTCGATCCGAACGCCGGAAGCTACGCCCCGAACGTCCTCGGGAGCGGCTCCCAGCTCGTGGCGCTCGTCCCGGCGCAAGCGGGAGCGACGGGCCTCGTCTTCCAGCCGCCGACCGAACCGGTGACCTTGGCGCTCGCCGGCGGCTCGGACGCCAGCCTGGCCCCGGGAGCCCCCAGATGGGCCGGCGGCGAGCTGATCGCGAACGCGTTCGCCGTCGGCAACCCCTTGCTGCCGCTCGAGCAGATCGCGCCGAACACGTTCAACACCCTCTCGATGCCGGCGATCGCCGAGTACTACACCCAGAACGAAGGGGGATTCGAGACCGCCGTCAACCAGGCGCTCACCTTCTGCGCGGCCAACGAGGCGTTCTTCATCATGGACATCCCGTCGACCGTGAGCACCCCCGCCCTGATGCAGACGTTCGCGACTCCCTACCTGTCCGCGACGAACATCTCGGGCGCCGTGTACTACCCGCGGCTCGTCATGCCGGATCCCGCGAACGCGTTCCGCCCGCGCAACGTCGCCTCGAGCGGCACGATCGCCGGGGTCTACGCGAACAACGACACGACGGTGGGCGTCTGGAAGGCGCCGGCCGGCACGACCGCCGTGCTCCAAGGCGCCACGCCGGCGGTCCCGGTGATCGACAGCGACAACGGCAATTTGAACCAGATGGGGATCAACGCGCTGCGCACGTTCCCGATCTACGGCAGCATCGTCTGGGGCGCGCGCACCCTCGCGGGAGCCAACCAGATCCAGAGCCAGTACCAATACATCCCGGTGCGGCGGCTGACCGACTACATCGAGCTGTCGCTCAAGAACAGCCTCACCTGGGCGGTCTTCCAGCCCAACGCCCAGCCGCTGTGGACCAACCTTCAGGTCGCGATCAGCACCTTCCTGGCGGGACTCTACAGCCAGGGCGCGCTCTTCGGCGCGACCCCGGCGCAGGCGTACTTCGTCCAGGTCGATTCGACGACGACCACTCCGACCGACGTCGCCCAGGGCATCTGTAACGTGGTCATCGGCATCGCTCCGGTCGAGCCGGCCGAGTTCATCATCCTGCAGTTCGAGCTGCTCGCCGGCCAGGCGGCGTCCTGATCGCGGCGGCGATCGAAAAAGCGAGGAGGCAACGTGTCCATCCAGGTCAGCTACCCCGGCGTCTACATCGAGGAGATCGCGAGCGGTCAGCCGGTGGTCACCGCGGTCACCACCGCTTCGACCGGGTTCGTCGACTACTTCGCGCGCGGGCCCGTGGGGGTCGCCACCCAGATCAACACCTGGACCAACTTCCAGCAGGTCTACGGCGGCCTCGATCCGAAGAGCGAGGCGAGCTACGCGATCTATCAGTACTTCTTGAACGGCGGCCAGATCGCGTGGGTCGTGCGCGTGGCGAACGGCGCGACGACCGCTTCGGCCACCGACGCGACGACGGGATTCAGCTTCCAGGCCGCGAACCCGGGCGTCTGGGGCAACACGATCATCTGCACCATCACCCAACCGCAGCAGGTGGGCCAGGCGGCGATCGCGCCGGGAGTCTTCAACCTGGCGGTCGCGCAGGCGGCGAAGGGGGGAGGCGCTTCCGAGAACTACCTGAACCTTTCGCTCGATCCGACGAGCGCCCAATACGCGCCCGCGGTGATCAACGCCGCCTCCCAGCTGATCCAGGTGCCTTCGACCACCACGAACGGCGTGACGACCTATACCCTCCCGGCGATGCCCGCGCAGGGAGTGCAGAACCCGATCCCGGAGTCGCTCCTCATGACGTTCTCGGGCGGCACGAACGGTACCCTGCCGGAGGCCACGGACTTCACCGACCAGCTCGGCGCGTTCCTGTTGATCGCCCCCTCGATGATCAACACCCTCTGCCTGCCGGCGACCGCGAACGCCTCGGCGGGCGATGCGTCGAGCGCGATCAACGCCGCGCTCTCCTGGTGCAACGCCAACAAGGCGTTCTACATCGTCGACATCCCGTCGACCATCGTCACCGTCCAGGCGATGACGAGCTGGGCCCAGGCGAACGTGCTGAACGCCAACAACTACGTGGGCGCGGTCTACTTCCCGCGCCTGGTGATCCCCGACCCGAACGCGAACTACCAGCCGAAAAACGTCGCCTCGAGCGGCACCATCGCGGGGGTCTACGCGCGGATCGACAACACCGAAGGGGTCTGGGTGGCGCCCGCGGGCACCGAGGCGACGATCATCAACGCGAACCTGGCGGTCCAGATCGGCGACTCGCAGAACGGCCAGTTGAACCCGCTCGGCATCAACGCGCTGCGCTCGTTCCCGGTCTTCGGCAACCTGATCTGGGGGGCGCGCACGCTCGCAGGCGCGGACCAGATCAGCAGCCAATGGAAGTACATCCCGGTGCGGCGGCTGCTCAACTTCATCGAGCTGTCGCTCCAGCAGAGCCTCAAGTGGGCCGTCTTCCAGCCCAACGACCAGGCGCTCTGGACCAACATCACGGTCGAAGCCGGCAACTTCCTGGCCGGGCTCTACTCCCAGGGGGCCTTCGCGGGCGCCACCGCGTCCGCCGCCTACTTCGTCCAGTGCGACTCGACGACCACGACGCCGACCGACATCGCCCAGGGCATTTGCAACGTCATCATCGGCGTCGCTCCGGTTCAGCCCGCCGAGTTCATCGTCCTCCAGATCCAGCAGATCGCCGGTCAGACGACGGCGTCGTAACTCCGAAGGGAAGAGGGAGAAAATCATGGCGGTATCGAACGTCGGAACCAGTCTCGTCGACCCGTTCCTCAATTTCAAGTTCGCGGTGTTCTGGGGCTCGAGCTCGACGCCGCCGGGCTCGACGCCGATCGCGATGGTGAGCAAGGTGAGCGCGCTCACCCGCACCACGCAGGTCGCGTCGTGGCGCGAGGGCGGCGCCCCGCAAGGCGTGCGGCGGCTCCCGGGCCAGACGGAATACGGGCCGATCACCTTGGAACGCGGCATCACCTTCGACGTCTCCTTCGAGCAGTGGGCGAACAAGGTCTGGTACTACCAGAACACCGGCGCTCTCGGCCAGGAGGTCTCGCTCAAGGACTTCCGCAAGGACATCAACATCCAGCTGATGAACCAGTCCGGCCAGGTCGTGATGTCCTACTACATCTTCAGCTGCTGGCCCTCCGAGTACATCGCGATGCCCGAGCTCGACGGCAGCGCGAACGCGGTGGCGATCGAGAGCCTGACGCTCCAGAACGAGGGCTGGGCGCGCGACGACTCGGTCGCCGCACCGACGCTCGTGAGCTACACGCAGCCGTCGTCGTAAACCGTGCGCGCGCTGTCGTCTCAGGGGCTTCTCGCGGTTTGGGAACGGGGGGCGGCGAGCACGCCTCCCGAGCGCGCGCTCGCGTTCCTCGCCGCGGCGCTCCCCAGCCGGCCGCGCGAGGAGCTGGCGGGACTGACCGCGGGCGAGCGGGACGCCGTGCTGCTCGCTCTCCGCGAGCGGACCCTGGGGCCCGATCTCCGCGGCCGCACCGAGTGCCCGGTCTGCGGCAGCCGTCTCGAGTTCGTGCTGCCGATCGCGGACGTCTACGTCGCCGACCGGGCGCCCGCGCCCGAGAGCCTGCATTTCGAGCAGGACGGCTATCTCCTCCATTTGCGCCTGCCGACGGCGCGAGACCTCTCGGCCGCGGGCGCTCAGAAGAGCGTCGAGGCGGCGCGGGCGCTCCTCCTCTCCCGCGCTCTCCTCGCGGCGACCCGCGACGGCCAGCCGGTCGCCGCCCGGGATCTGCCCGAGGAGATCGTCGCCGCGCTCGGCGAGCGCCTGTCCGAGGCGGATCCTCAGGCCGAGGTCGAGCTGCGGCTCTCCTGCGCCCGCTGCGGTCACGGCTGGTCCGCCTACCTCGACATCGGCCAGTTCTTCTGGGCCGAGACGACGGCGATCGCGGAGCGCCTCTTGGGCGAGGTCCATGCCCTCGCGGGCGCCTACGGCTGGCGCGAGGCGGACATCCTGGCCATGAGCGCCGCCCGGCGCCACGCCTACATCGAGAGGATCGGGGAGTGAGCGACCTCCTCTCCCGCCTGGCCGCGCGGGCCCTCGGTCAACATCCCGAGGCTCCCTCGATCGCGCCTCGGCTCGGGCCGCGCTTCGGCCCCGGCCCCGCCCTGCCCGCGGCGGATGACCTGGAGCGAGCTCCCGCCGCTCCCTCCGGACAGCGGAGCACGGAGCCCCCGATCTAAAGGGAGCCCGGGAGTCGAAACTCACGATGTCGGACTTCCTCACCCGACTCGCCGAACGGGCGCTCGGCACCGGTGCGCTCGTGCGCCCCCGCGTCGCGCACCGCTACGCGGCGGACCCCCATCCGGTAGGACTCGGCCTCGAGGCGGACGCCCCTCCCCTGCCGCCGCCCCCGAGGCTGCGCGAGGCCTTCGAGGAGGCCGATCAGGCGGCGCCCGGGGAAGCTCCCCTTCCCGAGCCCGAGCCTGAGCCGACCACCGGCGAAGGCGAGGCGGAGGCTTCCTGGGCCCCCGGCGAGCGAGGAGCTTTGCAGGTCGAAGAGGGCCGCGAGCGGCGGGGCGAGGCGACTGAGAATCGACTGGCACCTCGGGAAGCACCTCCCGAAGAAGGTCGCACCGCAGAGGCTCCTCCCCGACCCGAGCCCCCCGGTCCGCAGGGCCGACCGGCGGTGCCTCCCAGCGCGGCGCCGCTCGAAGGGCAGGCTCCGATCCAGCGCTCGCCAGTCCCGACGGGCGAAGGGCCCGAGCCCCCGGGCACCCAAGAGGATCGGCTGGCACCTCGCGCCGCGGACCCTTCGAGCGCCGTCGCCGCGAATCACCTGGCACCTTCCGGAACGCCCGGAGCGACACGTCCCGGACCGATATCGCCCGAAGTCTTCGAGCCGAGGCCGGGGCCTCCCAGCGCCCCACCCGAGGAGAGGTCGCCCTCGACCTCCGAAGGGCCAGGAGCTTTCCGGGTGGAAGAAGAGGGAGTGCAACCAGCCTCCGGTGAGCGCGCGCGACCCTCGCAACCTGAAGGTTCCACCCCCCAAGGGAGCCCGGCAGTGTCCCCCGGAGAGGCGCCCTCCGATGGGCAAGCTCCGATTCAGCGCTCGACAATCTCAGCGGACGAAGCGCCCGCGCTTCCGGACACTCCGGGCGATCGGCTGGCACCTCCCGGCGGACCTCCCGATGCGGCAGCTTCCGAGTCGCTCGTTCCCGGGCTGAAGGCTTCCGGCACCGCCGGACACAGGGAGGGCACCATCTCGGCCTTCGAAGAGCGTGGAGATTTCCGGGTGGACGAGGAGGGCGAGCGGCCAGCCTCCCCTGAACACCCGAGACCTCCGAAGGCTGTCGGGGAGGGTGGTGCGCCGGTGAGCCTGCCGGTACCTCGCGGGGAAGCTCTTTCCTCACCTGGAGCTTCGACTTCCATCGGCAGGCCACGGGAGCTGCCCGGTGCGACCTCTCTCGACGGAGGCAGTCCGATCCAGCGCTCGGCCGCCTCCGCGGACGAAGGCCTCGACCACCCGGAGGCTGTAGAGGATCGGCTGGCACCTCGCGAGGGGCCACCGGAGTCGTCCCCAAGCGCGACCCTCCCCGACGCCGGGCGCCCCATTCAGAGAGCGATGTCCCCGGCGAGCGAAGCGCCCGGATCCATGGAAGCCGCGGAGAATCCCCTGGCACCTCCCGGGGCACCGCTCAGCGCGAACCCCGAGAATCGGCTGGCACTTCCTAATGCGGCACCTCCTGATTTGGACGCTCCCGAAACGCTCGTTCCGCGGTCGGAAGCTCCCGACGCTGCCGGACCTGAAGTGGGACTGACCTCGGCCGCCGAAGAGCCGGATTTCCGGATGGACGAGGAGAGCTGGCGACCAGCCTCCCGCGAGCGCCTGGAGCCTCCAAAGGGTGGCGTCGAGCCGGCGAATCGGCTGGCACCTCGCGAAGGAGCTTTTCCTCCACCTGAAGCTTCCAC
>DATMZM010000524.1:0-7892 GCA_035607445.1 Thermoanaerobaculia bacterium | reverse complement strand
CGCGTGCTCGCCGGTCGCTCCCATGTGGTACTTGACGTCGCCGCCGCCCAGGATGCTCTTCGGATCGATGTCCTCGAAGCCCGCGAACAGCTCCGCCACCGGCCGGCCGACGGTCGTCGCCATCACGTTGAGGCGGCCGCGGTGGGGCATGGCGAGGATCGCGAGCTCGGCGTCGTGTTCGGCCGCCGCCTCGAGGATCGCGTCGAGGAGCGGCAGGAGCGAGGTCACCCCCTCGATCGAAAAGCGCTTGCTGCCGAGATAGCGCTGCTGCAGGACCTGCTCGAAGGTCTCGCCGCGCAGGAGCAGGTCGAAGATCCGGAGACGGTCGGGCGCCGCGGGCTCGACCTCGATCCGCTCGGTGAGGAAGCGCTGGCGCTCGGAGTCGGGGATGTGCATGAGCTCGACGCCGATCGAGCCGCAATAGAAGCGGCGGGCGCGCTCGGCCTCCGGGGCCGCCTCGGGGCCGAGCGCGGCGAAGCGTTCGCGTTCGGGGAGCAAGCGCCCCAGAGGATCCAGATCGGCGGCGAGGTAACCGAGGCGGCGGAAGGCGTCCAGAACGGTCCCGCCGGAGGTTTCGCTGTGGTGCTCGAGGATGGCCTGGGTCCTGTCCATAGGGGCGAAAGGATAACCCGATCCGGCGGTCGCCGAACGGTTCGCGAGAGGCGGGAAGCGGGGCCCGGACCGGCAAGCCCGGCCCGGGCCGGTCGGATCAGAGCCCGTCGAGCAGGCAGCCGAGCATCAGCAGCAGACCGCCCCCCGCGAGCGCCCAGAAGCCGTACTGGCCCGGGATGTGGATCGCGCCGTAATGGCTCAGGACGCCGACGAGCCAGAGGATGGCGGAGACGATGAAAGTGCCCTGCTTCGGAGCCTGGGTGGTGAAACCAGACCTGGCCATGCCTTGATCCTCCCTCGATGATGCTTCGGTTGGGCCTTAAAGGTACCACCTGCAGGATCGAGAGCGGGGGCCCCCTCGCGGCCGGTTGACGGCGACCGGCGCAGGACGTAGCGTCCCCCGCCATGGGACGTCAGATGCGATGGCCGTGGTGGCTCTTTCAGGAGTTCGAGCGCCTGGGAGAGCCGCTCCTCCCGACCGAGCAGTTCCTGCGCCGGATGGCGAGGACGCTCCTCGCGGCGACCGGGTTGATCGGCGCGAGCCTCGGCGTCGGAATCCTCGGCTACCGTTACGTCCAGGGGCTTTCCTGGCTCGACGCTCTGTTGAACGCGGCGATGATCCTGACCGGCATGGGCCCGGTCGATCGGCCCGAGACGGCGGCCGCCAAGGTCTTCGCGAGCTTCTACGCGCTGTTCAGCGGCGTCGCGTTCGTGACCAGCGCGGGCATCGGTTTCGCGCCGGTCGCCCACCGGCTGCTCCATCGCTTCCATCTCGCCGAGGAGGATCTGGACTCGACCGGCGGCGGGGGCAAGGGCAAGGCCGCGAAGCGCGCGGCTCCGAAGGCCGGATCGGCCCCGAAATCGCCGCGGCGCTAGCGCTCGGCTCCGACCTCTTCGGCGACCTCTTCGTCGATGCTCTCTCCGGCCCCGGCCGGTGGCTCGGCCCGCCAGGGCCCCGGTCCGCCGAGCGAGATCCCGGCGAAGGCCGGCTGCGGCTCCCGCCGGAGCTTTCCGATCAGCCGCCGGAACGCTCCTCGGTCGCGGAGGTCGTCGAAGAGGGAGTAGAAGACCGGGGCGGCGAGGAGCGTGAGCAGGAGCGAGAGGCTCTGGCCGCCGATGACGACCACCGCCACCGCCCGCCGCTCCTCGGCTCCGGGTCCGCTGCCGAGGGCGAGCGGCGTCATGCCCGCGACGAGGGCGAGGGTGGTCATCAGGATCGGGCGCAGCCGGTCCCGGTTCGCCTGCAGGATCGCCGCGTCGCGCGCCATGCCGGCCGCCCGCAGCTGGTTGGTGTGGTCGATCTGCAGGATCGCGTTCTTCTTGACGACGCCGAAGAGGACCAGGATGCCGAGCGCCGAGTAGAGGTTCAGGGTGTTGCCGGTGATCCAGAGGGAGAACAGGGCGAAGGGCACCGCGATCGGCAGCGAGAGCAGGATCGTGAGCGGGTGGATCAGGCTCTCGAACTGCGAGGCGAGGATCATGTACATGAACGTGATCGAGAGCAGGAAGGCGAAGACGAACTCGACCCGCGTGCGCTCGAGCTCGCGCGCGCGGCCGCCGACCGCCGTCGAATAGGCGGGGGGCAGGTTCATCTCGACGACCGCTTGACGCAACGCCTCGATCCGGTCGGCGAGGGCGAACCCCGGGCCGACGCCGGCCCGCAAGGAGGCCTGGCGCTGGCGGTCGAGGCGGTCGACGCGCGATGCCGTGGTGTGCTCGGAGATGTCGACCAGGGAATCGAGCCGCACCAGGCCGTTCGCTCCCGGGTTTTGCGGGTCCGGAGACCCGGACCGCGGCACCCAGAGCCGGGAGATCGTCGCCGGGTCGCCGCGGTCGCCCGGAGCGAGGCGGAGCTCGACGTCGTACTCGTCGTTGGCCGTCGGATCGTAGAAACGCGAGACCTCCGGATCGCCGCCGACCATCACCTGGAGCGCCGTCGCGACGTCCGCGACCTCCACCCGCAAATCCGCGGCGCGCTCGCGGTCGATGCGCACCCTGAGCTCCGGCTTGTCGAGCTTCAAGGTCGTGTCCGCGTCGACGATCCCGCCCAGCTCCTGCGACTTGACGCGCAGCTGCTCGGCGTACTTCGCGAGCGATTCGAGGTCGGGACCGCGCAGGGCGAAGTCGATGTCGTAGCTGCCCCCGCCGATGTTGAACGAGGGAGCGTTGCGTACGGCGGGCCGGATGTTGGGCAGCTTCGAAAGCCGCTTGCGGATCTCGCTCATCACGTCGCGCTGGCTCCTGCCGCGGAACGCGGCGCCGGGATCGCCGTGGAGCAGGGAGCGGAAAAAGCGACCGAAGGAGAACTGCCGTTCCTCTTGCGGGGCGATGCGGACGAAACCGTTCCCCTGGTTGACCCCGCCCAGGAATCCGCCCCCGGCGCTTACCAGGACGTCGCGCACCTCGGGCACGGCGCTCACCTCGCGCGCGACGGCGCGCATCACCTCGTCCATGGCGGCGAGGCTGGTCCCCTCCGGGGCGTTGACGGCGAGCTCGAACTCGGCTTCGTCGACGTTGGCCGGCACGTATTCCGTGCGCAGCAGCCGGCTCAGGGGGATCGCCGACAGCATCACGAGGAGAGCGAACCCGGCGGCGAGCATCCGGTGGTGCAGGGTGGTGCGGAGAAACCGGGAATAGATGCGGTCGATCCGGGCATAGAAGCCCTCGCGCGAATGAGCCCCTCCGCCCCCGGCGTCTTCCGAGCGCAGCAGGCGGGCGCTCATCGTCGGCGTCAGAGTGAACGAGACGAGGAGCGAGACGAGCACGGCGACCGCGGCGGTGATTCCGAACTGGTAGAGGAAGCGGCCGGAGATGCTCGACATGAACGACACCGGCACGAAGATGACGACCAGGCTGAGCGTGGTCGCGAGCACGGCGGGGCCGATCTCGGCGGTCGCCCGCCGGGCGGCCTCCATCGGCGCCATCTTCTTCTCCTCGACGAAGCGGAAGATGTTTTCGAGCACGACGATCGCGTCGTCGATCACGACGCCGACCATCAGGACCAGCGCCAGCATGGTCACGCTGTTGAGCGTGAAGTCGAGCGCCTTCATCATGCCGAAGGTGGCGATCACCGAGGTCGGGATCGCGACCGCGGCGATCACCGTCGAGCGCCAGTTCTTCATGAAGGCGAAGACGACGAGCGAAGCGAAGATGCTGCCGAGGATGAGATGGATGTTGATCTCGTGGAGAGCCGCGCGGATGTAGCGCGACTGGTCGCGGATCGCCTGCATCTTGACGTCCCCGGGAAGCTGCGGCCGGATGCGGTCGAGGATCGTCTGGACGCCGTCGATCACCGCGACGGTGTTCGCTCCCGACTGGCGGCGTACCTCGAGGGTGACGGTCGGCACGCCGTTCAAACGCGCCACCGAGCGCTGTTCCTTGGTGCCGTCGGTCGCCTCGCCGAGATCGCGGATGCGCACCGGCTGGCCGTTGACCACCGCGACGACCAGGTCTCCGAACGCCTTGGGGTCCTCGATGCGGCCCATGGTTCGCAGCGGCATCTCCCGGTTGCCCGCCGTCGCGTTGCCGCCCGGCTCGGCCGAGTTCTGATTGCGCAGGGCGTCGCGCACGGCGGTGATCGGGATGCCGTAGGCGGCCAGGCGGTCGGCTTCGATCGAAACGCTGATCGCCCGCTCGAGGCCGCCGACGATCGCCACTTCCCCGACGCCCGCCGCCCGCTCGATCTGGACCTTGATCTGCTTGTCGGCGATCTCGGTCAGCTCGCGCAGCGGCCGGTTGCCCGAGAGGGCGAGGGTGAAGATCGGCGAGCTGTCGTTGTTGAACTTGGCGACGATCGGCGGCTGCACGTCCTCCGGCAGGTCGCGGATCACGCCCGCGACGCGGTCGCGCACGTCCTGGGCGGCGGTCTCGATGTCGCGCGAGAGGTCGAACGTGGCGATCACGACCGAGCTGCCGGACGCCGAGACCGAGCGCAGCTCCTGGATCCCCTCGACCGTGTTGACCGCCTCCTCGATCCGCTGCGAGACCTCGACCTCGACCTCTTCCGTCGAGGCGCCGGGCAAGACGGTGCGCACCGCCACGGTCGGCAGGTCGACCGCCGGAAAGCGGTCGACGCCGAGACGGAAGTAGCTCGCGGCCCCGACCACGACCAGGGCCAGGATCAGCATGGTCGCGAACACCGGCCGCCGGATGCAGATCTCGGCGAGCTTTTGCATGTCCTAGTGCCCTTCCTTCCGCGCCGCTTCGCGCCTCACGACGCGACCTCCACGGCCTGCCCTTCGGTCAGGTTGCCCGGATCGACGATCACGGTGTCTCCCGCCTTGATCCCCTCGACGATCTCGATCCGGTCGCCGCTCTTGCGGCCCAGCCGGACGCGCTTCTCGACCGCCTTGCCTCGATCGACGCTCAGGACCTTGTCGACCCCGGCGAACGAGACGATCGCCTGGGCCGGAACCAGGATCGACGGCTCGCTCGGGCGGGTGACGATCTCGGCGCGCACAAAGGCGCCGGGGCGCAGGCTGCCGTCCCCATTCGGAATCTCGGCTTCGAGCTTCAAGGTCCGGTTCTCGGTCGCGATCGCCGGGGCGAGGCGGGCGACGCGCCCCGAAACCGTCCGGCCGTCGTCGAGCGCGAGGCTCACCGTCTGGCCGATCTGAATCCCCGCCGACTCGCGCTCCGGGATCGCGAGCTGGAGCCGCAAGGGGCGGATGCGCACGAGCACCAGAGCCGGCGTACCGGCCGAGACGTAATCGCCGGGGCTCACGCGGCGCTCCTCGATCGCGCCCGAAAACGGCGCCCGGAGGGCGGAGTCGGCCAGCTGCTGGCGGGCGAGGTCGAGCTCGGCGCGGCGCTGGCCGAGGAGAGCCTGCCGGCTGCCGGCCTCCTCGATCGCGTCCTGGTAGTGGGCGTCGGCGACGCCGTAATCGGCCTCCGCCTGGTCGAGATCGGCGTGCGCGACGAGCTGCTGGGCGAACAGGGTCTTGACCCGTTCGAGCGTCACCCGCGCCTGCTCGAGCTGCGCTTTCGCCTGGCGCACCGGCGAGGTGGTCCGCGGATCCACGGCTCGATCGGGCCCGCCGACCGGCAACCCCAGGTGCGCCCGCGCCTGGCCGAGAGCGCTCTCCGCCTGCGCCACGCGCAGCGTAAAGTCGCTCGGGACGAGGCGCGCGAGCAGCTGTCCGGCCTCGACCCGGCTGCCGAGATCGACCGGCACCGATTCGACCCGGCCGGCCACCTTGAAGCCGAGCTCGGTCCGCTCGTCGGCGGCGAGAGTGCCGGTCGCCGGCACGACGCGCGGCAGAAAGCCCGCCTCCGCGCGGACGACGCGCACCTTGCGGGGCGGCTCGCGGTCGGAGCCACCCTCGGCGCTCTCGCCTTTCTTCGCCGGGGAACCGCAACCGGCGCAGGCGAAGAGGAGAGCGGCGAGGGCGAACGGAACGATCGCGGCCGGCGGCGCGATCGAAGAACGGCGGTGCGGGAGGGTCGAGGTCATAGAAGAGCGAGTACGCATCCGTTGGCTGGGAGGTTGCTCGAGGTGCGGCCGGCGGGAGCCTCGGTCGCCGCGCGACTCTACTCTAACGGTCGCGGCGGCCGGGACGCGTACGGCCCCTTTTTACATCGCGTTAACAAGGACAGAGAGCGCGCCGCCGGAAGAGATCGCGCGAGCTCGGAAGCGCGAGCCCGACTAGAATCGTCGCAACGTTCACCCGCGTCCGGAAATTGCCGCCATGCCCGCCGATGCATCGCCGATCCTCTCCGCCGTCCTGGTGGACGACGAAGAGCCCGCCCGCCGGGTGTTGCGGGAGTATCTCGCCGAGCATGCGGACGTCGCGGTCGCGGCGGAGTGCGCGAACGGCTTCGAGGCGGTCAAGGCGGTGGCCGAGCATCGGCCCGATCTCCTGTTCCTGGACATCCAGATGCCGAAGCTTTCGGGCTTCGAGGTGCTCGAGCTGCTCGACGAGGAGCCGGCGGTGATCTTCGCCACCGCGCACGACGAGCACGCCGTCCGCGCGTTCGAGATCCACGCGGTCGACTACCTGCTCAAGCCCTTCGGCCCCGAGCGGCTGGCCGAAGCGCTCCGGAGAGCCCGAGCCCGGCTCGCGAGCGGCGACCGCGAGAGCGTCCGTTCTCTCTCTCGCCTCGGCCGCACCCCCGGCCGGCCGCTCGACCGCATCCTGATCAAGGACGACGCGCGCATCCACGTCCTCCCGGTCGAGAGGATCGACTGGATCGAGGCGCGCGACGATGACGTCCTCGTGCGCGCGGACGGAGCGTCCCACAGGAAGAGCGAGGCGCTCTCCGATTTAGAGGCCGAGCTCGATCCGCAGCGCTTCGTGCGCATCCATCGCTCCTATCTCTTGAACGTCGAGCGCCTCGCCCGCATCGAGCTCTACGCCAAGGACAGCCGGGTGGCGATCCTGAGGGATGGCACGCGCCTGCCCGTCTCGCGCGCCGGCTACGCCCGGTTGAAGGAGCTTCTCTGAGCGGAGATCCCGTGCGCTTGCTCCTCGTGGGCGCCGGCCATGCGCATCTCGAAATCCTGCGGCGGCTCGCTGAGGAACGGCCGGCCGGCGTCGAGCTCACCCTGCTCTCGCCCGAGCCGCGGCAGGTCTACTCCGGCATGGTGCCCGGATACCTTGCCGGGACCTACGCGCTCGACGAGATCTCGGTCCCGGTCGAGCCGCTCGCCGCGCGGGCCGGAGGGCGCCTGGCCGAAGGCCGCGCCACCGCGCTCGATCCGGAGCGGCGGATCGTGCGCCTGAAAGACAGCCGCGAGCTTCCCTACGACCTGGCCTCCTTCGCGGTCGGTTCGAACACCGCAGGGATCGACCGGTCCGGGGTCGCGGAGCACGCGGTCCCGATCAAGCCGCTCGGCCGGGTGGTCGAGCTGCGCGAGAAGATCGAGAGCCTCGCACGGGAGCCCGAGGCGGAGCGGACCGCGGCGGTCGTCGGGGGCGGAGCCGCGGGGACCGAGGTGGCGCTCGCGCTCCGCGCCGCGCTCGGCCCCGGAGCGAAGATCCATCTCCTGGAAGCGGGCTCCCGCGTCCTGTCCGAATATCCCGAGCGCTTCCGCGAGAGAGCGCTCGCGGCGCTCGCCGGGAAAGGGATCGAGGTCCTCGCCGGAACCCCGGTCGCGCGGGTCGGCCCCCACTCCGCAACGCTCGAAGATGGGCGCGAAATCCCGGCCGCGCTCACCATCTGGCTCGCCGGGGCGGTCGGCTGGCCGCTGTTCCGCGATTCCGGCCTGCCGCTCGACGACCGCGGCTTCCTCCTCCTCGACGACTCGCTCCGCTCGGTGGCCGATCCGAAGATCTTTGCGG
>DATMZM010000144.1:0-3247 GCA_035607445.1 Thermoanaerobaculia bacterium | reverse complement strand
AACATCATGCCGGCGATCACCGGCGAGACGCTGAACGGCAGGTCGATGAGCGAGACGAGCAGGTTCCTGCCGCGGAACCGGAACTTCGCGATCGCCCAGGCTGCGGCGACCCCGAACACCACGTTGACCGGCACCGCGATCACCGCCGTGAGCAGGGTCAGGCGGATCGCGGCGACCGCGTTCTCCTCGCGGATCGCCGCGAAGTAGGGCGCGATCCCTTCGCGGAACGCCTCGACGAAGACCGCCGCGAGCGGCACGAGCAGAAACAAGCCGAGAAAGGCGAACGCCACGGCGAGGAGAGCGAAGCGCACCGGGCGCGATTCGGCGAGCGCGCGCGAGCTGCCCGTGTCGCGGCGGGTCCCGCGGACGGTCGCGAGGGTCGGGAGCGCGCCGGCCATCAGGCTCCCTCCTGAGCGCCGAGGCGCCGGCCGCGACGCCAGATCAGCAGGTTGAGCAGGAGGAGCAGGAGGAACGAGGCGGAGAGGAAGACCGCGGCGATCGCCGCCGCTCCCGCGTAGTTGTACTGCTCGAGCTGGATCATGATCAGGAGCGGGGTGATCTCCGAGCGCATCGGCATGTTGCCGGCGATGAAGATCACCGATCCGTACTCGCCGAGCGCGCGGGCGAAGGCGAGCACGAAGCCGGTCGCCGCGGCGGGCAGGAGCTCGGGGAGGACGACCCGGCGGAAGGTCTGGAAGCGGCTGGCGCCCAAGCTCACCGCCGCCTCTTCGACCGCGGGATCGAGGTCGCGGAGCACCGGCTGCACCGTCCGCACGACGAACGGCAGGCCGATGAAGGTGAGCGCCACTCCGATGCCGAGCGGCGTGAAGGCGACCTTGATGCCGAGCGGTTCGAGCCAGCGGCCGAGCCAGCCGTTCGGGCTGTAGACGGTCGCGAGCGCGATGCCCGCGACCGCCGTCGGGAGCGCGAACGGCAGATCGACCATCGCGTCGACCAGCCGGCGCCCGGGAAACGTGTAGCGTTCGAGCACCCAGGCGACGAGCACGCCGAAGACCAGGTTGATCGCCGCTCCCGCGAACGCGGCGGTCAAGCTCAGGCGATAGGCCGCGAGCGTGCGCGGGGCCGCGACGGTCGACCAGAACGCGGCCCAGCTCTGGGAAAACCCCTTGGCGAAGACTGTAGCGATCGGGAGCAGGACGATCAGCGACAGGTAGAGGAGCGTGAAGCCCATCGCCGGCCCGAAGCCGGGCAGGACGCCGCGCCGTTTCCTCCCCTTCGCGCTCCCTCCGCCATCGATCGCCCCGATCCCGGTCGTCATCCGCTCACCGGCCCGGCTGGTAGATCTGATCGAAGATCCCGCCGTCCGCGAAGTGCGTCTTCTGTGCCTTCGCCCAGCCGCCGAACGCCTGATCGATCGTGAACAGGTCGATCTTCGGGAACTGCGCCGCGTGCTTGGTCAGGGCCGC
Organism: Thermoanaerobaculia bacterium; assembly: GCA_035607445.1. Lineage (GTDB taxonomy): Bacteria > Acidobacteriota > Thermoanaerobaculia > Multivoradales > UBA5704 > DASYKS01. Next base: position 1,820 of record DATMZM010000144.1, on the reverse strand, counting down.
GGGCAGGCGCGGCCGGTAGTAGTTCTTGGCCGCGATCTCCTGGCCTTCCGGCGTGTAGAGGAACTCGAGATAGGCGCGCGCCGCCGCCTGCGTGCCGTGCTTCTTCGCGACCTTCTCGACCACCGCGACGGGCGGCTCGGCGAGGATCGAGACCGAGGGTGCGACGACGTCGAAACGCCCCTTGCCGAGCGTGCGCACCGCGAGGAGAGCCTCGTTCTCCCATGCGATCAACACGTCCCCGATCCCGCGCTCGACGAACGTGATCGTCGAGCCGCGCGCTCCGGTGTCCAAAATCGGCACGTTCTTGTAGATGCGCGCCACGAAGTCGCGCGCCTTGTTCGGATCGTTGTTGAACTTCCGGAGCGCATAACCCCAGGCCGCTAGGTAGTTCCAGCGCGCGCCGCCGGAGGTCTTCGGGTTCGGAGTGATCACCGCGAGGCCGGGACGGGTGAGATCGTTCCAGTCCAGGATCTTCTTCGGGTTGCCCTTCCTCACCAGGAAGACGATCGTCGAGGTGTAGGGCGTGCTGTTGTTGGGCAGCAGCGTCTGCCAGTTCTTCGGCATCAGGCCGGTCGCCGCGATGGCGTCCACGTCGTACGCGAGGGCCAGGGTCACGACGTCCGCTTCGAGGCCGTCGATCACCGCCCGGGCCTGCTTGCCCGAGCCGCCGTGCGACTGCTGGATCGAGACGTCCTTGCCGGTCTTCGCCTTCCACTGCTTGGCGAACGCCGCGTTGACGTCCTGGTAGAGCTCGCGGGTCGGGTCGTACGACACGTTGAGCAGCTTCTGCGCCTGCGCCGGGGCGGCGAGACCGAAAGCGCCGAGCGCGATCGCGGTCGAGAAGACCGCGATCGCGAGGGGCGCGAGGCGAATCTTTCGTTTCATGGCGAATCGTTTCATGTTGAAAAACCTCCTTCTAGAACGAGACCTGGAAGCGCGAGAGCAGGACCTTCTCGTCCGGGCGATCGCCGGAGACGGCCCCGCGCTCGAACGTGGTGTTCTCGTAGTCGAGCTGCACTTTGACCGCGCGGTTGAGGATCCAGTTGAGGCCGACGCCCCATTCCTTGGCCGAGGAAGCCGATTTGGTCGGGTCGGCGAAGATCGGAAACGCCTTGTCGTCGATCTCCTGCCGGCCGGCCCGCGCCTTGAGCTCGAGCGCGCCCCAGCCCTTGCTCGCCGGGTCGAAGACCTTCTTGGGTGAGACTCCCTTGTACGAAGCCGTGCCGCCGAGCACCCACGAGGCCGAGACCTCCCAGGCGGTGCTCTCGACCTGGGCCTGGGCCGCGCCGCGAGCGAGCTCCTGCTTGCTGCTCACCCACTCGGCGAGCAGGCCGAAGGGTCCCGTATACCAAGAGAGCTGCGGCGACAGGCGCTGGCGATCCCCCTTCGCGATCGTCGTGCCGGCCGCCGTGCCGTCCGTGCGGTAGGAGAAGAACGTCTGCTGGCCCGGCGTCTTGTAGGACGCGAGGCCCGGAGAGGAAACGGTGCCGCTCGGGCTGCCGGAGCTCGCCGCCAGGCCGAAGCCGAAGTTCTTCGCTGCGGAGACCCCGTTGACGAAAGGCTGGAAGAAGAGCCGCGCCGCCACGTCCTTGCCGGAATCCGAATCGACGTCCGCGCTCGCGCCGTCCGGCACCCCGTTGAACACGCCGACCTGATAGTTGACCGTGCCGGTCGCGAGGTCGCCGTGCACCTGAATGCCGAGATCGCGATTCGGCACCAGGTTGGTCGGAAACCCGCGCTCGACGAACAGGATGTCGGAGCCGGACTGCAACCGCTCGAGACCGACGGGAACCTTGAACTTGCCCGCGCGGACCTTGAAG
>DATMZM010000257.1:0-7514 GCA_035607445.1 Thermoanaerobaculia bacterium | reverse complement strand
GAGCGGATGCACGCGATGAAGTTCGTCAAGTTCGTGGTCGACGTCGGGGGGCGGGTCGACATCCCGCCGATTCCGCGGGCGAAGTGCGATTTCGCTTCGGCCGAGGAGGCCGCCGAGCTGGCGCTCCATTGGGAGAAGCAGGTCACCGGCCAGATCTACGCCCTGATCGACATCGCGAACGACGACAAGAACCACATCGCGCGCCGCTTCCTCGACTGGTTCGTCGACGAGCAGCTCGAGGAGATGAGCAGCATGGGCAACCTCGTCCAGGTGATCCAGCGCGCGGGCAAGAACGGCCTGCTCTACGTCGAGCAGTACCTCTCCCGCGCGGGCGCTCTCCACAGCTCGGCGGCGCCCGGCGGCGAGGGGGCGGCGTAAATGACGATCTCCACGCGCCGCGTCGCCGCGGCTCTCTTCGCCTGTTGTCTCGTCCCGCTCGCCGATTTCGCCGCGCCGCCTGCCACGGACAAGCCCGCGGCGGCCGAAGCGAACCATGAGGCGAACAAAGAGGCGAAGAAGGACGCGAAGAAGAAGGACGAGTCGATCACCCCGGCGCCTCCTCGCGCGGCGGGCGAGGGGGAGGGGCCTTACGATCGGCTGATCCTGCGCGGCGCGACGTTGATCGACGGCACCGGCTCTCCCCCGGTCGGTCCGGTCGACGTCGTGATCGAGAAGAACCGGATCGCGGACGTCCAGATCGTCGGCAGCCCGGGCGTCGCGATCGATCCCGAGAAGCGGCCGAAGGCGAAGCCGGGCGACCAGGAGATGGACCTCTCCGGCCAGTACGTGCTGCCCGGGTTCATCGACATGCACGGTCACATCGGCGGCTTCGAGCAGGGGACGCCGGCCGAGTACGTCTACAAGCTCTGGATGGGCAACGGCATCACGACGATCCGCGATCCAGGGAGCGGCAACGGCATCGATTGGGTCTTGAAGGAGAAGGCGCGGAGCGCGAAAAACGAGATCGTGGCGCCGCGGATCGAGGCCTACGTCACCTTCGGCCAGGGGCGCGACGAGCCGTTCACCACCCCCGACCAGGCGCGCGCCTGGGTGCGCGAGATGGCGAAGAAGGGCGCGGACGGCCTCAAGTTCTTCGGCGCCCGGCCCGATCTCATGAAGGCCGCGATCGAGGAGGCGAAGAAGCTCGGCCTGCGCTCCGCCTGCCACCACGCGCAGCTCTACGTCGCGCGGGTCAACGTGCTCGACTCCGCCCGCTGGGGCCTGACCTCGATGGAGCACTGGTACGGCCTGCCGGAGGCCCTCTTCACCGACCGGACGATCCAGGACTACCCGCGCGGCTACAACTACGCGAACGAGGCGGACCGCTTCGGCGAGGCGGGCAACCTCTGGAAGCAGGCGGCGCCGCGCGGCTCGGAGCGCTGGAACCAGGTGATCGCCGAGCTGGTGAAGCTCGACTTCACGATCGATCCGACGCTGACGATCTACGAGGCGAGCCGGGATCTCCAACGCGCCCGCCGCGCCGAGTGGCACGAGCAGTACACGCTGCCGTCGCTCTGGGACTTCTACGCGCCGAGCCGGAAGTCGCACGGCTCGTACTGGTTCGCCTGGGGCACCGAGCAGGAGGTGGCCTGGAAGGAGAACTACCGGATCTGGATGTCGTTCCTGCTCGACTACAAGAACGCCGGCGGCCGGGTGACCACGGGCTCGGACAGCGGCTACATCTACAAGCTCTACGGCTTCGATTACATTCGCGAGCTCGAGCTGCTGCGCGAAGCCGGGTTCCATCCGCTCGAGGTGATCCGCTCGGCCACCCTCTACGGCGCCCAGGCGCTCGGACTGGCGGACCAGATCGGCAGCGTCGAGCCGGGCAAGCTCGCGGACTTGGTGGTCGTCGCGGAGAACCCGATCGAGAACCTCCAGGTGCTCTACGGCACCGGCGCGATCCGGCTCAACGAGAAGAACGAGGTCGTGCGCGTGGGCGGCGTCCGCTACACGATCAAGGACGGCATCGTCTACGACGCGAAGAAGCTGCTCGCGGACGTGCGGAAGATCGTCCGCGACGCGAAGGACAAGGCGGGCAAGGAGATCGTGCAGCCGGGGCTGTGACCCCGGGCTCAGGGGAGGAGCCGCTCAGGCCACCGGCTCGTAGCGGAAGACGACGAGCGTCCGGTCGTCCTGCGAGGGTGTCGTCCCGACGTGAATCGCGATCGCGGCGAGCAGGCGGTCGCGCAGCTCCTCGGGGGTGTCGGCCGGGCCCGAGAGGGCGCGCACGACGCTCTCGTAGCCGAACGGCTCGTCGTTTGCGTCGAGCGCCTCGATCAGGCCGTCCGAGAGCCAGACCACGAGATCGCCGGCTTCGAGCTGGATCGTCTCCTGGCCGTAGACCTGGCGGAGCGCTCCGAGCGGCGAGCCGGGGAGGACGATCTCGCGCACCACGCCCTGGCGCAGCAGATAGGTCGGCGGGTGCCCGGCGTTCGTCAGCTCGAGCTTGCCCGTGGCGAGATCGATCCGCGCGAGCGTCGCGGTGACGAAAAAGCGGGCGCTGTCACCGCTCCGGACCACGCGGTCGAGCCGGCGCAGGATCTCGACCGGCTCGGCGATCTCCTCGACCAGGATCTGGAGCGCGGCCTTGACCATCGCCATCCGTAGGCCGGTCGGCAGGCCATGGCCCGAGACGTCGGCGATCATCACCGCGATCTCCCGCTTGCCGAAGGAGAGGATGTCGAAGTAGTCGCCGCCGATCGCCGCGCTCGGCTCGAAGAGCGTGGCGAAGCGCGCCCCCTGGCCGGTCGGCAGCGCGGAGGGCAGCAGGCTCTTTTGGAGGTCGCGGGCGATGCCCAGCTCCTTGTCGAGCAGCTCCTTCTGGGCGGCGGATGCCACCAGCCGTTCGAGGTTCGCGGTCATCTCGTTGAACGAGCGCTGCATGGCGCCGATCTGATCGCGGCGCTTGACCGGAATCCGGATCGAGAAATCCCCCTCCTGGACCGCGGCGGTCGCCCGGGAGAGCCGGTTGACCGCGCGCGAGATGCCGAAGATGAGGACCGAGGCCATCAGGGCCGCCACGATGTAGACGTCGAGCAGGAGGAAGGCGAGCACCAGGAGGGCGCCCCAGACGGCGGTGTCGATCTCGGCGGAGGTCGAGAAGTAGTGCCGGCGCAACATGCGGGGCGTCGTCTTCAAGCTCGCCGCGACGTAGGCCGAGACGCGATGCCCGCTCTCGAGATCGGCCAGAGAGCCGGCGGTCTCGAACCAGATGAGGAAGGGGGAATCCCAAAAGCGCTCGCCTCTCGAGCGTTCTTTGAAAAATTTAGCGGCTTCGCCCCGGGTTTCCTCCCGGCGCAGCCGTTGGAGCTTGACGTGGCGCCGGCCGAGTTGGATGTTCAGATGGCCGTCGGATTCGGCGTCCTCCGGCCGGTAGAGCTCGATCCAGAGGTCGCTGCGGTCGGACAGCTCGCGCTCGAGATCGCCGACGTAGAGCGCGACGACCCCGAGCTGCTCCTTGCCCGGAGCGAGCGCGGCGGTCGCGATCGTGGGCGAGCCGTTCTTGCGGGCGACGAACGACGTCGCCAGCTCGCGGCTCGTCCGCCCGTGCACCGTTTGTCCGCGCCCGGGCTGTGCCGAGCCGGGCGCGAGCAGCCAGGCCGGCCAGCGCCCGGGGGTCCGCTCGTCGCCGCCGACCCTCTTGCCCTGGCGGTAGAACCCGAGCGCGACCTCGGGCTCGGCCGCGGTCGTGGGCCGGCCGTCGCGCGCGAAATCGTGGAGCGCGATGAGCGCGCTGCGGCCCAGCTCGAAGGACATCTGGCGGCTGCTGTCACGGAAGAGATGGCCGAGAAAGAAGCCGGCGAGGAGATAGAGGCCGATCGCCAAGGTCAGGAGGACCATGGGGATCGGCAGGATGCCGACCAGGAAGTAGGAGAAGGCGAGCCGGCGCCCGACCTTCCAGAGGAACGCCCGATAGGCTTTGACCGCGAGCCAGATCCCGAGGAGGACGCAGACCGCGGCGACGAACGCCTTGGCCGCCGCGCTTAAATAGGGAAGCCCCAAGCGCGCCAGGAGAATCGCGAGCAGGACGATGCCGGCGGCGACGAGCGCGGAGGTGAGCTTCTTGCGGTTCACGGGAGGTGGGGGGAAGTCGCTTTGTGCGCGCCGTCCCTCGGGTTCCTACGGCCGGCGCGGCGAGAGGTTTACCGGCGCCGGCCCTCGCCGTCTGGCCGGGCGGGCGGCGACTCTCGTAGAATGTGGCCTTCGGGGCCGGGTCGAAAGCCCGGCTCGTTCATCTTAGCGCGAAGCGGAGGAGAGATCGTGTCCAGGATTCCGCGGTTCCAGGAGCATCTGAAGACCGGCTTCACCGCCGAGGCGGTCAGCGCCGCGCGCTATCGCGCGTTCGCGGACCGGGCCGTGCGCGACGGCCTGCCCAAGCTGGCCGAGCGCTGGCGCGCGGCTGCGGAGACCAAGGATGCGCTCGCGGTGCGGCTGCTCGAAGCTGCAGAGCAGGTCAACGGCCAGGAGCTCGACGTCGTCGCGGCGATCGCCGAGGAGCGCTACGAGAACGACATCCTCTATCCGAAGATGATCCACGACGTCGAGGGCGAGGCGGCCGAAGCGCTCGGGAGCGTGGTCGCGGCCCAGAAGGGCCACCTCGAGCAGCTCGAGTCGCTCCGCCGGGAGCTCGGTGCCTCGACCGGCGACGTGAGATAGGATCGGGATTGAGAAAAGGAGAGAAAATGGGTCTGATCGATTTCATCAAGAGCGCCGGAAAGAAGCTGCACATCATCCACGACGAGCCGGCCGCCCCGGCCGCAGCCGCGGCGGGTCCGACGCCGGAGCAGGTCAAGGACCTGAACGACCGCAAGCACGCCGCGGCGCTGGCGAAGCTGATCGCGGACATGGGTTTCAAGGTCGACGAGCTGGGCGTCAGCGCGAACGGGGACTCGGTCGTCCTGACCGGGACGGCGGACACCCAGGAGACGCGCGAGAAGGTCGTCCTGATGGTCGGAAACGTCGAGGGCATCGCCCACGTCGACGACCAGCTCAAGGTCTCCCAGGCGCAGCCCGAGGCGACCTACTACGAAGTGGTCAAGGGCGACACGCTGTGGAAGATCGCCAAGGAGAGCTACGGCGACGGCAACAAGTACCCGGTGATCTTCGAGGCCAACCGGCCGATGCTCAAGGATCCGGACGAGATCTATCCGGGCCAGAAGCTGCGGATCCCGCCCCTCAAGTAGGGCCCCGCTTCGATCCTCCCCCGCATGCGGGGGAGGACGCCGCCTCCCCGCGCGGGCTCCGCGCGCCGCCCGATTCAGTGCGCGACCGGCTCGTTCGGGACCAGCTCGAGCGGGACGAGCTCGATCGGGACGAAGCGCGGCTCCGAGAGCTTGTGCCCGTCGAAGGTCCGGACCGGGAGGACCGCTCCCGCGGGCGCCGCCGCACAGCCCGAGATCACCAGCCAGCGCCCTTCCTTGGGCAGCAGGACGTCGCTGACGTCCAGGCTCTCTCCGCCCGGGCCGTGGAGCGCGCTCGGGGCCTCGGCGAGGACGACCCAGGCGCCGCCCGGATCGCGGCGCGAGAGCACGAGCCGCTCGTTGCTCGCGACGCGGCGATCGAACCAGGCGAGCTGGAGAGCGCCGCGCCGCTCGCCGAGCGGCAGGTCCACCCAATAATCGGTGCCCTGCCGCCAGAGGCCGGTGGTGCCCTGCCCCCAGGGGGTCCAGGTGGAGCGCCGCCAGGTCTTCCCGGCGTCCGCCGACGCGTAGACCGCGCCATCGGAAGCGAGATACGCGGCGTCGCGCGGCGAGAGCGCGATCAGCTGGCCGCGGCGCTCCGCGGGCAGGGCGGGCAGGCCCTCGACCCAGAGGGCGGGCGGGGCGCTCGCGCGGAAGATCCCGGTGCCGACCACGATCCCGTCCGCGACCCCGGGAGCGGGGTTCGCCGGCAGCTCGCCGACCGCCGTCAAGACCTGGCTGCCGTGCTCCTGCCACTCCCGCTTGCCCTCGAACCGGTAGGCCCAGGCGCGCAGGTCGCCGCCCGCCGCTCCGGTGAGGAGGACGATCCAGGGCGCGCCCTCCGCGTCGTAGGTCGCCGCGACCGTCGCGCCCTGAGGGGCGGAGAGCGTCTCGCCGAGGGGCTGGAAGGCGCCGTCCACGAAACGGACCGGTTGCAGGCAGGAGCCCGGGCAGGGAAGGACACCGAGCACGGGGCCCGGGCCGACGGAGCCCCCGAAGCGGCCGTTCGCCGTGTCGTTCCAGGCGCGCGCGGTCTCGCCCGCCGCGTCGATCTCGATCAGGCGGGCCGGCTGCGCGTCGGCCCCCGCGCCGTGCGCGGGCAGCGACAGGAGCGCCCGCCCTGCGGCCGTGTCGAGGCCGATCGCGGTCGTCGTCGTCGAGGCGTCGCACAGCGTGCGGGCGGGCGGTGGGGAGGGTTCCGCGGTAGCCCGCAACGGCAGAAGCGCGGCGAGCGCGACCGCAGTGCTCGCGGCGATCGCGCCGAGGGCCGCGTTTCCTGCCTGCCGATTCGCGACCCTCGTGAAGCTCAGGAAACTCATGAAACGGACCCCTCCTCCCGGATCACCTTCGCGGGCACCCCGGCGACCGTCGCGCCGGCCGGCACGTCGGCCAGCACCACCGCGCCCGCGCCGATCATCGCTCCGTCTCCCACCGAAATGCCACCGAGCACGATCGCGCCCGCGCCGATCGTCACCCGGTCGCCGATCGTCGGGCAGTCGAGCTCGGAAAAGCGCGCCTCGCCGAGCGTCACCCCGTGGAGCAGCGTGCAGTCCTCGCCGATCACCGTCCGGCCGCCGATCACGAGCCCGAGCCCATGGGCGACGATGCAACCGCCGCCGATCCGAGCCCGCGGCAGGATGTCAATCGCGCAGGCGCCGATCGCCCAGCGCCTGCAGATTGCAGGCAGGAGCGGCACGCCCCAAACCGCGAGCGCGTGGGCGATCCGGTGGGCGACGAGAGCCTGAAAACCCGAGTCGAGCAGAAAGGCATCGAACGCGGTGGCCCAGAAGCCGCGCCCCCTGACCCGGCGCAGGCGCTCGAAATCGCGCGCGAGGCGGGGCCAGAGCGCCATCAGGCGGCCCTCCCGGCGCGCGAGCGCAACGCGGAGAGGAGCCCCAGGCGGGGCAGTCGGCTCCAGAGCGGATAGAGCCCTGCGGCCTTGAGCCGGCGCTCGAAGCCGCTCTCGCCCGGGTTGACGATCATCCGCGGCAGGGCGAAGCGATCGTCCGCCCGCGCCTCCGGAGCGCCATGGATCGACACCGCGCCCAGGTAGCCGGTCCGCTCGACCGCGGCGCGCGCTCCTGCGGAGAGCCGGCCATAGGGATAGCAGAACGTGCGGACCGGTGCGCCTACGGCTGCCGTCAGCTCGTCGCGGGCCGTCTCCACCTCCTCGCGCAGCTCGGCGTCCGAGCAGAGCGCGAGATCGCGATGGAACCGGCCGTGGCAGCCGATCTCGACCCCATCTCGCGCGAGCGCCGCGAGGCCGGGGCCGTCCAGCAGGCGCTCCTCGCGCTCGCCGTCCGCGCGGTCCCAGCGGTTCGTGCCGCCCAG
>DATMZM010000167.1:0-3044 GCA_035607445.1 Thermoanaerobaculia bacterium | reverse complement strand
CTGGGTCAGATGGTCGTGCTTCGGCTCGGTCAGCTCGCCGGTTTCGAGGTCGATCTCGATCGTTCCCGTGACGTCACCGCGCGAAATCGCGATCACGAGCCGATCGTTCTCGTCGTCGAGAGCCGTCGCGGTGAGGGTCGCGTACTGGTTTCGGACCTGCTGCAGGTCCCCCGGAGTGAGAAGGTCTTCGAGCGAGAGCCGGCGGATCTCGGTGCCGTCGGACCAGAAAAGGATCAACGCGTCTTCCGAGTCGCCCACACTTGCCCAGCGCCAGGCCTCGACCACGAAGCGCCCGTCGTCCGCGACCAGGAAACTGCCGGGGAGCGCCTCGCGCGGGAGCCGGAACGTCGAGCGGAGCTCTTCGCGCCCGGAGGCGGAGCGCTCGAACAGCGATCCGCGGGGTTCGAGGTCGAGCCCGGCTTCCCCTTCCTTCCAGAGCAGAGCTCGCAAGTAACGGGCGCGGGCGAGGGGGTTCTCCGACGGGATCTCGAAGACGAACCGACCGTGGGCCGAGGAGTAGCGGTCCGGCAGGCAGGATTCCTTCGAGCCGATCGTGCCGGAAAGGGCCCGGAGAAAGGAGTTTTCGATCTCGGCGAGCGTCGCGGCCTCTTCGCCGTCGGCGGGCTCGACCGTCTTCTGCACTTGCCAATCCGCCTCGGCGCGAGAGCCGGTGGCCTCCTCGCCCCGGGGGGACGCGACGACGATTAGATCGTCGCCTTCGCGAAAGACGTCGAGGTGGAGATCGCGCCCGCTCGGATCGCTCGCCACTCCGGCCTCGGCCAGAGCGCGCGAGGCGACGGCGAGGAGCCGCCGCTCGAGGGGGGCGGCCCGGGCGCTCTCGCCCGGGAAGACGCTCGCGCCGTCGACCGTGACGGTCAGGGCAACCGACGCGACGCACTCCAAGGGACCCCGAGGGCGAGTGCAGGCCCGCGCCGGGGCCGTGCTCGCGGAAACCAGCAGGATCGCTACGACCGCGCTCCAGATTCTCTTGAGCATGTGCCGGCCTCCCTCGAAGAGGATGGCCAGCCGCAGCGTGCAAAGCCCAGGCCGGAGGGACGAAGGCTGAAGCGCCAAGAAGAACCCGCCTTGCAGCCCGGGCGAGCCGTCCGCCGCGGAGGGCGGGCTCGTCCGCTTTCGACGGCAGCGTCCTCAGAACACCGGCAAGTCACCCTCTTCGCGGGCACGGCCCTCGTGCTCGCCGCGATCGGGCTCTACGGCGTGATGGCCTACCTCGATCCCGTGAAGGCGTTGCGCGGCGAGGGGTGAGCCCGCCCTACCCCGCCGCCGAGACCTTCATCCGGTTGTCGCCCGAGGCGCGGTCGACCAGTTTGTTGAGGGGATCGATGCCGGCCTCGACCGGCTGGCCGACGACGACCAGCTCGAAGGTCTCCGCCGGCTTGCGCAGGCGGTGCTTGGCTAGGTAGAGGATGGTCTCTTCCTTCTTGCCGTTCTTCGTCGTCTCGCCGAACACTCCGAGGTCGACGAGGTCGTCGAGGCCCTCCGGCGTCTCGACCCCCTGGCCGTCGGCGCGGAGCTTCTTGGCTTCGACCGAGAGCGTCACGACGTACTTGCCGTCCGCCCGCTTGCGCCAGGTCGCCGAGACGGCCCGGTTGTCGAACAGCGTGATGCTCTCGAAGAGGTCGCGGAGCAGGCCCTGGCGGTCGGGCGGGGTCTCCTGGCGGAGGAGCGCCAGGAGCTCGGGCGTGATCGTGTAGGGCGGATCCTGGTAGCCCACCTGGGCGACGTAGCGCGCGAGCGCGCGGTTGACCGCCTCTTCGCCGATGGCTTCTTGCAGGGCGTAGAAGACCAGGCTCCCCTTCCGGTAGTGGATGTACGGCTGGTTCTCGACCCGCATCAGCGGCAGCTCCTCGACCAGCTCGCCGCCGCGCCCTTCGAGGTATTGATCCAGCTCGTACTTCAAGAACCGGCGCATCTTCGCCTTGCCGTACTCCTTCTGCATCACCATCAGCGCCGTGTACTGCGCCAGGCTCTCGGACAGCATGGTGCCGCCCTGGACGTTCGCTCCGATCACCTGGTGCGCCCACCACTGGTGGGCCACCTCGTGGGCGGTGACGTAGAAGACGTAGTCGATCGACTCGGGATCGCGCAGGTCCGCGATGAAACCGATCGATTCGGAATACGGGATCGTGTTCGGGAAGCTCTGCGCGAAGCTCGCGTAGCGCGGAAACTCGACGATCCGCACCTGGCGGTGCTGGTAGGGCGAGAAATGGGCGGTGCAATAGTCGAGCGACTTCTTGACCGAATCGATCATCCGGTCGACGTTGTACTCGTGCGGCGGGTGGTAGTAGATCTCGATCGCGACGTCGCGTCCCGGGCCGTGCCAGACGTCCTTCTTGACCGCCCAGCGCGCCGAGAGGTACGAGTAGAAGTGCAGGATCGGGCGGTCCATCTCGTAACGGAAGAAGCGCCGATCGCCCTCCCGCCACTCGCGCTTGAGATAGCCCGGCGCGAGCGCGATCTGATCCGCGCTCGTCGAGACCGTGGTGCGGAAGCCGATCCAGTCGGAATCCGCAGTGATGTAGTTGTTGCGCCGCGCGGCCTGGTTTTCGAGCTTCGCCACGCGCGGCACCGGCCCGAGCCCGTACTTCCTCCGGATGCTGCGATCCTGGAGCTGGTCCGACTCGTCGTAGGCGAGGATCGGCAGGTAGTCCCGGTTGTTGAAGAACGTGCCGTTTTCGACCAGCGAGGTGTTCGAGCCGTTGTTGACGAAGCCGCGCTCTCGGACGGTCAGGTCGTAGGAGAGGTCCATCGTGGCCCCGGGGGCGAGCGGCGCGGGCAGGCGATAGATCGAATAGCCGAGCTCGGCGTCGCGGTAGGTGCGCCAGCGGGGATCGAGCGACAGCGAGTTCACCCGCACGAGCGGCCGGATCGTCACGTGGAGCGTCGCGATCGGCGCTTTCGTCTTGTTCTTCAAGACGTATCGGCCGGCGATCTCGACCCGCCGCTCGGCCGGGTAGATGTCCACCCGGTTCTCGACGTCGACGACGCGCGGCACGGCGACGTCCTTGTACTTCCGATAGCGC